>JAKLIV010000085.1 GCA_022709405.1 Spirochaetota bacterium
CAGGGAAGGCCAGCCTGAATCCCCCCTGCAGATACAGGACAAAGTATCGGTGGGCGACACCGTGAAAACCGGGGCCAAATCTTTCGCCACGATCCAGTTCCAGGACAAGGGCCTCGTGCGAATAGAGGAAAAAACAGAACTGTCTCTGACCTCAATGTTCAGCGCCGATTCCGGCGAGATCATGCTCAAGGACGGCCAGGTTCTCACCAAGATAAACAAGCTCATGAAGGGCGAGCAGTTCAGGATCAAGACCCCGACCGCGGTCGCGTCGGTGCGCGGGACCGAATACAGCACCACGCACCGTGAAGGCAGGAGCGTGGTCGCGGTCAAGACCGGCAAGGTTGCGGTTTCGACCCGTGACACCGCGCCCGAGGGAACGGAGCCTTCGTATACAGAAAAGACCGTGGTCGACGAAGGCGGCGCAGCATTGGTCTACACTGAAAGCGAGGGAACAGACATAGCGACAAAACTCGAAACCAGGCCGATATCCGAGGTCGAGTCCCTGACCCTGAAAAAGGTCTCGATCGTCCCCATGGCTGCCGAGCCAGAGAAGATGAGCAAGGCCGAGCTCGAGGACATGCGCCGGGGCATCATCGAGGAAGAGATAAAAATCGACAAGGAGCTGAACCCGAAGATCAGGGACGAGAAGATCATCCGCCTGATCGAGAAAAAAACCAACACCCTTGCCGAGATCAGGGAGGTGTTCGAGCGCATCGACGAGATCAGCCTGTACAACGGCAGGGTCCTGCAGGGCGCGATCATATCCCGCGGAGCGAAGTACAGGGTGCTGACTACCACGGGCACGACCGACATCAGCGAGTCGGATATCAAGAAAGTGAGAGTCATCAAGTAGAGTTCATATATAAGCCGGACAAAAAACCCCGCTGCCGCGGGGTTTTTTTATCGTCTGCGAACCGTAATAATCATTTATAGAAATCGTAAATCCAGAGCTCGTTCCCGCAAGGTTGACCTCCATTATAATCGCGGTAAGCACCGTTTGACGCCAGATACAGGCGGTTGCCCTGGACCATCAGAATCCTCGTATTAGTCAGAGTTTCGTTGAAAGCGCTCAGGGCATACGGGTTCACGCCTTCCACCACCGGTCTGGCGGGATCATAGATATAAACGTCGCCATAAGGCTGATCAGAATCCACAAACACGATAACGCTACCCACTTTCCGTATATCGCTCACCCCTGATTCCATCTGGTGTATCTGGATCGGCGGCAGCATGGTATCAGGGTTGTACGCGAACAGGTATGTATTATCATCACTGTCAGTTGCCCCGAAGTACAGGAGCCCGTCAATGGGTGTCAGGCTGTGAGGATTGGAACTACCATTTAAATTCGTATTGATATCGGTGACCTGGACCAGGTTTTCATTCAAAACAATATCATCGGGGTCAGTGCCGTCATACGACCATATCTCGATCCCGGAGTCCTCATAGAAAGCCTGGAAATACATGCGGCCGCCAAGGACGACTGGAGTTGTTTCCGGGCTTCCATCTGAATTGATAGAAGTCGATAAAGGTACGAATTGCGAACCGTCAAATCTGTAAATATAGGTCTCAGTATTATATGATACCGGAACATACATACAATCGCCCAAAAGCGCTATTGATGACGACGGACCGACAGTATACGCCATATCGGGAAAACTATAAACCGGCGCAGAAAGCGATTCATCGTATTCATACAGGCTATACAGATAAGATCCATTATGAGCAAAAAAACACACCATATCACCGAAAAGTGAAAACCCGAAGGGATTAGAACCATAATAATCAAACCCTATATTAGCTATCTGTACCGGTACTCCTGTTGTATCATCATAGACAAATGGTTCAATCCCGGTTGATCCGCTCTGCGTTGCAGCAAAAAAAAGCTTTCCGTCAACCACAGTAAGGCCGGTTGGCGATGAACTCCCTGAGGCATTAATCTCATAATTATGTAGAGTATTTGAACTATCAATGGAGCACAACTCATTATTTGTATCACTAAGATGTGCTGAGAAAAAAAGCCGTCCGCCGTATACCGTCAATTCCGCAGGAGATGAAGAGTTTGCATCGGACCAGATATCAACTGCGTTCACGACAGAATCATCACCAGGATCATACATAAATATCTCACGTCCATATGTATTGTTTTCAGCGGAAAAATACAGCTTTTCGTTAAAGCTGACCATATCGAGTGGTGAGGAGTCCTGATCTCCATCATTTAAATTCTCGACCAGCCTCAGCGTGTCCCTCATGGTGATCACGACAACCCGGGTCTCGCCTGACGCAAGATCCACGGTAGCGGTTCCCGCATACCACACCAGGCCGTCGGCCTTGTACGCCTTGACGACGAATTTACGGTCAGCCCCGGATTCCACCGCGAGCGTGACCTTCACCGTGTCGGCCGGGTAAGATTTCTCGAAGGTGTCCATGCCCGGGCCGCTCACCTGCACCGCAATCGAGGTCACGTCCTCTGGCGCCGCCATCGCGGCAGTCGAAAACAGGCGCAGCACCCGGTCGATGATCGTGTCAGGCCCTGATTTGAGCACTGAAACGTTTTTGGGAAGGTTGAGGCTGATATTGACCGTGGCATTTCCGGAACTTGAACAGGAAAAAAACATCATACAACACAGGGAAAACACCGTCGACAGTGCGGCGATTTTTATCTTTTTATTCATCTTTGTCCTCCGGAACGACCGCTCAGATGGTAAATATCCGGCAATCGGGCCGGATTTCAAGCACATTTTAAATATATATACAACCGAAAGGTTTTTCAATACGGAACCGCGGGTATGCGCCAGGACCCTGTCATCTTCCCGCCCATTTCTGCGGCGATGGCGTACGGCGTTCCGGTTCTGACGAGAGCGATGCACGGGGTTGTCGGGTGTTCTGCGATTCAGCAGAGGTCCGATCTTTTTCCTGGCAGGCTCCGATTCCCTGAATAGACGACGAACGATTTCAGAACAGGTACTTGACACCGGCCTCGACGGTCACGTACATGCCGACCCCGCTTTCCTCGAAAAACAGCGAGTATGCGGGCGTGATCGTCACGTACAGGGACTCATACGCCATGTAACCGGCCTCGCACCTGAGCGACAGGAACGGATCGTAGTAGAGCTTCGACTCGTCCCTCTCCGCGAGATGAAAATGGTACCCCGCGCCGAGAAGCGGCGCGATGGAGAAATTTTTCGGAAGCGTGAAACTGTAGCCGAGCACCAGGGACACCTGCGACGTGTACATGGATTTCACGTCGCCCCGCTCAGACAGGTACCAGAACCCGGCCGAAACCATGATCAGGCTGTTGTCGAAGAGCGCGTTCATGATCCCGCCGTAGAGATAAAAGCCCGCGCCGGGCCCGGCAAGCCTTGTAAGGTCGCCCGCGGGTATGATGCACGAGGGAGAAATCCCCAGCACGCCGCGAATGGGGGCGCCGGACGAGCCCTTTGTCTCAAGAGTTTTTTTATCACGGGTCTTTTTTGCTTCTTCTTTTTTCTCCCCGCCGTACAGGCCTGCAAGCTTTTCTGCGAGATAATCGGCCGCTGCATTGATATCGTCCTCGCCGGCGGATTTGCTGAACGCGCCCAGTCTCTTCCCGGTGTTGACGTCCCAGAGCGCCGCGGTGATCGTGTACGTGTTTTTCTGGGAGACCTTTATAAGGTACTGCTCCTTGCCGCTCTCGCCCATGGTGCTCGCGCTCTCCTTCGTGGACCCGGTCACGGTCCCGGTGACCGCGCGCTCGATCCCGAGGTCTCTGCACGCGGCGATCGCGCACCCGGATTGCGTGCATGACTTCCCTTTCAGGGCCTTGTCAACCTCGCTGGGACTGGCAAGCTTCACGTATTTTGCCGAGCCCAGGCCCCGGCGCACGCGGGATTCGATTTTAGCGGAGATATCGGCCTCGCAGTTCTCGCGCGCGAAGGTGAACACGGCTGTTTTAATCGAAGCGGCGTGTACTGGCAGATCATGAATGAAAATTATTGAGGCGGCCAGCATCATTGAGAAAAGAACGGGACGTTTCATGAAATCTCCTGTATGATATGTTGTATTTGTAAATCTACAAACACGTTTCATCTTCAGCACCCATTATTAAAAAGACTTCAGAGGGTATCTTACTCACATCGCCCTAAGCGGAAGCCTGCACAAACGGTTTCATCATCTGATTCCGCAATTAATTCATAGCCAACTTGTAATGAAACAGCATTTTCTTGAAAATTACCACCCCGCTTTATACGATCAGTACTGGAAACAACATCATCACACCATTCCGAAACATTCCCGCTCATATCGTAAAGTCCTAGTGCATTAATACCTGCAATGCCCTTGCTTTTAACTTCCGCCGTACCATTGACACCTGTCAATTCCCAGGAATCCCCGTCCCAATAATTATGGTATACCGCAACCAAATCGTTGATGTCTTTGCCGTCAGGAAAACCATTGACCACGTATATGTCGCTGGTATCGTTATAATATGTCCATGCACCGCTTGCTGAATTCCCTTTTGTCCAATAAACAGCATTTGAAGGAACGCTAAAGTCGATACTGTTTATTGTTTTCAGGACAGTATTAGTTGTATCAGTTCCCCGATACCTGGCGGCAAGCTCATGCTCATTTGACGTCAGCAGGCGAAATCCCTTTGCCGAACAATTTACCATCTCGGTATTCGAGGTCGTTGATGACTTGATGTATGGCCGAGGATTACTTGTGTTTGAATTACGTAACGGAGAGGTATAGGTATTATTACTGTAATAAACACAATCAAAATCAGCACCATTCTGGGCATTGTACCACTCTGTCAGCGCATTACACCAGGCAACGCAATCAAACCAATTTATTGCAGTAACAGGATGACTGCTGGATTTATCAGAGGACCCATTATTACCTTTTAATCCTTCATTACCTAAAAAATCATACCGATTTGACCCTCTATCCGCATGAACCGCCCAGTCATACACTTTTTTCCACAGCTCCCAGGTCACCTCGGTCTCGCCGATCCAGAGAGCATTATCGACAGTCGCTGTGCCGCTATCACTTTCGCCCGTTGGAAACGTATACCCTCCCGCAACATACACCATGGCAAATGTTGTACTGTCCGCGGTATACGTCACCTTATTGCCGGTTACCCAGTTCGCGTTCACCTCGCACTCCGCGCTGAAATCCCCGTCTTCGGTTGTCACGGTTATTGTCGCCATCCCGCCGGCCGCAGCCGTCACCAGCCCGTTTGAATCAACAGTTGCAATATCCTCATCGCTGCTTTCCCAGCCCAGGTCCTTGTTGGTCGCGTCCAGCGGGTCAATCGTGGCCGTAAGCTGTTCGGTCGATCCCACATCGATGCTTGTCGCAGACTTGTTCAGCGTCACGCCGACAACGGAAACTCCCTTGCTGTTTTTGTCTTCATTGTCCATCATGTTGCTGCACGAAAACGTGCACAACACAAGGACCGCCATGGCCGCCATGAGCGGCTGTTTCCAGTGATTCAGCTTCATATGCTTCTCCAGAACGATTCTGATAAACTTGAAAGATATTTAATACCACAGACCTCAATATAATCATGGAATGCACAGACAACGGCCCTGCCTGTATTACCGGACTCTCGGCGGCACAATAAAGGCCACGCAGGCGTTCCCGAGGGGAGTATCGTCTCCACGCATGATGATTTCGGCACGATAAACCAGTGGAAGATCTCCCGGCTCGACTATTATGTTCGACGCGACCGGCGCTACATGCCAGGACAGGGGAGTCCCCGTAACGATGGACAGGTAAGAATCGGCATGTCCGTCCCCGTCACTGTCAACGGTATCCTCGCCTTCGGTATTGTTCACCTCGATATGGTCGATAAACTGCAATGAATCCCCGTCATCATCTTCCATATCAACCGCGCTGAGCGAAACAACATCGAACGGCATGTACCTGATGATCTCCCTGACGCCTGAGACCGTATACTGTACAACACTTGCATCCATAGCTGGATAGACAAATGGGTTTGACGACAAATCGAGGGTACCAGAAGCGATACCCAGATCGCTCATGACCGATTGAGCCGTGCCGACGCCTCCCTCGTCGCCCGTACCGTACAGCCCGACAAACCTGATCTTGTTCTGGCTGAGCAGGTTCCCAGCATAAACAGCAGTGTATATGCTGCACCGCGAACCGGAACACTGGTTGTCGGCATCGGATATCTGTATGAGAATTTTTAAAACCTCGGACCTGAAACCGGCACAACCGATCCGGTCTGCGCCTGCATAGCAGTTCTTAGTTGAATTATTAATGCAATTATTTCCATTTGCCACACAGGCCGCCGCCTGAAACGGCGCCTCATCACCGCCGGTTATCGTTGTGTCAGCAAGCGCATCAGAGACGACCGCTGGGTCGTCCTGAAGGGAAACACGGTTCCTGTATGTATCGAGGTTATTCCAGTCACCGAAACCCGTCCAGATATCGGCAATGCATCCCTCTCCCCCGGATGAATCCGATGTGCAGTACCGATCAGGCCCGCAGAAGTATCCGGTCGGGCAGTCGGAATTGAACCTGCATGCGGTATCGCTTGTATCACAGGTAAGGCTGTCGATAATCGACTGCATGTTGGCGCTCAGGGCTTGGATTTCAGCATCCATTGATCCGGTCCTGTCCAGGCTGAAATAAATATCCCCGTAAAATATGTTCGGGCTGATAGAAAACGATACCGGCTGCGTGACAGGCAGCGACGCATTCAAATAAGGCATCATGAAATAAGTGATTTCCCTGGAACCCGCGTTTTCATTAATATCAAGAGGGTCCAGGCCCAGCGCTACCTCGGCCAGATCGCTGTCGCCGTCTCCGTCAGTATCGCTCACCCGTGGATCGGTGCCATGCTCATTTTCAAGAACGGTCGAGAGGCCGTCATTATCGGGATCGGGATTGACCGGTGAATTTGTGGATTCGCCAAGCATGTTGCTGCACGAAATCGTGAGCATTACAAGAACTACCATGACCGCCATGAGCGGCTGTTTCCATTGACTCGGCTTCATATGCTTCTCCGGGGTGTAATTCGGTGTCCTGATTGCAGGTTTACAGATAATACCGGAAATTCTCTTATTAGTGCAACAAGTTTTTTGTATAGCCTGCAATTATATTCAGAATAGCCTGTTTTGTCGGATTTACCGCATACTGCATTCGCAAGCGCATGCGTGATTATAGAAAAAGTTTGTAATCATTCGTTCTTCGAGATCGAGGCGGTTGAAAAAGGATATCCACACTGAAACTACAGGATGGACTCCCGCTTTCGCGGGAGTGACAGACAGGATTGATTCCCTCTGGAACCTGTGTCAGCCGAACTGGATAGTTAAGTGACTATCAACCCCACCGATTTTCTACAGTCGCTGCACAGACGCTCGGGAGTTAATCCACCAACTGCATGCAATACAGCTGATCCTTAAAATAAAAAAGCCGGGTTATCGTGCAGCAACCCGGCCCTTTCGAACGTCAGCGCTGATCAATAGATCTCATAGGTCCAGAGTTCATATACGCTTTGACTGCCACGGGCATTGAAGAATAAACGGTTGCCCACTGCAAGCACATCTCCCGGGTTAGATACCCCCTCAGGATTTGGCTTGATCGGGTAAGGATTCCAGGCTGGATCAATATCACGCGCAGCGCTAAGCGGATCATATACCCACAGATCGTCACCGTCACTTCCTGCTTTAAAAACGAGATTTATACCGGCACGAATTAAACTCGAAAAAAACATGCCCGTTTCCCCGAGATTCGATATCGGTTGGGTTGTCCCGTTAATGGAATTATGAAACCATAATGAAGTGCCGTAAGAAGCGTCAGTTGCCGCAAAAAACAGTACGGGCCCCACTGCCAGGAGGCTTGAAGGATTTGATCCTGTACTGCCATCGTAAATTTCTATTGACGACGGATTCACTCCATCCAGAACAGGCAGGAGCGAATTAAATCTCCAGAGCTCATAATTGGCATCATTGCCCTGTGCGCTGAAATAAACGAAATTGCCGACCACCGTAAGTTTGGACGGATTGGACTCTATCTCACCGCCGATATTTATTGCGCCTTGAAGCCAATCTCCGTATGCCCCGTATAATCTATGGAAATCCGTGCCAAACAAGTTGTCTGTAGCTGCGAAATACAGGACGTCGTTAAGTGCTACAAAGTCATGCGGATGTGAAGGATAGATATCAGGTAATTCATTTGGATAAACATCATACTTCACGGCATTTCCCAGTTCGAAAATATACACAAACAACTCACAATCCCCGACATTAGTTCCGTCATATGCGCCAAAGCAGACCGCGTCTCCGAATGCGGTAAAACCGAATTCATACCCGTCATTGTGGAGGCTGGCCCCGCTATACTGCATTTCAACAACTCCATCGGCCTCGGTATAATAGTATGCCGTAGTTTGAGTGCTTCCGGTGTCATGCGCACTGAAGAACAGCCTGTCGCCGATAACGGTTAGCTCTCCCAAGGGTTGTTCATATGTCATGGTAAAATTGCTTACCTGCACCGGGTCGCTTGTGCCGTCATATGACCAAAGATTATGACCTGTTCCATCGTTTGCCGAAAAATACAGCTTGCCGTTAAACACCGTGAGCTGAGTTGGAGATGAAGAGGCATTCTCAACATTACGAATATCGGCCGCCAGTGAAGCGGTGTCGGTGTCGAGGTCATAGGCCCAGAGCTCTGCCCCGGTCGCGGTCGTGGTTCCCTGGAAATACACCTTGTTTTTGTACAGGGTCATGCCCGAAGGGCTGGACCCGGCCTCGCTATCAGGGTTGATGTCGATGATATGCAGGTTTTCACCCATGTCGATCCGCACGGTTCGCATGGAGCCCGCTTCGAGGTTCACCACCCTGGAGCCGATATATTTCGGCCTGCCGGTGTTGTCGATGCCCCTGACCGCGATCCTCCTTTTTTTGCCCGCGTCGATCGCCAGGGTCAAGACCGTGGTGTCCGCCGGGAATGTCTTGTCGAAGGGGACCATGTTCGGCCCGGTCACGGTTATGCCAATGGCCGTGACGTCCTCGGGAGCGGTCTGAGCGTACGCAGGAGTAACAAAAAACCCGAGGACGCGGTCGATGAACCCGTCATGCGTGGGAGCCGCGGACACCCCTCTGGGAAGCCCAATATTTATTTTCAGTGTCGCGGTATCGTCGCCGCCGCATGACAGCATGAAAGCTGCACAGAACATGCAGACAGCGAGCGGAAAAGATAGATTTTTCATGGGAAACCTCTTGATGGGGATTCGGTTACAATATGCAAAGATTCATTCAGCACATGTTAGAATCAAAATACAATAAATCAACACAATTATCAACCCCGGGGGCCGCCGAAGCTGCCCCGACCTGTTCCATTAATGGAGCGCGGGCCCAAAAAACAATTGCCAAAGAAATCAGGCGGGAATATATTTGTAAGAGTATCCACCGGAGGTCGTTTATAATGAAAAAATCAACTCTTCTCCTGATACTGGCCGTGTCATTCGCGCTCATAAGCATCGACGCGAGCGCCCGCATCGTGGTCGAAAAAGTCAAAGGCAGCGTTGCGTTCAAGGCCGGAAACCAGTGGCAGCCGCTCACCGAAGGCATGGCCCTGAACGAGGGCGCCAAGATCAGCACCGGGGTGAACTCCACCGCGGTCATCAAAATGGACAGCCACACGGTTACCATAAATCCGCTGACCATGATCAAGATCTACGAGAACTCCATGACCGCCAGGACATCCGACAACCGCATCGGGCTCAGGCGAGGGACCATCCGCGCCCAGGTGTCCAAGGACAAGCGGATCAAGACCGTGTTCAAGGTCTCCACGCCGGTCGCGACCTCTTCCGTGCGCGGCACCGAGGAGATCATCTCGTACGGCCCGTCGAGCGGCATGAAGATATACATGATCGAGGGAGTGGCCGAGGGCCAGAGCAATAACGGGAACAGCAGCACTCTCAGGGGCGGGCTCGTTTTTCAGCAGAAACCGGGCGGCGCCGCGATCGAGAACCCCATGGGAGCCATCAAGGGAAACGCGCTCGCGCAGATCGGGGACAAAAACCTGTCAGCCGATGAGAAGAAAATACTCGACTTCCTCGGCATCGACGAGAGCCAGCTGCCGGGAGGGGTCCTCGACAGGCTCAGCGCGCTCATGGGGACAAACAGCCTGGTAAACGTGATCATAAACTGGCCTTAATAATACCGTTTCACCGGCATCCGACGACCCGGGCGCTCAACGGCCCGGGATATTTCTCTGTATAAAGCCTGTTTCACAGGATTCATCCACAAGGAGTACGCAATGAAACTACGGATATTGTTCGCGCTGTTGCTTCTTTTCACGGTTTCCCTGGGGGCGCAGAACCTCGGGAACCTCGATTTCGTCAACTCACTCGGAGACCGCGAGGCCGCGACCTACGGCGACGCGGTGACCTTCTTCATGCTCATGGAAAACAGGGCGCCCGGCGGGTTCGAGGCCAACGTGGCCGCGCTCGACAGGCTCAAAATCACGACCGGGATCAGGGCGGCCGAGAACACGCTGCTCGACCGCGGCATGCTGGCCCTCATGGTCTCGCGCTACCTCAAGATCGAGGACAGCCTCCTGTACCTGATTTCCGGGTCAGGGCGCTACGCGTTCAGGGCGTGCGCCGAGCAGGGCATCATGGATTCAGACGCGAGCGAATGGGACGTCATCAGCGGCGAGGGCCTCATCGAGGTGATGGCCAAAGTTTCGGCCATGAAGGAGGCTGAGAAGTGAAAAAGACAGCGATCGTAATAATACTCTTCATCATGGCCGCGGTGTTCACCCGCGGCGCTTCGGCGCAGGGATACTACAGCGCGAAAGATGCCGACCAGTTCTTCCCGGATTTCAAGTCCGACGAGGACATGTCGGTCACGACCGCAGTTCGGACGCCGACCAGGTCGGCCGTCCAGTTCGGCGGATGGATCATGCCGACCTTCCTCACCGATTACCGCAGCGGCTCGAAGCAGCTCAACAGCGCCGTCACCAACATAAACTTGTGGCTCAAGGCCAACCTGTGGCAGAACGCCTACATTTACCTCAGGGGCAGGGACACCCTGACCGGGGTCATGATGCAGGATGGCTATAACAGCGTCGACGAGATCGACAACCTCATAGACCTCGACCTGGGCTATATCAGCTCATCCTTCCTTGACGGCATGCTGAGGCTCCAGTTCGGCCGCAAATACTTCACGGCCGGGGCCGGGCTCGTCCTGAACGGCCGCGGCGACGGCATCCAGTTCGACATCAGCAGCAGGTGGGTCAAATTCAGCGTGTACGGCATGTACTCGGGCCTTATCCAGAAAGAGAACAACCTGTACCAGATCAGCAGCAAGGACTACAGCGACGGGTCCAAGAGAATTTTCACCGGAGGAGAGCTGGCTTTCCCGTTCGAGAACCAGGAAGCATACATTCTCGCGGTCGGCCAGTTCGACATGAGCGAAGAGACCGCCGGCGCGCGCAACAAGTACAACTCGCAGTACTGCGGCGTCGGCCTCCGGGGGATCATCGCGGATGCGGTATCGTACTACGGCGAATTCGTCTACGAAACCGGGACGACCTTCGACATTGACAACAAAAAGCATGACATACGCGCCATGGCCGCCTCGTTCAGCATGGATTACTACATCAATGTCACGACCTTCCCGACCTTCGTGGTGCAGTACAACTACGCCTCGGGCGACGTTTCAAGGGAGTACTATTCCACTTCATGGGCCTCATGGACCGGGACCGGCGGCGGCAACGACACCGGCTTTATCGGGTTCGGCACGTTCAGCGCAGGCTACGGATTGCGGCCGCTGCCCGGCAACCTGCACGCGGTCAGGGCCGGGTTCTCCATATCCCCCTTCTCGTGGGCTAAGCAGTTCTACCTGAAGCGGATCACGCTGCTCGCCAAATACTCGTGTTACCTGAAGGACAAAACCGAAGGCGCGATCAGCCAGGGCGAAGCGACCCTGGACGAGCTGCTCGTCGGGCACGGGGTGGATGTCTCGTTGCGGTGGAAGATACTGGGAGACCTTTCGCTTTTCGTCAACTACGGCGTGTTTCTTCCCGGAGACGCCTATGCCTCCTCGGAAAACGACCGCCATTTCGTCATGGAAGGGATCAGCCTGAGCTTTTAATTGACAAAAAAGCGGTCATCTGATACATACAGAGGGCTGGCCGTCAGGTCGGCCCTTTTTATTTGAGGTGTTGTATGATCAAAAGATTCATCGATTTCGCCAGCTCATTCATCGAGGGAAACAGGCTCTCAGGGGTTATCATCGCCGCTGCGGCGTTCACGCTCGTCGCCCTCCTCAGCCTTACCCAGATATACGAGATATTCGAGCTGAAGCTCTACGATCTGCGCTTCCTGGCAAAGCCCTCGATTCAGGAATGGGACAGGCTCACCTTCGTCGACATAGACGAAAACAGCATAACCAACATCGGGCAGTTCCCCTGGCCGCGCTACTACTACGGCATAGGCGCGCAGGCCATGAAGGACCTCGAAGTGTCGTCGTCGACCTTTGAT
Organism: Spirochaetota bacterium; assembly: GCA_022709405.1. Lineage (GTDB taxonomy): Bacteria > Spirochaetota > UBA4802 > UBA4802 > UBA5550 > JAKLIV01. The sequence continues at coordinate 12,494 of JAKLIV010000085.1, forward strand.
ATCATGTTTCCCGACCACTCCCCGTCCCACCTGAACACCGAAAACTACGTCCGGCTCGTCAAGAAGGCCGAGGAGAGAAAGAGAATAACCTCGACGGACCTCGACGACGTGATCCTCGACAACGACAAGCGCTTCGCGCAGGGGATCGCTCAGCAGGGAAAAACGGTCCTGTCGTACACGTTCAACACCGAGCCCCTGAGCGAAAACATGAAAGAACGCCTCGCCATGCCCGAATACAGAAAGGCCATAGCAAGATTCAACGCAAAAGCGACAAAGCTCCTGAGCGCCGAAGAGGCGTCGCGACTTGACGCGCTCAGGGACAGCGCCACGCTGAGCATATCGTACCCGATCCCCGAGCTCATGGAAAGCGCCTTCTCGTTCGGTTTCGTGAACCGGTACACCGACGTCGACGGCACCGTGCGCAAGGTCAGGATGGTGCAGGCGTACCAGAGCAGGCTGTACTTCAACCTTGCGCTCGTGATGCTCATCGACGCCTGCGGGGTCCCGATGAAAAACATCGATGTCCTGCCGGGCGACCGCATCGTTTTAAAAAACGCTCTCAATCCCATGACCCACAAATTCGGCGACATCAGCATTCCCATCGACGACCAGGGGATGATGTACGTCAACTGGGCCGGGAAATCGGTCAGGGAGGAATCGTTCCACCTCGTGCCTTTTTACGCGCTGCTCGACTATGCCGACTACGCGCCCGCTGTTCACGATTACTTCGACAGGATCGAGTCGCAGGAACAGCGCTTCGCCCTGTCGGACATTTACGGCAGGATAGCGGAGCGCAAGAGGCTGTACGCGCGCGCCGGCTCCGCAGCCGAAAGAATGAAGCACTGGAAAGCAATCAAAGACCTGCGCGGCGAGATGAAGAAGGTAAAGGAATCATATGCGGCGATTTTGAAGAACGAAATAGGACGGCTTGAAAAAGAACCTGGCGCCGGGAACGACAGGGCGCTCAAGGAGGAGCTCGACCTGATGAATGACGACCTGAAGGCCATCGAGCTGGTCATCAGGCTCGAAAACGAGCTCGCGGACGACATCGCCATATCCGGCCTTACCGCGACCGGCACCCACGATATCGGCACCATTCCCCTTTCCAAGGAATACGCCCGGGTCGGCGTGTACCATAACACGGTGAACACGATCGTCAACGGGGCCTTTATTCACCGGGTGAACCGGGTCTTGAACTATCTCCTGATGCTTTTGATCGCGCTGGGCATGGGGATTTCCATCCAGCGCATGAGCGCCCGCCTTTCGGTCGCAACCATTTGCATTTCGTTCGTGGTGCTGAACATCGCCATGATTGCCGTTTTCTCGTTTTTCAACGTATGGGCCGACCAGCTCGGGCTCAACCTCTCCCTCATAATCCCGTCGCTCTCGATAGCGGGCGTCAAGTTCCTCAGGGAGGAGAGCCAGAAGCGCTACATCAAGAACGCGTTCGCGCATTACCTGGCGCCCGACGTCATCGAAAAGATCATCGAGAATCCCGAGACCCTGGAGCTCGGGGGAAAGAGCTCCGAGATTACGATCTTCTTTTCCGACATAGCCGGCTTCTCGACGCTGTCCGAAAAGCTCACGCCGACCCAGCTCGTCGACAGGCTCAACGAGTATCTCTCGGAGATGACCGACATCATCCTGTCGCACGGCGGAACGGTCGACAAGTACATAGGCGACGCCATCATGGCCTTTTTCGGCGCGCCACAGCCCTTCGAGGACCACGCACTGCGGTGCTGCCTGGCAGCCATCGACCAGAAAAAGCGGCTCCGGGAGATGCAGGAAAAATGGCGGGAAATCGGGGTGGATGAAATCAACATGCGCATGGGCATCAACACCGGCGAGGCGGTCGTCGGCAACATGGGCTCCAGGGCGAGGCTCAACTACACCGCGATGGGTGATTCGATCAACCTGGCGTCCCGCCTCGAGGGGGCAAACAAGTTCTTCAAGACAAACGCGATGATAAGCGGCTCCACATACGAAACGGTGCGCGAAAAGATCGAGGCCCGCAGGCTCGACACGGTGAGGGTCATCGGCAAGAAGGAGGCCATCCCGGTATACGAGCTCCTCGGGAGAAAGGGCGCGCTGCCGCAGAGGATGTACGACATGATCGAAGTCTACGACAGGGCGCTCGCCCTGTTCCAGGAGCGGCAGTGGAAGCGCGCCCTGGGCCAGTTCCAGGCCGCGCTCGAGATCATAACCGACGACGGACCGAGCCTGGCCTACTGCACCCGGTGCCAGGAGTATATCAAGAATCCGCCCCCGAAAACATGGGACGGGGTCTATTCGTTCAAGTCGAAATAGGCGGGGAACCCGCACGCGCTGCGGGACGCCCCTTGCAAGGAGAAAAAAATGCTTAAAAGAATCCGCGAAAGAAACATCCACCTGCTCGTGCTCGCCTTCATGACCGGGCTTTTCCTCGGGCTTACTCTCTCGTACCGCGCTTCGGCCGCCGAGGGAGCGCACAGGTATCTCGACTATTTCCACAACGTCTACCAGATAATACTGGGAGAATATGTCGAGTCGACATCGAACCAGAAGCTTTTCTACGGCGCCATAGACGGCATGATCAGGTCGCTCGACGATCCGTATTCGAGGTTCCTCGACGAGAAGGCATATGAAGAGCTCAAGGAGATGACCACCGGCAAGTTCGTGGGGGTGGGCATCGAGATCACCATCCAGGACGAAGAGGTCGTGGTCATAACGCCGATCGACGACTCGCCCGCGATGAAGGCCGGGATCAGGGCGGGCGACATCATAACGAGCGTCGACGGTAAAAGCATCAAGGGCAAGAAGCTCACCGAGATCGTGAAGCTGATAAAAGGACTCCCGGGAACAAAAGTCGGCCTCACGGTGGCCCGGGAGGGATTTGACGACGCCATCGAGTTCGAGCTTTCCCGGGAGGCGATAAAGCTGAAAAGCGTCGAGTACGACATCATCGCGGACAAGAACATCGGCTACCTGAAGATCAAAAACTTCGGCTCGGACACGACAAAGGACGTCACTGCAGCGGTCAAATTCTTCAATTCGAAAAAAGTCGACAGGATAATCATCGATCTCCGCTACAACCCCGGCGGGCTTCTCAACGCGGCTGTCACCATATCGGACCTGTTCCTGGACAAGGGAAAGACCATCGTTTCGACGCGGGGCAGGAGCGATTTAAAGAGAGAAGAGATATTCAAATCCGAGAACGACCCGTCGTTCAACGGAAAGATCGTGCTCCTCGTCAATAAGGGGAGCGCGTCGGCCTCCGAAATCCTTTCCGGGGCGATCAGGGACAACGACCGCGGCAAGCTCGTGGGAGAGAAGACCTTCGGCAAGGGCTCGGTGCAGAAATCATACAACCTCGACGAGAACATCGGCCTGGCCATCACCGTGGCCCACTACTACACGCCGTCGGGAGAGCTGATTCACGGCAAGGGAATCAAGCCCGACGTCGAGATCGCTCCAGAGCAGTTCACCGATGCAGAGATGAAGAGCGTGAAACAGATCGAGAAGGGCGGGCTGATCGATTCCTTCGTCACGAAGGGGATGGATTACAACGACGACACGAAAACGAAATTCCGCCGATACCTGAAGGACAAAGGCATAGAGATATCGGACCGCAGCGCGGATTTCCTGCTCAAATCGGGCGTATACCATTACAGGAAGAGGCCGATTTACGACACCGAGTTCGACATTCAGCTGACCAGGGCCATCAGGGAGATCGAGTGAAAAACGCCGTTATCGGCCTCGGGCTCGAAAGCTCCTGCGATGAAACCTCGGCATCTATCGTCGCCGACGGCAAGACCGTTCTCTCGAACGAAATCGTGAGCCAGATCGACCTGCACAGAGAATACTGCGGTGTGGTCCCTGAAATCGCATCGCGCGCGCACCTCGAGACCATAAACATCCTGATCGACCGGGCCCTTTCGCGCGCGGGGATCGGCTTCGCCGACCTCGATTACGTTTCGGCCACGGCCCGTCCGGGCCTGATCGGGTCGCTGCTCATCGCGCTCCAGTCGTCAAAGGCCATATCGTACGCCATGGGAATACCCCTCATCGCGGTCGACCACCTGGAGGCCCACCTGTACGCGCCGTTCCTGGAAAAGAACATGCCGGCATACCCGTACATCGGGCTCCTCATATCAGGCGGCAACACGGCCATTTACCGGGTCGCGGGAATCGGCCTGATCGAGACGATCGGCAAAACCACGGACGATGCGGTCGGCGAAGCATTCGACAAGGTTTCCAAGTTTCTGGGCCTCGGATATCCCGGCGGGCCTGCGATAGAAAAGGCCGCGGCAATGGCGGTCGCGAAACGCGTTTTTCTTCCAAAGATACTTCCAGGGCCCGACGACAGGCGCTTCTCGTACAGCGGGATAAAAACCGCGGTGATAACTCACATGAAAGCGCACCCCGATACCGACTTGAACGAAATAGCCTACGCATTCCAGGAGCGGGCCCTGGAAATCCTCGTCCGAAGGGTCTTTTCCGCAGCCCGGGACGAAAAGATCGCAAACATCGTCATAGCAGGGGGAGTCGCCGCGAACGGCAGGCTCAGGGAGATGCTGAGGGACGAATCCCGGCCGGACGAAAACATCATCATCGCATCGCCCCTCCTGTGCACCGACAATGCCGCGATGGTCTGCGGCCTCGCCTACCATTATTTCATTTCGGGAAAGCATGACGGCCTGGATTGCGACGTCCATGCCAGGACCGCGCTGTCTTCGCGTTCATGACTCCTGCGCCGCACAAGGAATGTGCTTGATAAAAAAATCTTTCAATTGTAATATATCCGCCTGTCCGATGTATCAATCATGAGCGCCAGGTGGCCGAACATGCCGTCGAAACAGCCGACATACAACAACCTCATAGACGTGTGCATATCACTGGAGGAAGA
>JAKLIV010000086.1 GCA_022709405.1 Spirochaetota bacterium
GTTACTGCATGGCACCGTGACCATTGACAGGGACCCGCCGTCGCCTCCAACGCTGCTGTCGCCGTCGCCTCCGGAAAGGTCGAAGGCCGCTTCGTTGAGCAGCGAGCCTGTTTCATATATCTCGCCGATATACGTAGCCGGAATGCAGGTCAGGCTTGTCGAACCGCCGGCCCCGCCGGCTGTGGCGCCGCTTCCCCCGTTAAGCGAGAAAAGACCGAATCCGACCAGTTCGACGGGCTGTGCCGGGGGATCGATATATTCAGCGTAACTGGTATTGTTGCACTGCATCGAGCCTCCGTTACCGCCGCCCTCGGCCCCGCTGCCGCCGTCGAGATTGAACGATCCTGCGACCCGTAACGGACCGCAGGGCATGGTTCTTCCCGTTGCGTTGCTTGTCGATGTCTGGGTCATGAAAGTGACGTTTCCGCCATTTCCTCCGGAATCAACCCCGGCGGTGCCGTCAGTCTCGGCAACACCGCCTCTTGCGCTGATGTCGGCTGAAACATGAAGGATGCCGCCGAAACTCAACATTGTTATCGAGCCGCCGTTACCGCCCGACGCCAGCAGTGACGTTCCGCCGTTTGCGCTTACCCTGCCGGAAAATTTCTGCTCGCCGGTCGCACCGGGGCCTGCCTGCATGGTTAGGCTCCCGCCGCCCCCCCCATCAGCCTCTTCGGAAGCGCCGCCGTTTAACGAAAAATCTACTGAACTGTAGATGCAGCCATAAGGCGCGATCACATTGACTGGCGGAGCTGAACCTCCCGCACCGGTCGTGCCTTCTCCGCCGTCAGCTTCGATGGTAGAGCTGATATATATTGATTTGTACTGGGATTGGATAGACATCGAGCCACCGCTTCCACCGGCCGCGCCGGACCCGCCTGAGCAGTTGATGTCGCCTTGAATGAGGACATCGGCCCCGGCGATGATCTGCATTGTTCCGCCGCCGCCTCCGTTGATCGGGGGGACCGATGTCGCCCCGGTGAGATTGATGGCGCCGCGTCCGCCGAGCAGGAAATACCCGTACAGCGCCTGGATCGTAAGAGGACCGCGGTTGATTGCGCTTGCATAATCGGTCGAAACCGCGCCTGAAATCACGACCGAATCGTGAAACGTGAGCGAGCAGCTCGTCCCGGGACCCATGTTCAGGGGCAACAGGACATCCGCGCCGGCCCTGATTTCAAGACCGGTCGCGATTTCCTCAGCCTCGGTCATGACGCTGTCGCCGTCCGAGATGTAGACATTCTGGTCGTCTGCAACCAGATACGGCGTTCCTGCTGCAGGTTCGACGGCCGGGTCCAGGGCGAGGCTGGTATCGGCAGAAATGACGAGGGGATTTTCGCCCATGTCGGGATCGACTGAAGGAAAAGAAAACGAGGCGTTTACCGATCCTCCGGGAGTGATCTTGATGCCGCCCGTGGATGTAAGCGAGATATGGCCTCCGGTTCCGCCGCCAAGAATCGAGGAATCGCCGCCCTGCGCTGTGAACGACGATCCGGCGGAAGATTTCTTTTTTCCACCGTCATCATCGCAGCCGGGCATTGAAAGCAGAATGAAGACTGAAGTTATAATGAATAAAAATATTAAGACGCGATACCGTTTCATTGGAGCCTCCTTATTGACACAGCATGGATATGAATAAGAAATCACTACTTCGGGAGACTGTCAACCGTAATACAAAGGTGAAACCGGCAAAAAGCGAATATGCACATCCGTTCTACCGGTAATGGACCGCAAGCCAGATCGTTGCTGCGCCGGGCTCGGTGCGCACCACCCGGTGCCTTGAGTGAGCAGGAATATTCAGGTAATCGCCCTTACCGAGCTTGATCTCCCGGCCGTCTTCGAAGATGATCGTTCCCGAGCCTTCAAGCACGATGACCCATTCGTTCTGCTCCTGGTCGTACCAGCCCGTTTCTGGCGAGGCGTGTCCGGGCGAAACGATCCTCTCGATTCTGATGTTTTTATCGGCCAGCAATTCGTCGAAAAATTCATGATCGAGCCCTTCGGGCACTGAAGCGAAGATGTTTCCCATGGCGCCGCCCCCGCAAAGATTTCATCCTGATGCATACAGTGCTTAATGCGGCATTGCGCGGATTGCAAGCCATAATTTACGGTCCCTTCATGGATAAAATCCCGTTGAATGGAGGGGCCTGTTGAATGCGGGGTTGAGAATAGCTTCAGCCATGGATGAAGGGATTTCGAAATTAAAATAGTTGCCGGAGCGGATCGATAAACTATAATGTATGTATATTGTTCATAATCACGGGGATACTATCATGAAAATAAAAATTCTTGCATCGGCGCTTGTCGCCGCAATCTTTTCCTCTGTACTGTGCGCTTCGGATGTATGCATTCAGCAGTTCCAGGATGCGCAGCAGTTGCTTGAAAAGGCCCGGACGACTGCGGTCCTGAATGAAAAACGTAGTTTGCTCAAAAAAGCGTACGATACGCTCAACGGGACCGGATGCAATGCAGGGACGTTCCGCATGAGCGCGATCTATTTCCTTTCCCAGGCCATAAACATGGCCGACGCTTCAGATGTAAATGGAGCAGACGAGAAAACGGGCATGGCGATCGACAAGGTAAAAAAGGCCATCAACCGGCTGGCTGATGAGATGACCGAACGGGAAAAGGAATATCCATATTAGCGCTCGACTCCATAGGGCGATCATGCCTGGCACATTCAAATGTCCTGATGCGCTTGATCTCCTCTGTCGTCATGAACGATCCGTGGCGGCTTCATTTACAGCCGATACTCTTTGTCATAGCTCCGCATAACGGATAGTATGCCGGGTTAACCGCGATCCGGCTTCATTGACGCTTCACATCGAATCCTCCGATTTTTTATCAGTATGCAGGCAATCAGGCATTTGTATCTATGTCGATACCAATGAACAATTATCATGAAAAAAATATTCAAACGCTATTAAAAATACTTGCATCGGCGAAGCTATCCGCTGATACATGAAATAGTTAATGCGACGCCGTATTCGCAGCAAGGATCAGTTTCGTGTGACGGGACGCCCTTTGCGGAGAAACGGTAGAAGGCGGCGCCGCAATCCGGAGCGCGATGAAAGGACGTATCGAAATAAACAGGGACTTATGCAAGGGATGCGAAATCTGTATCCATTTCTGCCCGAAAAAGCTGATCACGCTTTCGGAAACTCTGAACGCGGCAGGATACCTGCCGTCGGAGTTCAGCGGCAGCCCGGAATGTACAGGCTGCGCCTCCTGCGCCGTCGTTTGCCCGGAGGTCGCGATAGAGGTGTACCGTGCCTAAGATGTTGATGACCGGCAACGCGGCGGTCGGCGAGGCCGCAATCAGGGCCGGGTGCCAGTCGTATTACGGCTACCCGATCACGCCGCAGAACGAGCTGACCGAATACATGGCCGCGAACCTGGGCCGCAGGCCCGGATGCGCATTTGTCCAGGCCGAAAGCGAGATCGCGGCCATAAATATGGTCTACGGCGCGAGCGTTGCAGGGGTGCGGACAATGACCTCATCGTCGAGTCCGGGAATAAGCCTGAAGCAGGAAGGCATCTCGTACCTCGCAGCCTGCCAGCTACCGGCTGTCATCGTGAACATGTCGCGCGGGGGCCCAGGGCTCGGCAGCATCAGCGCGGCGCAGTCAGATTATTTCCAGTCAACCAGGGGCGGCGGCCACGGGGATTACCGGACGATCGTGCTGGGCCCCGGCTCGGTGCAGGAGCTGGCCGACCTGACCCATCACGCGTTCGAGTTGACCGACAAATATCTCATCCCGGTTATCATTCTCGGAGACGGCATGCTCGGCCAGATGATGGAGCCGGTGGAGTTCAGCCATGAAGCGCCGGAGGTCCCGCCGGTAAGGCAGGATGCGCTCAGGGGGGCCAAAGGCCGCCCGAGCAGGTTCGTGCGCACGTTCACCTCGAATCCTCCCGACCTCGAGGAAGTCAACTGGAGCCTTTTCAGACGCTATCAGCTGCTGCAGAAAAATGAAGTGATGTGGGAAAACTACATGACCGAAGACGCCAGGCTCATCGTTACGGCCTTCGGAATAGCAGCCAGGATCGCCAAGGGAGCGATAAAGCAGGCCCGTGCCAACGGCCTCAAGATCGGCATGTTCAGGCCGATAACGCTGTGGCCGTTCCCGGGAGAGCAGCTGAAGGCTCTTTCGAAGAAAACGAAGTTCTTCCTCGACTTCGAGATGAACATGGGCCAGATGATCGAGGACGTCAAGCTCTCGCTCGAAGGAGCGGGCGACGTATCCTTCCACGGAAGGCCGGGCGGCGTCATCCCCACACCATCAGAAGTGCTGCGCGTAATAACGCGAATATACTACCAGAAGGGTTTGAGCTGAGCGATGAAAAAGGTATTCACCCGTCCTGTATCCCTGAAAAACGCCGTGTTCCATTACTGTCCGGGATGCGGACATTCGATAATACACCGCATCACCTGCGAGGTCATCGACGAGCTCGGCATTCAGGACAGGACGATCGGAGTGCCGCCTCCCGGATGCTCGGTGTTCGCCTATTATTATTTCGACGTTGACATGGTCGAATCCGCGCACGGCAGGGGAGCCGCCGTGGCCACCGGAATAAAGAGGGCCTATCCCGAATCCATCGTGTTCACCTACCAGGGCGACGGGGACCTCGCGGCGATCGGGACGACCGAAACGCTTCACGCCGCCAACAGGGGCGAGAACATCACCGCGATATTCATCAACAACGCCGTGTACGGGATGACCGGCGGCCAGATGGCGCCGACGACCATGCTGGGCATGAAGACCACGACCTCACCCTTCGGGCGGGACGGAAAGCTGGAGGGTCATCCGATAAAGATGAGCGAAATACTGGCCCAGGTCGAGGGCAGCTGCTATGTCGAAAGGGTCGCGGTCAACTCGCCGGCCAATATACGCAAGGCGAAGAAGGCGATCAAAAAGGCGTTCCAGAACCAGATTGACGGCAGGGGATACTCTCTCGTCGAGATACTCTCGCCCTGCCCCACAAACTGGAAAATGAGCTCTGTCAGGGCCTGGGAGTGGGTTGACGAGGTAATGTCCAGGGAATTTCCCCTTGGAGTAATAAAGGATACTACGGGTAAGCGAAGTGCTGATTAAAACGGTTTTTGCCGGTTTCGGCGGACAGGGCGTACTGTCGATGGGGCTCAACCTGGCGCAGGCCGCCATGATCGAGGGCAAATACGTGACGTACCTCCCCGCATATGGTGCAGAGGTTCGCGGAGGGACCGCAAACTGTACGGTTTCGGTTTCCGACGAGGAGATCGCCTCTCCGGTGGCCTCGTCGCCGAGCTACATCATCGCCATGAACCATCCCTCGATGCTGCGGTTCCAGAACCAGCTGCAATCCGGGGGCATATTCTTCCTTAATTCCACCCTGATAAAGGACCCGGTAAACCGCGGGGACATCGATCTCGTCAACGTGCCCGTGAACGCCGTCGCCGAGGAACTGGGAAACATCAAATCCGCGAACATGGTCATGCTGGGGGCCTTCATCAAAAAAAGCAATCTGGTGCGCTTCGACAGCCTTATCGACGGGCTTTCGGTCACGCTGAAGGGCAAGCAGAAGCTCATCGACATCAACAGGAAAGCCCTTGCGGCCGGGTACGAACTCGCATAGAACAATTACTGGAGCGCCATATGTCAATCAAACAGATATCGGTAAGCATCGACAACACGCCGGGAAGGTTCCTGTCGGTGAGCGAATACCTCGGCGCAGAGGGAATCAACATCAGGGCAATCACCGTGGCCGACACCTCGGACATGAGCACGGTCAGGTTCGTCACCGACGACCCCAAAAAGACGCTCACCGTCCTCAAAAGCCACGGCTTCGCTCCCAAAGAGACCGATGTCATAGCGGTCGAGGTTCCAGACCATCCGGGCGGCCTCAGGGCGATACTGAAACCGCTGAAATCGGCTCATATTAATGTTCTTTATTTTTATCCCTTTCTTGGCAGGGGCGAAAGCGGTCAGCCCATAGTGATCCTCGGCGTCGACAAGACCGATGAGGCGATAGCCGTATTGAAAAAAAACTGGGTACACACGTTCGGAAGGGAGATCTATTCGCTGTAGCGCTCTCTCTTCGCCGGATGTCCAGTTCCTCCGGCGCGCCAGACCCGGGTTAAGCGCCTGCAACTTCCTACAAATTGAATTCCAGGGTAAAGCGCGTGCCTCCGTCCCGCTCGATTTTCATATCTCCATCGATCTGCCTGCTCAGGGTATGCACGAGCATCAGGCCGAAACCGGCCGTTTCTCCGGCGCGGACGTGATCGGGGATGCCGTTACCGTTGTCCTCGATGACGAGGGTCGCGCGATTATCCCTGGCGGACGCGGCGACACTTATCTCTCCATGGCCTCTGCCGACAAACGCGTACTTCATGGCGTTCGATAGAATTTCGTTTATAATGATGCCCAGCGGCGTCAGTAATTTCGCGCTTACCGTGAAATTGGCGATGTTTTTACTTACATCGATCGTCCCGCTTTCGGGATATAATGAAATGACCTCGTCTACGAGGGCCGGGAGAAAATAGCTGATCGGCATGTCGCGGTGGGATTCGGAGCGATAAAGCTTGTCGTACAGAATGCCCATGCTGTGCAGCCTGTTTCTGGCCTCGTTCAGCGCTGTGATCGCTTCCGGATTGCTCATGGTGCCGGCCTGCAATGAAAGCAGGCCCATCACGGTGGCCATGTTGTTCTTGATGCGGTGATGCACCTCTTTCAGAAGCAGTTCCTTTTCCTCGAGAAGCGCCCGTATCTTCCGGTCTGCGATCTTCCGCTCGGTTATATCATGTGCGACCACGAAGGACCCGATGATGCGGCCGTCATGCCGGATGAATTCGTTGTTAAGCTCGACCCATCTCGTGTTGCCGTTTTTCTCCTTGATGAGATATTCGGTGCTTGTCGTGACCGGCTCACCCGCGGCCATCTTTTTCATCCGCTCGACGAGCATCAGCTTGCTGTCATCGGTGAGAATGTCGAGCGGGCTCATGGCAAGGAGCTCCTGTTCGGAATAACCGGTATACTCGCATATGAGAGAGTTGACCCTGGAAAACCGGCCCTTTACGAAATCGACTTCGTATATGCCGGTCGGTGCGTGGGTGAACAGCTGCCGGTATTTGGTCTCGCTCTCGCGCCATGCTTCCTCAGCGCGCTTGCGGTCGGTAATGTCGCGCCATATGCAGAAGTATACAGACCGGCCAGCGATATCCATGTACTGGGCCGTAACGTGGATATCCCTGATCTCTCCCTGCCTGGTCCGCTGCAGGGTTTCAAAATCCTCGCGGCCGTTTCGCATCACGTGCGCGATGCGCGACCGTGTCTGGTCGGGCGTTTCGAGGACTTCGAAATCGAAGATGCTCAGTTCTGAAAATTCATCTCGCGAATATCCCAGCTGGCGGTGAGCGGTTTCGTTGAATTCAATGGGCTTCGCCGTGGCCGGGTCGATTATGACGATACCGTCGGGAGAATGCTCGAAAAGCAGCCGGAATTTCGCGCCGGCGACCCTCAATGCATCTTCGGCGCGTTTTCTCTCAGTGATGTCGCTGCTGGTGAATATTGAACCGAGGGCCTCGCCCGATTCGCTGAAAAATGACCTGCCGTTCGAGCGCAGCCAGATATAGCGCCCGTCCGCATGTCTCCACCGAAGCTCGGTCTCCCTCGGGGCTTTCATCCTGACGGATTCGATGTACACCGCAACGACCTGGTCGCGGTCATCCGGATGGACGCGGTCGAGCACCGAAGCGCCCAGCAGCGATTCCGGGTCTTCGCCGAAAATCCTGGCGTACGAGGGGCTCAGATATCTGATTACGCCGTCGGGGTCGACCTCGCTCACGATATCGCTCATATTCTCAGCTATCCGGCGGTATCTCAATTCGCTTTCGCGCAGGGCTGCGTCGGTCCGCAGGCGCATCAGCGCGCTGCCGATACCGGAGCCGATCGTTTCAAGCGCGATGCGGGTCCCGGCAGGGATCGAATCCGCAGAGTGCGAACCCACATTGAGTACGGCGATAAGTTCCTGTCGGGACATTATCGGGATGACCGCGATGGAACGCAGGTTTTCCCCGAGGAACTCCTCTTTATCGTGCAAATTGAATTCTTCGAAATTGCCGTACCGGGGAACGGCCGATCTGGCTATCCCGACATTGCGGGAATCCTTATCGTAATGAGATATGCGCGAAACCAACTCAGGCGAGAGCCCATGATGCGCCATCAGATCGAACGCGCCGGTCGATTGATTGAGAAGATATATTCCGCCGGCGTCGATGCTTTCAAGCTTCAGAACAGTCTTCATCACTATATTGAGACCCTGAGAAAGATCGGTGATCGAATTGAGCGCGTAGTTCAGTCCGTGCTGGATAAGCAGCTTCTCGTTGGCGTCAAACAGATCGTAGGCCATCTCGATCGACGACTGCAGCACGAAATCCCCTGAGTTCTTTATCACGTATCCATAACGGGTGATCCCGCGCACCCGGTCGACCATCTCGCGTTCGGCATGTGACGTAAGAAACACGATGGGAACATGCCTGTGTTCGAGTATTTTCTGCGCGGCGTGCGGGCCGTCTATGCCCCTGCCCAGGTCGATGTCCATGAGAATGAAGCTGACCGTATTGTTCGCGCATGCGATATCGACGGCCTGTTCGCCGGTACCGGCTACGATGACCTCGTACCCGAAGCCCCTGAGCGTCTGCGCCTCGCCCATGGCGATGATCGCCTCGTCTTCTACGAGAAGGATTGTCCGGTTTTTCGCGTTCATGCAGACGGCCTGAGAAAAGTTAAATGTAGCTGTGGGCAAAGCATATTGGTAACGATAATTCGCTTATACAGTATTATATCGGATTTTTCATTATTGTCAAGCTGTTGCGCGGCCCGATCCGAAACAGCGGGTGATGATCTGAATAAAACCCTGGATACGAGGGCCTGTAATGGATGATATACGGCGTCATGGTTGTTCATGCCTCATTAAAAAATACATGCCGTGATCTCTCAAGACCACGGCATGTATCGTTATTATTCAAGGAAAAATTCGTCAGGGAAAAATCTTTTTTTCCCCTGATTTCAGGTCACGGGAGGTTTTCGTACCCGTCGTCCTTGATGCCAAACCCGAACCTGACGATGTCGTTAGCGCCCGTACCGTCGAGCATGGTGAAACCGAAGAAATTGCCCAGCGGGTCGATGCTGACCGTAATGACCCATTCGCCGGAAGTTTCATCGCTCGCGACAAAGACGCCGGGACACAGGTGCGCATTCTGTACCGCCGTTGAATAAGCCCCGTCATTTCCGGCTGCCTCCTCAAATTGTAAGTTTATTGCTGTCGAACCGCCTGGGGACTCCCCGGCAGGAAGCGAAGCAAGTGCGGTAAGGGTGTCGGTCAATATTAGACCAGTCGCCCCGTTGGTTTTCGCTTCATAGTCAAACACCCTTATGTTTGCGCCGGATTCGGTCGACAGCACTACTTTGATCGGCTGAACGGTCTCGGTATCGGCGGTTTTATCGCTCTGATAGCAGAGGACGAAATAGGTGCCTGCCGCATCGGCGAGCGAGACATCGGACTGGGGAATCACGAGGCCCATGCCGCCGCCTTGATCGGGGCCGAAGTCAAGAATATTGGTGCCTGACCCGGTGCCGGTAAGAGTAATGGCTGAATCCATGTCTCCTACTGTTCCTGTCCACATGGTGTTTGCCACGAGTTCGGTGTTTTCAACGAATGAAGAAATCATTGAGGAGCCGTCATTGATTGGGGTAATGCCATGAGTAACCACATCTTCCTCTTCTTCGCTGTTGAACCCTGCGCCGTAGAGCAGGCCTTCGTAGGTTCCGGAGCCTTCAACGTAGGTGTCGAACGCCGCAAACCCTGCTTCCATTTCAGCAGCATCGGGATCTACGGGATCTGAACCGATTTTCATTTTTATCCAGTTGTACGCCTTTTCTGAATATTCGGCCTTGTCGACTTTATCCCTGAGCACGACGTATACCGGGTAGCCGCTCGGTGCATCAGAGGTGAGGAACATCTGGTAAACCAGCGCAGTGTTGGGAAACTCGGCGAAAAGCACATAGTCGCCTTCGTCATTAATATCGACCCTCTTGAGTATTGAAAATCCCTGCGCGTTTTCGTGTGTCGCAGCGACCGAGTGATACGTGAGCCAGCCGCTGTCTGAAGGGTTGGTATAGTTGACGCGCCTCACCGTGCGGTCTGTCTTGTTGAGCTGTATGACCACGAAATCGCCGACCGGTTCGCTGCCGGCGAATGTCAGAATCTTGTCCTTCTCTTTGCCTCCTCCGTCATCGCAGGCCGCGATAAACAGCAAAGCGAATAAAAAAACCGGGACAATCAGAGATTTAATCCATCTCATAACGATGAGCCTCCTGTAAACGGTTAATGTTTTACTCTTTTATGACGGATGTTATAATTGATCGAAAAAAAAATCAAGTACATTTGTCAGGACTTACCCGGTCAATGCCGCCATTGACTCGGCGCATGTTTAGTCGTCGTTTTTGAGCATCCCGCCCCGGATGTCCCGCATCGTGTTGACCCGGCCGATCGCCTGGCGCAGGGCGGCTTCCGTTTCCGCATTTGATGCGTCCTGCGCCTGAAGCTCCAGCATGTCGGCGATCTCGGTGATGGTGTTCCTGATGCGATGATGGATCTCCCCGACAAGAACTTCTTTCTCTTTTATCTGTCTCAGGAGCTCCATCTCTGTTTTACGGTGCTCGGTCATATCCACGCCGGAACTGAGCGTTCCCGTGATGGCGCCGTCCCTGTCCCTGAGAACGGTGTTGTGCCATGATAAAAGGCGCCTCACGCCCGACGCGGTCACCACCTCATTATCGTAAAACTCAACGGGTTCGATCTCGCCATTCATCATCTTTCTGAATACCGTTTTCACTTCACTGGCGCACTCTCCCGGTATGAACGAATCGAACCAGTTTTTTCCGATAATGTCGTTTTTCGATAGTCCGAGAATCTCGCATCCTTTCCTGTTTATCAAGGAGACCGTTTCGTTTCTGTCGATGGCCACGAACATGACTCCGGCGACATCGAGATACATCTGCGCACGGTCGCGCTCCAGTCGGAGCTCGTCGCTTCGCTTCTTTTCGAGCATTTTCGCTTCGAACAGCCTGAATGCCATCTTGATTGATGCGTGAATTACGGTCTCTCCCGCATTCTTCACGATATACCCGTATGAGGTTATACTTTCGGTCTTTTCGACAATATTGGGCTCGGTGTGAGAAGAGAGGAATACGACGGGCAGGTCTTTTGACCTGAGGATCGTATCTGCGGCCGCGGTTCCGTCTATTCCCGGGCCGAGGTCTATATCCATGAGGACAAGATCGATCGGTGCGGCTGTATTGACGGATTTGACGGCTTCTTCACCGGTGGATGCGAGAAACACGCTGTACCCGAATTTTTCAAGAACGTGCTTTTCCGCCATAGCTATGATCGGCTCGTCCTCGACCAGGAGTATGTTCTTTGGCAGTTCGCGGTTCACTTGCATCAGCCGCCTTTTCCGGCGATAATGACGGATTGTCAGACTCCATCCGGGAAACGCCGGGATTTCATCTTATTGTATATCTTCGGAAACATGTTGTCAAGAAGCGCAGGTGACATATATTGCTTTTACTCATTGCGCGGCTGCGATGTATGACCTTATAAATTCCATTACCTTGTTGAGAGCCTTGTCGCGCAACATCTCGTCAATCAATCCGACGGGGTTCATATCCGATGTTCTGATGGGATTATATATGAAAGGGCTTTTGCCGAGCTTGCGGGCGATATTATCGATATTTACCGATACGTGCCTGCCGAATTCTTCGAAGGAAACGCCCCCGAGGTAGCTCTCGGCCTGAAGATGGCAGAATGTCTCGAGGCCGAGCTCGATCAGGCCCGGAAACCAGCCATTGTCGAGATAGCGGGTCATTTTTTCGTTCATCCATCCGGAAAGAACATAGGTGTTGTCGATGATCAGGTGCCTTGCTTCCCTGTCCGAAGAAAAAAACTGGAGCATGAAATCTCCGCCCTGTTCTATGTGAGAATAATAGGGAAATCCATTCCAGACGATGAGAAGTACCCCGGGTTCGCCGTCATTGCGATAGGCTGATAAAATTCTTTTTTCTCCCGGCGATTCGATTACATGGATGCATTTGAAAACCGACTCTCCAACGATGGATTCTTCGGGATTTTCTGGTGCATTTACCTTTACCTTGCTGAAGAAGCCGGCGTTTCCGAGATCAACAATGCTGCCGCGGATTCTGCTTGTCTTCTGGATTCGTTGATAATCGTATATTCTATCCATAAGCAAAGCCAGAGTATTGTGTATTGTAAGAAGAAATGGCGCTATATTCAGCTTATATCTATTGGATGCAGGTGTCAAGAGTGATATTGCGTTTCATTCGGGCCTTCGGCTGATCACCGGCAACAGGGTGACGACTGTCTTTGGTTTTTCAAAAAGCGTTACGCGGCCGGTGCTTTCCAAAACGACGGCGATGAATGTCTACGCCGTCATCCCGCCCGCCATTGAACCGAGCTTCTCGACTATGCCTCCGGTCGACCTGCTGTTTTCGGATATCTTCCGCGATATTTCGACGATGTTCATCGCATACTTCGAGACGCCGGCGGTCGTCTTGTTCGACTCCTCCGTGGCGAGCTTCTGCTGGTTGGTCGAGTTCTCGATGTTTTTACTGGTTTCGAAGATCTTTTTGTTCAGGTTGTCGATGGTCTCGATGGCCCTGTCGATCTCGACGATTTTCGAGCCGGCGCCGGTCAGGTCTTCATTGATTACGCCGATTGCGGTGTCGAGCTTGCCCATCATGTCCGATGAACGGTTGATGAGTTCGCTGCTTTCTGATATCATCGCAATATTTTCATTAATTATTTTGGAGATTTCCTTGGAATTTTTGGAAGTGGCGTCGGCGAGCTTGGATATCTCCTCCGCTACCACGGCGAAGCCCCTGCCGTGCTCGCCCGCCCGTGCGGCCTCGATCGAGGCGTTCAGTGACAGCAGGTTTACCTTGTCTGCGATGTCGTTTATGACCGCTACGAACGCCGATATCTCGCTGCTCTTAGCCTGGAGAATGTTGAACTTCTCGATAGAGAGCCCGATATGGTGGGAGGTGTTCGACGAGTATTCCATGACGCTCTGGAGATTTTTGTATATCCGATCGGTCCCCTTCTGCACCACGCCGTTGACCACTTTGAGGTTTTCGAGCGACTTCACCGACTCTTCGGCTTCTTCGTACAGAGACTTGGCTATGCGGTTGTTCGAATCCGCTTTTGAAGCGAGGTCTTCGAGCGAGGCCGCTATCTCCTCGAGAGAAGCGGCCTGGTTCTCTGAAATTGTCTTCAGCTCGTCCGATATCCTGTCCTGCTCGAGGCTCTGTTGTTTCATGATGTCGATCGTGTGGAGGATCGTCCTGGCCGCCATCCGGAGGTTCTCGAGGGTCTTTTTCGCCTCTTTCTGCTTCTGCACTGCTATGGCAAGCAGGTTGCGGGTTGCGCCGGCGCCGGCAGTGGCCCCGATGGCCACCCAGATATAGACCAGGAATCGCACCATGATGTTGCTCTTGGGCCCGCCCGGGATCAGTTCCGGCCTGACGGCGAAAAGAATTATCTGGACAGCCATAATCAAGGCGAAATTGTATAAGGACGCCCGCCGGTTGAAATACAGCACGCTCAGTGAGAACGATATGTAAAACGTGGCGAAGACCTCGGGCGCTCCGTAAATGACATACTGGAAAATGAACAGGCAGAGTATTACGCCGGTAATCGAAATATAGCTCGACGACCAGTGGCCTTTCATCCTTTTGGCCAGGTAAAACCCGATGATCAGTATCGAAAACGCGAGAGCGCATTCTATGGCTATGCTCTGATAGGTCAGGTATTCCGAACCCCTGCCTGCGGCCTTAATGGCTATGGTCGCAAGGTTCGCGAGCAGCAGTATCGAAAAGAAGGACAGAAAGAGTCTCCTGTTGTTTCTTACCATCACCTCGGAGAACAGGTCGTCCGAGATTGTCAGCGCATTATTGTTTTTTAATATTTTTGTGAACATAAAACCTCTGAAACATATTCCTGGATGATATGTCTTTTTTAATTCGAATGCAACTTTCGAATATTGTCCATAACTATTTCATGGCCCGATATTTTCAAGGTGATTATTATACCGGCGGGCAATAAAATCGGTAAAAAGAAGGTATTGCATCTCGCGGATAAGGCCTGAATAGAGCATCAGAAGCGGAGTCGTTTAAGCCATTCGGCTGGATTCAGTCAATCGCCGGAATAGTCGATGCCGGCCCTGCGCGCCTGAGAGGACTGCAGCCTCCTCGGGATGCGGTATGTCCTGCCGTCTTTCCTGAAATTAGCTCCGGTCTGCCTGAACATGAAGGGCACGCGCGCCGCTATGCACTGCGCCCGAAGCGACAGGACCCATTCATAGTCGCACAGGCGGGCGTCTTCACCCGATTCTCCTCCGACTGCGAGCTCCTCTATTCCGGGATACAGATATTCGGCGATATCGATTTCCCCGAGCAACGGCTCACAGATTATTCTCTTGTGGGCAATCGGCGCCCTGACATAAAAAGCCAGGCGATAATCCGCCATTTCCTGATTTTCGACCGTGCAGCATATCGAGACATTCGGGTACCCTTCGCCCCAGTCGTCCGGTACGCATACTGCAAAGCGGTGGATCCGCTTGGTGATCATGAAAAATTCGACATCGCTGCGCTCACGCATCATGCGCCATGCCTCTGCGCGCCATTCATCCGCATCCTCGATGAAGAAATCCGAGGTAAAGCAGGTATAAACAACTGAACCCGGCCCGACCTTGTACGCGCCGCTCCGTCCTCGCCTGACCGGCAGGGTGAAGCTCGAGGTTTTAGAAACGACAGAACTGTTTCTGTCGAATTTCGAGTCGATCCTGTAAACGTAGCAGTTCATACAGCCGGCGGAGAGCTTGCGGCAGCCGTGCCATGGGTTCCAGGTGAAGGTCATTTCTCCTTGGGGCAGCCGACGGCGTGGATGATCCCGTTGCCGTCCTGGTATGTGGCCACGCTGTTGATGTTGGTTCCCCAGTAGCGGCAATGGATCTGTCCCTGGCTGTAGCCTGAGTGGTGAGGGCAATTCTTGCAATCTTCGAGTTTCATATTGTCCCGGTAGTAAAAAAATTTATCCTGCTAAATAGACGATCATGGTGTATGACGTCAAGAATTTTTCTTTCTGTAATTATTAATAAGATTTGAGGGAACCTCATAAAATATGATGGACAACACTAAAAGTTTGCATCTATATGTGCAAAAAATACAGGAAAGGTTCTCTATATGCGCACCAGGATCATAACCGTTCTCATCATGCTCGTATCGCTTAATGCTTTTGCCGCTGAAACAATCGAAATACCGAAGGATTTCAACACCTTCCCGGTTTTCAGAAACGCGGAATATCTTGAAGACGTCAACGGCGGGCTTGAGCTCCAGGGAGCCATGAAATCGGCCGAATGGAAAAGTCCCGGGGGGGATTCTATAAATTTCGGATTCACCTCAACTGTGTACTGGTTCAGGTTCTCTTTGAAAAGTCTCTCGACGAAGCATGATCAGATATTCCTCGAGCTCGATTACCCGATGCTCGACAGCGTTGACCTTTATTCACCGGACGAATCCGGGGCCTATACGGTCAGAAAGACCGGCGACATGCTTCCTTTTTCACAGCGAGATGAAAACGACCGCAAAATGATGTTCAGGATTTATCCGTCCGAAGAGCCCCTCACCTACTACATGCGGCTGAAGACCACGAGTTCGGTAAATTTTTCGATAACACTGATGTCAGTGAGGTCCTATATCGACAAACTGAAGCAGGAACTACCGGTGTTCTGGGCGTATTACGGGATTCTTTTCATCATGTTCATATATAATCTGCTGATATTCATGCTGACGCGCACCAGGACCTATTTCTTCTATGTCATGTTCATCGTATCGTGGATATTTTTTCAGTTCACCCTGAACGGGTTTTCGTACCAGTACCTCTGGCCCGATCTGCCGTGGTGGGGCAATAAATGCCTCCCGTTTTTCATTGCGATGGTAACCTTCGCCTGTGGATTGATGGTCCGCACCTTCATGCAGACCAAAAAGAAACATCCGGTCGCAGACAAGTTCGCCATAGCCCTCATAATCGGGCCCGGCATGCTATGGATGTGTGTGTCCCTGATTGCGCCGTACAAAATCGGCATAAAAGGGGCCACGGCGATAGCGCTGATCGGCTGCACCGCCATGCTGACTCTCTCGGCCGTCCTTGTGATTCGGGGATCGCGGGACGCGAGGTTTTTCCTGATGAGCTGGATTTTCATGATGGTGGGCATAATCCTGTATTCGCTCAAGACCTTCGGCGTGCTGCCCTCGAATTTTCTGACCAACTGGAGCATCCAGATCGGCTCTTCGATGACCGCAGTGCTGCTGTCGGGCGCGCTTGCCGACAACATCAACACGATGCGCAGGGAGGTCACCAGCCTCAACATGAACCTTTCGAAAAGCGAAAACGTCGCCAGACAGCGGGCGCAGTATCTCGAGGAGGTCGTGGCTACGGTAAGGGACATGTCCGACAACATGATGTCGGTGAGCGGCGATTTGAGCGCCATCAGCGACAGGTTTTCCAGGATGTCGAGCGAGCAGGAAAGCACGAGCAGCGACATGCGCAGGGACTTCGACATCCTCAAGCTCGAATACCAGAGGCTGCATAATTCGATAATAAACCAGCGCGACGAGGGAGCGAGAACCCGGGAGCTCTCGGACGGGCTCCAGAAATCCCAGGATGCGATCACCAGGGCTACGGAATCCGTAACTGACAGCATCAACCATATTACGCAATCCAACACAGAAACGGAAACCGCATTGCGCGGCCTTCTCGGAAAGATGGACCTCATCAACAGCGGCGGCAAGTCCATCGACGAGTTCATGAACATCATCGATGATATAACCGACCGCATCAATCTGCTCTCGCTGAACGCCGCCATAGAAGCGGCGCGGGCCGGGGAGCACGGGAGGGGCTTCGCGGTGGTTGCCGACGAGATCGGCAAGCTGGCTCTCGCCACTTCGGACAACTCGAAGCAGATATCATCGCGTGTCACTTCCATTATCAAGGATATAACCGAAGGCACGACCCTGATGAACAGGACGAAAGGACAGCTGGAGTTGACTTTCGGGATCATGAACACGATAACAACGAGGGCGCGCGAGGTGAAGGAGCTCGTGATGGGCCAGGACAGCGCGATAAACAGCATCGTGGTTCAGGCCGGGGTCATGGACGATCTTTCGAGGGAGATCGAAAGCGCCACGGACAAGCAGAGCAATACCATCGGCGGCGCGATCGTTACAATAGGAA
>JAKLIV010000087.1 GCA_022709405.1 Spirochaetota bacterium
TTTTTTTCAGCCGGCTTTTTCGCCGGTATATTTACCCTCTGCACGAAGCCGTTCGATCTCCCTCTTTTGAAGCTCGGTGAAGGCGATTTTCCCGACCTTGGTCTTTGGTATCTCGTTGATGAATTCGACTTCCCTCGGGCAGCTCCACTTGATCAGGTCCTTGCGGCAATGAGTGATAAGCTCCTTGGCCATATCGGGGCCCGCCTTGGACGTGAATTCCTTTTTCAGAACCACAAAGGCCTTGACCCGCTCAACCTGCTCGACATCGGGTATTCCGATCACACAGCACTCGTCTACCGCCTCATGCTTGTAAAGCTGTCCCTCGACCTGCGCGGGATAAACGTTCATCCCGGAGGACTTGATCATGCGTTTTTCACGCAATTTAAAATAGAAGAAACCGTCATTGTCCATGGAAACGACGTCTCCGGTATGCAGCCAGATTTTGCCGTCCGAATGCTTCTGGAGCACCTCTGCGGTCTCCTCGGGCTGATCAAGGTAACCCAGCATGACCGCAGGGCCGTGCAGGCAAAGCTCGCCCTCTTCTCCGACAGGGGCTTCCTCGGTCGTTCCCTTCTTTACCACCTTGGCCAGCATGCTCGAGAACGGTATGCCGATGCTTCCCTCGCGGTATTCGCCCATGGGCATTGCCATAATCGCGGTGACCGCCTCGGTGAGTCCGTATCCCTCGAGCAGCTTGACGCCCTTGCCGCCCTGGCGCTCGACAATCGCCTCGAACCGCTCCTTGACCACCCTGGGAAGGGTGTCTGCCCCGCTGAAGCATGCGAACAGACAGCTCAGATCGCTCTTGTTGAACTTCTTGCTTTTAGTGAGAGCCTCGTACAGCGTCGGGACCCCGATCATAAAATTCGGGCGTTTCTTGATCATCTTGGCCGCAAGATCGGCCTCGAACATCGGCACCAGAATGCATTTGCCGCCGTTCGACAATGCAGTGTTCACGCACACGCCGAGGCCGAAACCGTGGAATATCGGAAGCATGGCGAGCACATCGGAATATTCAGGGTTCATGCCGACCCAGTTGGCGCACATGAGACCTTCTGTAACGAAGTTATAGTTCGAAAGCATGATGCCCTTGGGCGTGCCGGTGGTGCCGCCGCTATATAAAATAACGGCGAGGTCTTCAGCATTGACATCCGCCCTGAGTGCCTGGGGATGCTCGGTCTTCATGACCCATTTTTTCCAGTCAACGATCATGGGATCGTTTGTCGGAATCTTTGGATTTTTCCTTCCGGCCTTGAGCCAGTACAGCTTTGCCAGGTGTGCGGGAAGATAGTCCTGCATTTTGCATATGAGCAGTTTTTCAACGCCGGCTCGTTTCGCGGCAGGCGCGAAGGTATTGAGCCACATGTCCATGGTGAGCGCGAAGCGGCTTTTGCTTATCTTGCAGTAGAACTCGATCTCGCTTTCGGTCGAAAGGGGATGTATCATGCTGGCGATCGCGCCGAGCTTGTTCACCGCGTAGAAGCAGATGATTCCCGGAGGCGAAGTGGGCATCGATATGGTGACCCGCTCGCCCTTTTTCAATCCGAGGGCGGCCAGAGCATTGGCGCACTGGTCGATCTGTTTTTTGAATTCAAGGTAGGTGACCTTCGTTCCCATGAAATCATACGCCACCCGGTCGTAAAAATCAGATACTGCCAGGGCGACGGATTCATACATGCTGATTTTCGGAAAATTCAGCTCATGCGGGACATTACCGTAAAACTTAAGCCATGGTTTCTTTTCATGCATTGTTGAACACCTCCCTTGAAATCAAGCAATTAAAATATCTATAAGATATACGACAATACCGTATATTGTGCGACTATACTGTACGAGTAATAATTTTGTCAAATAGAATTAAGCATTTTTCTAAATTCAGAATTAAATATAAGAGACTTTTCATGTGAAACGAAAAGAAATTGACAAAAATGATGAAAAAGCTTTTATGGAGGGCAACAATCCCGACATACAATTCGTTTGATATGTCGCATGCATAAATAATTACGGCTCATATCACATATCATTGTATGACAAAAGACAGCCCTTCAAAAAAAACCGACACTCGTCTGATACAATCGATCCAGAGGGCGGCAAAAATTCTTGAAATATTCATCGACGAAAAAAATCCTGTCGGCATCACTGATTTCGCCCAGAAGCTCGACCTTCCCAAAACCACGATTCAGGGCATAGTCACGACCCTGGTCGAACTTCGTTTCCTGGAAAAAGACCAGAACACGTCAAAATACCGGCTCGGCACAAAACTCTTTCAGCTCGGAATGACCTATGCCACGAATCTTGACATCATCAGCCTCGCGCGGGTCTGGATGGAGCGCGCTTCGTTCCAGTTCAGGGAGCCGGTGAACCTCGGCATTCTCGTCGGCAAAAAAGTTCTCATCCTGTTCCGCGTCGAGCCTGAAAAAGGGTTCATGACGTTTCCACAGATCGGCTCCGTCATTCCGGCGCATACGACATCGATCGGCAAAACGCTCTTCGCCTACATGCGCGATGAAAAAAGGGAAGAAATCCTCAAGGACTACTCGTTCGACAAGCTCACCGAAAATTCCATCACCAACATCGACGATTTCCGCAGGGAGCTTAAAAGCATCAGGGAAACCGGAATCGCGTTCGACAACGAGGAAAACTTCATCGGCCTCATGGGCATAGGCGGCCCGGTCTACAACTATACCGGGCACGTGATCGCGGCCTTCACGATCACCGGCGACGCCGAACATCTGAAAAAAATCAGGGATGACGTCATCAACGAAGTCCGCTTTACCTCGCGCGAGGTGTCTCGGCAGCTCGGCTACAAGGGAAATAAAAATCCCGGCAGCTGAAGCCGTACGCCAGACAACCCCGCACGTGTCCGCCATACTTACTGAATCCTCCAGTTGAAGCCGATCATGCAGCCGATATAGGGATCGTTTTCGAAATACCGGTCCTTGATGTACGATCCCGCAGTCACGGCTATATATGGATAGCTGCCTTCCGGAATGAAGTCGAACATCGGAGTCCAGAGCAGAATCCCCATCATCGCCATGGAATCGTCGTCGCTCCTGCTGTCGACCCACTTGTCGACGAAACGCACCCCGACCCTCAGCATGATCGGCTCGATGAGATACACGATCTTCGCGTCATGCTGCATGAAAATATCGTTACCCTTATGGAACATGAACGTCGTGGGATCGTAATACGTATCGTCGAAATTGTACACATGATATTCGGCCGTGAACGAATACAGCAGGGCCAGTCCCTTGAACGCGACCTTGAATGTCGGAGTGACCGCCATCCTGAATCCGCCGCCGCTCGTTTCGGATACGGAGTTGTCCTTGCGATCGTCATTGTTCGAACAGTAATTGTTCTTTCTCACGTCCCGGTCGGTGAACTTGTAAATTCCTCCATACAGCTCCTTGTAGATGTAATCATATCCGGCGGTGAACACCACGTCGAAAATGGCGAGCGGCTCGAGCTTCATGTAGTAGGAGACACGGTTGCACGAAGGGGTCCAGAGCTCCTGTAATCCGACATCGATCTTCGTGGTCTTGAAAAGGATGCCGGGCTTCTCGATCAGGGGGATGCTGTAGTACAGCGTGCTCTCGATCTTGAATCCGAGATAATTGTACGATATGCCGATGCTGTTGTTCCAGTACAGGCCGCGTGTCGCCTGCGCCGCTGTCGGATGTTCTTTCTTTATCGCTTTTGCGGGCGCTGCTTCTTTCGATGCATCGGCTGTTTCCTTGCCCTAGGCGAAGACACACAACGAGAACGCAAACACAAAAATAACCGCGCCAATGATCTTTTTCATGAAATCCTTCCTCTATTCCGTTTGATGATTAAAAAAATACAAGGTAACGCAATCGATCTGTGAGGCAGGGACCGGAACCTTTTCCCTGAAGCGCGCAGCTCCGGCCCCTTGCAGTCAAACATCGTGCCGTTTAATCGGCGTTCTCCCAGCCAGACCATGCGCCGATCGGGCCGTAGTGCGTGATATTGCCGCCGCCGTCGGTCACATAGGCCTGGACCCTGAACCGGTAGTTATAATACAGCGTGCCATTCAACAAGGTCGTGGTGACGCTTGAGTTGCCCGGAACATTGATCTGCCCTGAATTGCTGCCTGCAGTCGTTCCCCAGGCCACGGTACTTCTTACCCAGTGAACGATATAGCCCTGGCATCCCTCGATCACCGTCCATGTGATCGAAAAATCCTGATAGCCCGGATCGCCGATCGTCGGCGCCGCAGGCGTGGCAAGCTCGACATTGCCGTCGTTGGTCCCCACCGCGCCGTCGCCGCCGGTGTTGACTCCCCTCACCGCATAGTAGTAATCGGTGTCGAAGGCAAACGTAATCGACGTGTCGGTGTACGAGGTGCCGGTAAGCTTGCTCGCGAGCAGGGTCGTCGCGTCCCATGGGCCGCTGGCGCTCGTCGAGCGGTAAATCTTGTACGTGACCGCCCTGGGCGCCTCGGTCCATGTTACGGTGATGCTGTCCCAGTCGGCGCCGTCGGACGCCGTGACCGTCGGCGCGTCCGGGACCGCGGGCAGGGCCGACCCGCTCACATGGTCGCTCAGGGCGCTGCTGCCGCCGGCGGAGACCGCCCGCACCTTGTAATAGTATGTCGTATTGGTCGTTACGGTCGTATCCGCGTATGAATACGATGAAGACCCGTTGTCGGTGACCTCGCCGATCGGATCGACGCCGTAATCGCCGTTTGCAGAGTCGCTCCTGAAGACCTCGTACTCGGTGGCGTACGCATCTGCCCTGGTCCAGGTCACTGTTATCTGGTTCGTCTCGTCTGTCGTGGCCTCCAGATCGAACGGCGACGCCGGAACCGCTACGCCTGAAGAAGATTTGTTGCCCTTGTCGGGATCGCTCAGAACGCTGGCGCCCGACGCATTGACCGCTTTGACCGCATAACAATATACATTATAGTCGTCCGCGGCCAACTCAGTGTCATCGAAGCTCAGGCTCGAGGTGGCTCCAATGCTCGCATAGCTGCTGGTTTCGGTCGAGGCCGGGCAGTCTGTTGAAGGATATGCCGACAGGCTCCTGAACACCGAATATGTATCGGCCTCGGTGACTGCATCCCATGATATCGCGACCTTGTTGCTGTAGGTTCCGTCAGTTGCCGCTACGCCTGCCGGCGCAGTGTCCGGGGCGTCATACGGGAACCAGCCCATGACCGGGTCGCTTGAGAGTCCCTCTCCATCTTCATTCTCGGCTGACACCTTGTAGTAATATGCTTTGCCTTCAGCAGTGCTTTCATCGTCAAACGAATAATCGGTTCCATCCACGTCGATGCCGTCAAGCTCGGCGGTCGTCAATCCGTCATCATCGGTGATGTTGGTATAGGTCCCGTTGATCGAATCCGACCTGTACACATGATAGCGGTCAGCGCCATCGGCCTGGTCCCACTGCAGATACACATGGTGCAGATAGCTGCCCGTGGCGACAAGGCCGGCGGGCGGAGACGGGGGCTCGGGGGCGAGCTCCCCGGCATAACCGAGGTCGGCGCCGCTCATGGGGCTGGTCCCGCCGGTGTTCACCGCCATAACGGCGTAATAATACATCCTGGAGACGGTGACCGTGGTGTCGGCCCACTGAGTCCCGGCGACCCCGCTGGTCACCAGGCGATACTCGCCGTTCACGGAATCAATGGCCTTGTAAACTTTATAGGATTGTGCGCCGGTTGACGCGTCCCACGAGAGCTGGACCTGGTTGCCGTATGTCCCGTCTGTAGCAGCCAGGTTCTGTGGAGCTTCCGGAGGCAGAGGAGGCGACGATTCGCTCTTGCTCTTGTCGCAAGCCGAAAGCCACAAGGCGGCCAGGGCGGCCAGAATCATTATGTTTGATTTTTTCAATTTATTTTTCATGGTTGACTCCTTGAAAAAGTAGCATTTTATTTCAAAGGCGTTTAAGACTTAAGGTCCATTTTTTTCTTCTCGCCCTCATTGTTATTATCTTCAAGCGATGCGCCGAGGAAACGATAAGTAAGGCCGATCGCCACGCTGATCCGATACTCGTCGAATGATTTGTTGACATAATGGTATGTGGGCTCGGTAACATAGGTGTACTCGGTCGTGTAGGTTTCCTTGTGCATGAAATACTCATAGGAAGCGCCCAGGTTCAGGTCGAACCGCTCGCTGATGGTGAAACCGAAACCGAATCCGATCGTGTGGCTCGGAAGAAGAGGGTCGGCCTCGTTGCGCATGTCTTCCTTGATTCCGAAATCGTTGAATGAATACCCGACGCTTACGCACACGTTCTTCAGGAACCACCACTCAAGGCCGGCGCCGGCGCGGTAGCCCACCGGATCGTAGTCCTTCTCCCTTTCGTCCATATCGCGGCCTTTATGTATAGTGATCTCCCCCGATGCCATGACCTTGAGAGTCTTTAAAATATTGTATGAAATACCGAGGTTGAAATAAATAGGGTACTGCATGGTGAAAGTCTTGCTGCCCTTGCCGCCGGCGTACGTCATCTCGTCCCCGGACGAGCCGTCCTTGAAGATGTTCAGGCTCCCGCTCGCTTCGAGCAGCGGGTTGACCTCGAAATGGTTCGTTTTTTTGACCATCTCAACCGGGGTGAAGTATTCGAACTTGAACCCGATATTGAGCGGCTTAAGCGGCTGGAAATGCATACCGAGGCTGACGCTCGCGCCGTGCCCGTTGTAATCCGTGTCGATGTTCCAATCGTTGGTAGAGGCATTGTCAACGACATTGTTGACGATGAAGGTGGCATCCTTGACCTGGATGTTCATGTTTCCGGTGAAGTAGATGTACTTGACTCCGAGCGACGCCGACATCCACTCCAGAAACTTGTATACGCCCCCGAGGGTGCCGCCGATGAAGTACTCGGTCCTGGTCGCCTCCTGGCTCCTGGTGAAGGCGTTGAAGACATCGGTCGATGTTTCAGGATCGGTCATGGCGAGCTGCGATTCCCTCGACGCCAGGTTGCCCCAGTCCATGACCGCGAGTCCCCTGGGGAAATACATCCCGTTCGCTGCCTGCATGACGCCGCAGTGCAGGAAGACCGCCCAGTCGTGTCCTGCGGTGCGGTCGCGGTATATGGCGCAGAAGTCCGGCAGGATCGGGGCCACCGTCTCCGCGTAGTAGTTGTCGGGAAGGCTGCCGGTGAAACCGTCTCTGCTATGGAAGGTGCGCACTATGGGATTGGATCCGACCTTGATGGCGTAGTAATCAAGCGTGTGCTCCTTGCGTACATTGTATGTCTGGCTGCAAAACATTATGCTCAGGCCGGTTTTTTCCATGAAGACCAGGCCTGCCGGATTGTAGTAGGCCGCGTCGGAGGAGATCGAAGCGCTCCTGCTCTGGGTCCTGACATATTCGACGCTGTGGTTGGGAATGATGCCGCTTTCCTGGTAGAGCCTGGTCGCGTGAAGCGCCGAACTCATGACCAGGCATATGATGAATGATGCAGATATGATGCTGACAGGTCTTTTCATGATTCCTCCATATTAAAATGACACGGTCTTGTCGTGTATATTCCACCGCTCCCGCAGACGCTGCGGGAGCGGCCGATATTATCGCTTCATGGCAGATCACCAGTTGACGTCGTCCCAGGAATCTTCCCATACATAGGTCGACGTGAACGGATAGGGCGCATTGACGCCGTTGCCGTCATTGTCGTCGCGGTACATCATGCGGGTCGTCTCGCCCATGTATTCGAAATCAGCGTAGGAGTCCGAACCCTCGATCTTTTTACCGCTCCTGACCGTATAGTGGGCGTTCACCGTTCCGATGGTATCGCCCCATGGCGAATACAGGACAAACGCGCCGGTAATCGTGCCGTTCTTCGAGGAGATGCCGTCGAGTAGTCCCGACACCGAGCCGTTGAGCATGAACCCGTGCAGGTTGTTGTTGGTCGGATGGTTGTCATTGTAATTGACGCGCATCGAATAACCGCCGGAGTCCATGTTCCCGTCCATGTACTGGGTCCAGGTCATGGTGTTCCTGGGCTGGAGGCCGGAGAGCGAGACCTTCCATTCGAGGTTGCCCGAAATGATGCCGGGTATATTTACGGTCTTGACTCCCTGGTCTCCAAAAATGTCCTCCCACCGCGTGAAGGCCTTGGTGTTCAACGGCGCGTACACGCCCCAGTAGAATTCATACACGTTCAGCTGCTTGATATACAGGGTATAGGTCACGGTATCCTCGGGTTTGCCGTTTGCAGGCACCACGACTATCTCTACCGGCGTGACCCCTCCCCTGGTCAGCGCTACGTAGTAAACGTACTTGCCGCTGTCATATGTGCCCGCGCCGCCGTTGAACGTGACGGTCGCGCCGGCGTCGTTGGTCGCGAGCTCGATCCTCGCCGAATCCGACGAGTAAACAAGCGCGACATACCCGGTTTTCGTTGAATCGAACGTGCTGCGGACATATACCGTCGGGTCATGGTATATTCCCGAGCGGTCGAAGTTCCCGGGGTATAACACGCGCTGCGAGTTGTGCGATCCCCAGAAGAGCTCGAGGCTCGAGAGCGTGGCGTCGCTGCTTCCAGCGGACACCTCGATATCAACCGTGAATGTCGCATTATGGGCGCTATTCTGCGACCTGACAGTGACGACCATCTCATAATCCTGATCGACTTCGAATCCGTCGAAATCGCCCGACGCATAGCTGGTCTGCAGCGGGAATTCAAGCGAACCGGCAGTCGCCACGCCGGTAACGGTCGTTGACTGGCCGTCTATCGTAATGGTCGCAACGGCCGCGGTGGACTCGGTCGTAACCACGAGTTTCGCCAGGTTGTTCTCTATTTTTCCGATCGCGATCGTGGTCGCGGTATTGAACGTGAAAGCGCTCCAGTCCGGGCTTTCGAGGTCTTCATAGTCATATTCGGGATTCAGGGTCACGCTCTGGATCACAAAGCCGGTCACCTTGCCGTTTGTCGTGTCGCCGACCAGCTTGGTTACCGACAGAGTGTAGTATTTTTTGGTCGTCCCGTCAGGCGCAGTGACCGTGATGAGAAACCGGTTCAGGCCCTGGTCGACTGAAATATGACCGAGGTCGCCGATCCCGCTTCCCGCTTTCAGTACAGCGACAGTCCCCTCTTCGGCGGTCACGGTCATTCCGATGTAATCCACGCTCTCGCCAACCACGGCCGAATATTCGAGAGTATTGGCGCTGAAGGTTTCCTTTAGGCTCACTGCGACGTCATCGGACGTATTATCCGGAGTATTATTGTTGTCATAGATTCCCAGCGATGCGAGGTCGCCATTCGAGTTCTCAAGCCGGTATACAGTTATTGCGTATATAAATTCAGTGCCGTCCCAGGCCGTGACCATGACCATGATCACGTTTTCGCCCACTACAAGGTCTATTTCTTCTGAAGCCGATCCGGAATCGACTGTCGCTCCATTGATGCTTATAACCGCCATGGCGTGCTGGGCCTGGGGCGAAAGGGTTATCGAATCCACCTCATAAGGAACCGAGGCATTTTGAACCCAGTCATACGGATTAAACCCATACTCGAATTCCCCGTCGGAGAGTATGAGATTGGAGAGCCGGGCATTGCTGCTGATGCCGTCGTCATAATCCATCTTATCCCCTGCGGTATTGTCGCAACCGACGATCAGGAGGCAGATAACTGCTCCATAGAAGATTCTTAAAAGCTGCTGAACAACTCTTTTCATAACACACACTCCTCAGGTTTTAGAAATATACCGTCCAGCCGGGATGATAATGAAAAAAAATTATATCCCTTCGAAAATTTTTTCGATATTATCGAATTGAAAACATTTTTGAAAATATTTATGAATGCTTATTAAAAAAAGTCAATAAAAAAAACCATGTTTTAAGTAAATTATACGACATTATCGTACAAATTAAATAAATCTATGATTATTATCATTTTTTTTAGAAAATCCGACTACTTCATTTAATAATGAGAATGAAACCAGCGGATAATGACGTAAAAAATTATTTTTTTCAGTATTATTACAACACTATACGTCAATGTCGCAGGAATTCAGATAGCTTCCCATTGGTCTATTGATATATTCTCTGATTTCCGGGTCTCATTGAAACGCTCTCGGAGTCATTCAGAATTGATGCATCCACATCACGTTCAGGACTTGACAGAAAATAACGCCAACGCTACCATTGAACGTCAGCAGTCGTCCCCCATTCCCATGAACCGGCAGCGGGGAGATGTATAATCCAGTGGAGAATCCCATGGCAGCGAATGATTCATCGCCTCATTATGATTACTCCGATTCAGATATCATCGGAGAAATCGAAAACACCCCGGAAGGAAAGGTCCTGGAACCGAACGGGCCGTGCAGCATAATCTACGGCCACATGGAAAGGCCGGGCGAGACCTATATACTGACCGACGACAATGATGCAATTGCGGTCTGCTATGTAGACCATGACCAGAACCTCGAGGAGATGAACTTCGATAAATACGGATGGCACATCGGCTCAGACGAAGCCGGTACAGCGCTCACGCTCATCATACACGACCTTGCCGGCGACGGCCAGACGAACCTGTTTTTCAGCTTCAGACAAAGGGACCGGGAAGCCATTCGGCAGATGAAAAGGATCAAATCAGATAAAATGATGACCATTTATTTCATTTCGATACTGTACGGTGAGCTTGTAAAATACAAAAAGCAGATATATTCCATCCCCGAAACCATCATTGGGCGCATGCCTGTCTGATTTTTTCTGTTGCAAGATCCGCGGTTACACGATGGAGCCTGAACTGCGGGCGGTTGTTTCAGACGAAATCTCCCGATCCCCATTAAAATGAAGGCCGGGAGGTATAGAGGCAGACGATCCCGTCCTGATGGGAGTCGACGCGTGGCCGATGATCTCGCCGTATTTAATAAAGGAAATAACGTACGGAACTGGTTCAATGCGAGCCGAATGGCTGACTATTGACGAAAAAAGAACGGTTTGCAAGACTATTTCACAAGCTGATTTAATTTTCAAAACTGGATGAATCCGCCAGCATGGCCGAGATCCTGGCGTCCTTCCGGGACCACAGCGCGTTCAGCCATTCCTGGAACCCGTTGCGGAAAGCGTCATCGTTGAAATAATCCCCCAGCAGCGCGCCCTCGATAGGAAGGATTTCTATGTGGACCCTGATCCGCGTCTTTTTGCTGCACATGAACTCCCATATATTTTCGACGCCGTCCGGATATACGATGGTGATATCGATAACCCTGCTCATGTATTCCCCCATCGAGGAGAGAACAAACGCGATGCCGCCCGACCGCGGCCTGAGCAGATGCCTGAATGGCGATTTCTGGGCCTTGTGTTTACCGGCGGAAAAGCGTGTCCCCTCGACGAAATTCATCATCGAAACAGGCTTCGCCTTGAACTTCTCGCAGGCCTTTCGCGTCATTTCGATGTCCTTCCCCTTCCGGTCCGGATGCTTCGAAAGATACTCGCCTGAATAGCGCTTCATGAAGGGATAATCCAGGGCCCACCAGGCAAGCCCCAGTATGGGCACCCATATCAGCTCCTTTTTCAGAAAATATTTGAGAAAGGGGATGCGATTGTGCAGTATCTTCTGCAGGGCGATGATGTCGACCCAGGTCTGGTGGTTCGATATGACCAGGCACCACTGGTCCATGCGCAGCTTTTCAAGGCCGGTGACTTCATAATCGATATCCTTGAGGATATCAAGAAACCCGTTATTGCAGAGCATCCATGTGTATGAAAGCCTGTCCAGTACGGTATCAAGCGCGGTCCGGGCCGTCCTGAAAGGCAGCATGAGCTTGACGAGGCCCAGAATGTATATGGGAACGGCCCAGAGAAGCGTATTCACGATCAGGAAAACAAACCCCGACACGCCGCGCAACGGGCCCCAGACAGATTTATGCATCATTCGCAAACGTCCTATTGTTGTTTGTTGATCTGGATATTCCCCGCCCGGACCCGCTCCGGTTAACGTCAAGGATGCAGACTGAAACGTTTCAGGGCCGGGAAATGATTAACTATTGACAGGAAAGCCCCGGCATGCAAGACTTTTTTCGATTCTGGAAAATCGTTTCATGAGAAACGAAAAAACGCATCTGACCCGGACTCCGGCCCCGCCGGATGGAACAACCGGGGATCCCGATGTATACAAAAAAAATACGGCGCGCACGGCGCCATACAACAATAGGCATGGGAAACTGAGTATTCAAACCCATGCCCGGACGACCAGGAAGCAAACATGAATTTCGATTTCGCAGAGAAGGGGGAACGCCATGCGAAAAGCTTTCTGGTTCGTTACCGCATTAATTGCGGTCATTTCCGCCCCGGTACAGGGGGCCATCCTGATCGATCCGTCTCGTGTTGAAATCCCCATAACCAGGCATGTCGACTACATCGAGGACGCAGGCGGCGCGCTTACCCTTGATAATGTTGAAAATTTTCCTGACAGCCGGTGGACCAGGTCGGGCAGGGCAAACCTCGGATTCGGATTCACACGATCGGCAATATGGCTGCGATTCACGCTCAAAAATCCCGCCGACAAGGCCCTTCATTATTACCTGGAAGAGGCGTGGCCGCTCATCGACGAGATCGATCTTTTCCTGCCTGACGGCAGCGGAGGATACCGACGCATCAGCACCGGCGATTATCAGCGCTTCGCGAGCAGGCCGTTCGACCACCGCACCTTCGTGTTCCCGCTCACGCTCGAACCTGAGTCATCAATTACATGCTACATGAGGTTTCGCACCACGAGCTCGATGATCCTGCCGCTCACGCTCTGGCAGCCGGATTCGTTCATGCACAGGATTCTACGCGAAGACCGGGTACTGATGCTTTTGTACGGGATGATGCTGGTCATGATCATCTACAACCTGCTGATGTATGCGGCGATCAGGCAGCGGAGCTACCTGTACTACGTTCTGTTCATCGCCTCGTTCATGTGCTTTATCATGACCCAGCACGGGACCGCTTTCCAGTACCTCTGGCCCGAGTATCCATGGTTCGCCAACGACTGCATTCCCCTCACTCTGGCGATGGTGGTATTTTTCGCCTATCTGTTCACCAGGAATTTCCTTTCAATCGGGATGAAGTTTTCAGATATACGGATACTGTACCGATGCTTTTTCGTCATATCCGTCCTGGGCATGGTGATTTCACCCTTCGCGTTGAACCAGGACACGTATGTCGTGGCGATGGCGGGCACACCCATTCTGGCGTTCCTGTCGATCGCGGGGGCGATCTATGCCGCGATCAAGCTCTCCATGAAAAGAATCAGGGCCGCGTACTTTTACCTTTCCGGATGGATCGGTTTCTTCGTCGGGGGCTGCCTGTATATCGGCAAGACATTCAGTTTTCTGCCGGCGAACGCCATGACCAACTGGTCCATCATGATCGGCATACTGTTCATGATGGTGGTCCTTTCAATCGCGCAGGCCGACATGATGGACACCATGCGCAGGGACCTGGCAGAGCTTTCCTCGGACCTCGAGGTAAAGGTCAGAAAGCGCACTGAGGAGCTTGAATCCGCCATGCGGGAGCTCGAGAGCGCGCAGATGATCGCCGAGCGCGATATAAAGATGGCGTCCAATCTCCAGATGAGCCTGCTGCCCCGCAACCTGAAGGATTTCGACGACTGGGACCTGGCGGGCGTTTTTCTTCCGATGAAAGGCGTATCGGGCGATTTTTACGACCTGTACCACAACGGCAGGAACCTTCACGGGATAGCCCTGTTCGACGTTTCGGGGCACGGGATCGCGTCGGGCCTGCTAACGATCCTCGCCAAGTCGATCCTCTACAGGAATTTCAACCAGATGCCCGACCATAACCTGAACTCGGTCATGAAAAAATTCAACGAGGAGCTTCTCGCCGAAATCAGGGATATCGACAACTACCTCACCGGGGTACTGCTGCGTTTCAACGACAATACGGTCGAATACGTTAATGCGGCGCATACCAATCTCATGATGCTTGACGCCAAAACGGGCCGTGTCAGGAGGGAGAAGTCTGAAAACAGGTCCGCACATTCATACCCTCTGGGCATCGACGGGATCGACAACAGTTTCGATGTTTTACGGTTCGAAATGAAACCCGGCGATATGCTGCTTCTGCATTCCGACGGGATCATCGAATGCAGAAACGGCGGCCGTGAGCCGTTCGGGGAGGAGCGCCTGGTCAAGGCGTTCGGCAGCGCGCCGCGCAATTCGGCCCAGGCCGCGCTTGACTACATCATGGACAAGGTCGCCGCGTTCACCGGCGAAGTGCCGTTCCATGATGATGTAACGCTTATCATTTTAATGAAGGGGGTTGGGAACCTGATGATTTGCAATTGACAGAAACTTTCCCGTGTGGCAGGATTTTACCGACCGGTTGCGGGTGCCGTAATTCCATTCATGCGATGGATAATTGCCGTATTCCCGGAACCGGGAGGGATAATGAAAAAGCTTAAGAAATTCGGCAGGAACCCTGGCGCCGCGCCGGGAATCGAGCACCATGAAATCATCGGCCTTGAGGGCGGGACCGGAAGCGCGATCATCACCTGCACCGACTACAGCCCTGACAACGTTTCGATCCAGACCGTCAACGACCTCGCGGACTTTCTGAACAGCCACAGGCCCGAATGGTCGGCCGTTCGATGGATCAGCATCGAGGGCCTGTCTGACCTGAATGCCGTCCACGCACTCGCCACGAAGTACGATCTGCACCCCCTCGCGATCGAGGACGTGATCCATGCGCGGCAGCGTCCGAAGGTCGAATCATACGGAGGCAGGGAGAGCGAGTTCCAGGCACGCCTGTTCATCGTCGCGCGGCTCCCCGAGATAAAGAGAGGCCTCCTCGAGGACAGCCAGATATCCATATTCCTCGGCCACAATACGGTGCTCACCTTCCAGCAGATCCCGGCCGCGGTGTGGAACCCGGTCCGCCAGCGCATCAAATCGGCCGGATCGCGTCTGCGTATCAACGACGCGAGTTTCCTGGCATACTCGCTCCTCGACGCGCTGGTCGACGGCTATTACGACATACTCGAATACTTCAGCGACCGCGCCGAGGAACTGGAAGACCAGGTACTCGGGCACGTCGAGCCGAAATTGATCAGCGATATCCACCAGCTCAAGCGCAACCTGCTCCACCTTCACCGGGTGCTCTGGCCGATGCGCGAACTCGTATCAAGCCTGCAGCGCGACCCGCACGAATGCATGAGCGAGACCAGCCTCGTGTACCTGCGCGACCTGTACGACCACGTGGTCCAGAACATCGAGATCATAGAGACCTACCGCGAAGTCGCGAGCGACCTGACCGACACCTACATGTCGTCGCTCTCGAACCGTATGAACCAGATCATGAAGGTGCTGTCGATCATCGGGACCATATTCATCCCGCTCACCTTCCTGGCGGGGGTCTACGGAATGAATTTCCGCAACCTTCCGGAGCTCGGCTATTCGTGGGCGTATCCGGCCTTCTGGCTGGTGTGCATCATGGTCGCGGGCGTGATGCTCGCGATGTTCCGGAGACGCAACTGGTTCTGACGAAGGAACCGGCAGCACTCTTCCCCGCGAGGATTATTTTTTGAAGTAAAAATACATCATGATTTAGATTGACACCGGGTTTTCCCCGTGCGACGGTTTCCAAAACCATGACATGGATGAACATCCCGCTTGCCGGACCAGGAATACATCATGACCGCCATGAAAAAACCGACCATCGGCCTGAACCTCTCGAACTACACCGAGGACGGCCCGACCCCGGCCATGAAGATAAACGATGATTATGTTGACGCCGTCATCGCGGCGGGCGGACTGCCGCTGCTCATCCCCCAGGTCGAAGACGAAAGCGGCCTCCGCACCCTGCTCGGGCTGTGCGAAGGATTCGTGCTCACCGGGGGATATGACTACGATCCTCTTTCGTGGGGAGAGAAAGAACGCCATCCATCCGTACAGCTCTGTGATGTGCGAAGGCAGAAATTCGACATGCTGCTCATAAAGCTGCTGCTGCAATCGAAACTGCCGGTCCTGGGTATCTGCGGCGGCCATCAGCTCATCAATATCGGCGCGGGAGGAACCCTGTACCAGGACATATTTTCTGACAGCGACTTTTCCGGCGTGCTCCCTCACAGGCATGCAAAAGGTAAAACGGCGCATGACGTCATGATCAAGCCTGATTCACGGCTGCATTCGATAATGGTAAAGGACGTCCTGGCGGTCAATTCGACCCATCACATGGCGGTCAAGCGGATCGGAAGGGGCCTTGCGATTACAGCCCGTTCGTCTGACGGATGCATAGAGGCCGTTGAATCGACTGATCAGGACCGGTTCATCCTGGGCGTTCAATGGCACCCTGAAGCGATGATCAGAGTGAAGGCAAACCTTGATATTTTCAGGAGCCTGGTGGCCGCGAGCAGCGCATGCGGGCATAAGTAACTTCGCTTTTTTTCTGGATTTCAAGACAGCGCATCAGGTCTTCGGGGCTTACCAGTTTCAAATCCAGCAGGATGACCCCCAGCAGTCCTTTATCTCCCTGATGCTGTATTTTCAACGCCAGATCAAGCTGTTCCGCGGTTATCAATCCCTGCTCGATGAGTATTTCGCCGATTTTCTTTTTTGTCATAGCCGTCCGCCGGAGAATCACCTCATGATATTCCTTTCTTCAGTTCCGATCAAATGTTTTTTGAGAGCATCGCCCTGCACCCGTTTTCAAACAAACTGTTGACAGGAACTATACTTGGTCCAAGGTGTTGTGAATTCTAATGAAAGCCTGTATGCCCATACTGCAAGGCATATCTGCCGGAATATTCAGAAGCAATTCACCGGCGCCGTACCGGATCATGAAGAGTTGACAGAAAAAAATATGAGCGAAAAATACATGGATTCAGGGACAAGACCGCTGCTTTCAATCCCTCCCGAAGCGAAAAAAATTCACGACTCGATTACGACGATTCTCCGTCAGATACGCGATG
The DNA here is from genome assembly GCA_022709405.1 of Spirochaetota bacterium. GTDB lineage: Bacteria > Spirochaetota > UBA4802 > UBA4802 > UBA5550 > JAKLIV01. The sequence continues at coordinate 16,891 of JAKLIV010000087.1, forward strand.
CCGGTTATCCGGACTGCACAAACGATGAATTCCGAAGATTGTATTCGCAGGCCATGGCATTGTACGCCGATTACCAGCGCATTTGCGTGAATGCGTCAGGAGAAATCCTCTCATGCGGGCCCGGCTGCTGGATATGCTGCTGCCACTATGCGGAAGACGTTTACTCGTTCGAGGCCGAAATCATCGCGCAGCACGTAAAGCGTCTGCCCGTCAGGACGAGGGCGCTGATAGAAAAATCCTGTGAAAAGGCCGTGTATGCGCTGGAGAGTCTGAGGCCCATCGTGTCTGAAAAGCTGCAGCTTGAAGAGTACAGGTCTATTACGGCCGAAACAGATGCCGCCGATATCCTTTTGAGCAGCTATTACCAGTTGAAAAACAGGTGCCCCTTCCTCGACGAAAAA
>JAKLIV010000088.1 GCA_022709405.1 Spirochaetota bacterium
TGGGAATACATATGGTCGGCGGCGAACAAGTTCAGGATCGACGCCTCGGCGCGGTATTACAACTATTCGACGGCCCCCGATGACGTCTATCTCTCGAGTGAATTCCTCTGGGGGTTCAAACTCATCGAGTACATGAAAATCGAGCCGGGGCTCCTCTATATCTGGAACAAGGACGGCGGCCATTTCCCCTCGGGCAAGATAAACATCTCCTCATCGGGATTGAAATACGCCTCCCTCGAAGTGTCGTATGTATATGACCTTGTGCCGTTCAACCCGGAAAACGTATATTTCGATAAAAAGTATATCGATCCCGATTACAGGCTCGATCCGGGGAAAGCGCACCACCTCAATTTTAAATCAAACCTCGACTTCAAATTCACCAGCGAAAAGAGCGTATACCTCAAAGCTTTGAAATTCAAAACCGTTTTTGATTTCGAGGACAATTCGCGCTTTTATAACTACTATCTGACGCCCGAAAACCTCCTGTCCGCCCGGACCCTCCATGTGATGTATCTTACATTGAAATGCGACCTCACTTTCGATTTCGCCCTGTCGGTAACCGGCCTGAAACTCAATTTCAACTACGTGTTTCAGAAATTCTACGCCGATCGCAACGTGACCTTCAGGCCCGAGCATGCAGCCGGCGTTCTGCTCGGCTTCACGTCAAAATGGCTGGATTTCGACTGGAGCAACCAGTATCAGGGCATGAGGTATATGAATCCGTCAGATGACGAGACGCTCAAATGGTATGTGTGGGGCTCTTTCGAAGCGAGGGTCAAAATTCTGGAGACTTTTTCGATTTTCGCGAAACTCGATAATTTATATAACGTTTTTTACAGTTACAGAAGGGGTTATCCCGAGCCGGGTATTGTTTTCATGGCCGGACTGAAAATCGTCATATAGGCGCAGGGCCCCGTCATATGATTTTTAAATACATAATTTCTTGACATTCGGCCCGCTTCAATATAAACGGTCGAAGAATTATTTCCGTTCAGGAAAGATGAGGATGACTTGCCGGGATTCCGCCGCCGGTCTCCCGTTGACAATCGGTCATAAATGAATATTGATTCATCAAGGGCCGGGATCTCTGAATAGCAGTTGTATGGCCGGATGATATTAATGCAGCCTTCGGTGGACGAACTGTCCGGGTAAGGAACACAGGAAATACGGATGAAAAAAACGATTATCTCTGCCGTTGTCGTTGCCGCAATTTTTGCATTTCACGGCTCTTTCTCGCAATCCTCGAAATATGAAAACAAGCCCGTGAAAAAGGTCACTTTCACCGGCCTGATCAACATAAAGGAAGAAGACCTGCTCGAGATCATGACGACCACGGTCGGCTATCCTCTCAAGGCGATTGAAGTCCAGAAAGACATTAAGGAGATTTTCAAGAAAGGGCAGTTCAAGAATGTGACCGTCGAGATCCAGGAATACCAGGAGGGAGTCTGGCTCCGTTTCGCCTGCGAGGAGCGGCCCCTGATCAAAGAGGTCATTTTCAAGGGCTCTGACGAGATAATGGAATCCGACCTTGCCTCGGCGATTCTGCTCAAGGACGGCGACCCGCTGAGAAAGGACTATCTCGACATGAGCGTTAACCTTCTGAAGCAGAAATACGATTCAGAGGGGCTTTTCAATGCGGTCATAACCTATGAGATCAAGAAAGTCGAAAAGGAAGAAAATATCGTCAATGTGATATTTATAATCGACGAGGGCGAGGAGATAAAGGTCCAGAAAATTTCCGTTCTCGGGGCCATAAACGTCAATTCGAAAATCCTGACCAGCCTCATGGACACCGAGGAAGACGGCCTGATAGCGGACGGCAATTTCAAGGAAGACGTTTACGAGGAGGACAAAACAAAGATTATCGCCTACTACCGGGAAAAAGGCTACCTTGACGCGCAGATAGTCCAGGATACGGTCGAAAACCAGTGGATCGACCCCGAGAAGAAGGACAAGCGCGGGCTATTCATCACCATCAAGGTTACCGAGGGCCGGAAGTATTACTTCGAGGGATACACCATGTCCATCCGCGGCGAGAAGCCGGAACCGGTCTTCAAGCCGAAGGATTTCTTCGAGGAATTCGAGCTGAAAAAGAAGGGCGAGGTCTTCAACGACACCAAGTTCACCAAGGACAGGCAGAGCATCAGCTTCAAATATTCGACCAAGGGATATATATTCGCGAGGGTGATTCCCGAGAAGACGATCATCGAGAGGGAAATCGATGTCGATGGAGTCAGGGAGAAGCGCAAGTTCGTGAAAATCGATTTTCTCGTGGAAGAGGGGAGCCAGGCCTACATAGACACCATTATCATCAAGGGCAATTCCAAGACCAAGGACAAGGTAATCCGCAGGGAGGTGCTGCTCAAGGAAGGCGAGCTTTTCGATTCGCGCAAGGTGCAGCTGACCAGGGAGAAGATATACAATCTCGGGTTCTTCAAGGAAGTCAACATCGACGTGAGGCCCGGCAGCCGGGACGGCTACATGAACCTGGTCATCGACGTGGAGGAGCAGCCGACCGGCACTATCTCACTCGGCGGCGGATACGGCACCACGTCGGGATTCTCGATTTACGCGGACGTCGGAGAGAAGAACCTGCTCGGAAACGGCCAGAACATCGGGGTCAAGTTCGAGTACGGCCCTATGAAGACTTCTGTGACGCTGTCGTTCTACGAGCGCTGGCTGTTCGGCTGGCCGGTTCAGCTGTCGACATCGGTCTCCTACACCATGTACACCTACGAGACCGGGGATATTTACCAGGAATCGTCGGATGCGAATTATGACAAGCAGTCCTTCGGTTATTCCCTGGGACTTTCGTACCGGTTCCAGTATTACTATTCGGTCGGCGTTAACTGGTCGCACTACTTCAAGAGATATCTCAATCTCTCCGGGAACTGTCCCGATTCATTGTGGATATCGGCAAGATTGGGGCTGCAGGAGCGGCGCACGCTGTCATACTATATCTTTCATGATTCAAAGGACAATTACCTGAATCCGACCGCCGGGGGCCGTATAGGCCTGACGCTCGGCATCAACGGCGGAAGGATGCTCGGCGGCGACGACCACTTTCTCCAGTGGAACCCGGAAATTGCATGGTACCTTTCGCACCCGAAAATCCATATCCCGTTCCTCAAGGAACACAAGCTCGTCATCGAGCTGCGGGCCAGCGGCACCTTCATTACAAGGCCGCTCGGAGAGGTGAATCAGGACCCTGTGCGCAATCCCTGGCTCGAGACCGAGGACCGGCTTTTCATCGGAGGCCCCGAGACCCTGCGCGGCTGGGAGTACTATGACAACGACCTGCCTGATTCCTGGAGCTACCTCGGCCTCAACCACCAGATCCTCTTCGGCGCGGAGCTTCGCATACCGCTGCATCCCCAGATGCTCTGGATGGCCGTTTTCTTCGACGCCGGGTCACTGTGGTCGGACAGATACTGGGAGAAGAAGCTGAACGATGACGAGTTTGACGTGATTGCCGACGATATTAAGGCGGGCAAACTCTACCGTCTCGATGATATCGGTAAAATGAGGTTCGAGCAGTTCTTCAGGTACTTCAAGTATTCGTACGGGTTCGGCTTCAGGGTGCAGATCCCCATGCTCCCGCTCAGGTTCTGGTTCGGGAGGAAATTCATTTTCGACGGCAAGGACGTGAAGCACCTCAACGACCTGACCTTCCAGTTCGGGATCGGAGACATGAGATTTTAACGTCGTGAAAAAAGGAAGCGCCATCATCCTCGCTGCGGCTTTTGTCCTCTCCTGCTCGTCTCTGGGAAAGGACAAGAAAACGGATGCGAGCCTTCCCGTAATCCGTTACATCAATCTGAGGGCGGTGTACGGGTTTATGCTGAACAGGGACGAAAAGGCCCGGCAGATGAACGAGAAGAGGGATAAACTCGCCGCCGAAATCGAAGAGAACAAGTCGCTCATCCTGAAAGACGGCGCCGACCGCGAGGCGCTCTACCGGAAGCTCAACGAGGGAAGAAGCAGGCTCCAGGACCTCGCGGAGCAGGAAGAGGCGTACAAGGGAAAGCTTCTGGGCCGCATACAGACCGCGGTCAGGAACGTCGCCGAATCGTCCGGCGCCGATTTCGTATTCAACCTGGGGGACGAGGTCGTGTACGGAAAGAAAAAATACGATATAACCGAGGACGTGCTCAGGGAGATCGAGAGGCTCGAGTCGCGCTCGGATCCCGTATCGAGGCAGTGAGTCATGGCAGTGAGGAGTTTTCCGCTTGTGATCGTATCCGCCCTCGCGTTTTTTTTCTGCGCCTGCGGCGGGGGAGCCGATGAGGTCGAAAAGGCGTTCCGGGGATTCAAGGGAAAATACGCCATACTGGTGAGCAAAAAGGACTTCACCCTCGAAGTCTACGACCGCAGGATGCGAAGAGTCGCATCCTACCGCATAGCCTACGGGCTCAATCCGGATAAAAAGGCGAAAGTTCACGCCGGCGACAACCGCACTCCCGAAGGCGCCTATCATGTCACCGAAATTCTCAGCATGGATGCGGACCGATCGTCCGGCGCTTACCGGAAGCTGCGCGACATGAACAGCGTCTATTTCAGGGCCTCGGACGGCCACAGCAGATACGGGTTTCCGAAAGCGGACCTGGGCTGCGACGCGTACGGGCCGCGGTTTTTCCTGCTAAGCTATCCCAGCCGGTCCGATATCGAACAATACGGCAGAGCGGTGAAAGAAGGGTCGGTTGTTCGCTCAAAAGGAGGCGCGCTGCCCGGCCCCGGTTCGGGTATCGCCATCCACGGAAACAACGACGAGGCGTCGATAGGGCATCTCTCGTCGAGCGGCTGCATTCGCATGTTCAACAGCGACATAGTCGAACTCGAACGCTATGTCATAATCGGCACGCCCGTGGTCATTCAGGGCCGGTAACACGGGCGGCTTGACGGTAAGATGGCCGGTATTTGCGTTTTTTTTAAATTTTCAGCGCCGATTATAAGTTGACATAATAGTTTACTTTATCATTATTGAATCTAATTTTTTTGAGGAGTAGAGTATACCATGATTGGAACAGCATATGCTCAGGCCGGAGGCGGCGCAGCCGCAGGCTCATCCCTTTTCAGCCTCATACCGATCGTTTTGATGATCGTTATTTTTTATTTTCTGCTTATCAGGCCCCAGCAGAAGAAAGAGAAGGAGCGCAAGGGCATGATCGAGGCGCTGAAACAGGGCGACAGGGTCCTGACCGCAGGCGGAATATACGGCGTGGTCGACAGCTTCAAGGAGCCCGATATCGTCGTGCTGAAGATTTCCGGCAACACCAAAGTTGAATTCACCAAAAGCGCGGTACAGAATAAAGTTTCATGAGCTTGACATGAATATGAAAAAGCTGACATTCCCGTGCATCATCCTGCTTGCGACGCTTGCCGTATCGTCCCTGCTTGCGCAGGAACAGCACGCTGAAGCCGGGGCCGATCAGACCGTTTCGGCGGATTCCGCTCAGCCGGCAGACACTACGGCGACCCCGCCGCCCAGGGCCGCGTCCCCTTCAGTGCAGCCTGCCGGCGAGGCCGGTGCGAATGCAGAGGCGGCCAGACCATCGGCCGCTGCAGCGCCGAAACCGGCCGTGAAAGCCGAGGCGGCAGCCGCAGAAAAAAACCAGCGGAAAGACATTCAGGCAAAAGAAGCGGCCGCTCCCCAGGCCGGATCGGGCCTGCTTGACGTCAACGACGAGGAATACAGGTATGCAAGAATACCGGGCATGCCGCCGGTCAGGAAGACCGATTCATCGCAGGCTGTATCGTCGGATGAAATGACTGCCGAAAATCCTTCAGAGGCGCAGTCCGATGCGGGAAAAGACACAGGAGGACTTTTCGGCCTGAGCAAGGAGACCGGAGACACCTTGACGCGTGTCGCGCTGGTTCTGCTCATCGCCGTGATTTTCATTCTTTACAGGTTCCGCTCCAGGGGCGGGGGGAGAAGGGTGGCGCGGAGCTATCCAAAACGCTGATTCGAACGATCTCCGCCGGGCACATGCTGCGCTTGAACGGATGTAAAATACTTTATTTCACGATAGAGGAATTCAATGACCAGAGGAATGGTATATAAGCTGCTTTTTATCCTGTTTGTCATCTTTTTTTCCATTGCCCTCATCCTTCCGACAGTCGGCGAAAAAAGAATGCAGGTCTTTTTTATGCCTGACGCCGGCCCCGAGATTATACAGAAAGTGGAAGACCGGTTTTCGGCCGGGTCATACGAAATCCAGAAGAAGGACGGGACCATCATCGTTGCAGGCGGAAACCTGACCGACGCGATCATGAATGAAATCCGGACCTACGAAGGCGTCAGGGACGCCTCATTCCTCAAGCACTGGGCCGAAGAGTATCTCATGGCCAAAAAGATAAACCTCGGACTCGACCTTCAGGGCGGCATACACCTTGTCATGCGGGCCAATTTCGAGAAGTTTGAAAAAAAGACGGGCAAGACGCTGACCGAGGCCGATAAAAACGAAATCACCCAGCAGGCGCTCGAACTGATCAGGAACAGGATCGACAAGTTCGGAGTTGCGGAGCCTTCAATCCGCCCGCGGGGGGCCGAGGCCATAGAAATCCAGATGCCCGGCGTCAGAGACCCGCAGGGAGTCAAGAAAGCAATCGGAACCACGGGGCGCGTCGAATACCGGCTCGTCGATGACCGCTATTCGAAAATGGCCACCGACTGGCTGCAGGCCAACTATAAAGAGAAGGGATTTCCCGAGGAAAGGGAAAAGCTCGATGAGCTTGCAGGCCGGATATCCGAGGGAATCAAGCTGCCGGTCCAGATGGAAGTGCTGTTCTATTATGTGCGCGACGTGAACACGAAAAAAATCGTGCCGTCATATCCTATCGTGCTTGAAAGAAACGTTTCGATCGCCGGCGACGACATCAACAAGGCCTGGGTCGGCCAGGACGAGTACGGCGGGCTGGCGGTTCATTTCACCACCACGCCCGGCGGCGCAACCAAGTTCGCCGACGTCACCTCGCAGAAAAACCACGGCAGGAGACTGGCGATCGTCATCGACGACAAGGTCAGGAGCGCGCCGAGCCTCAACGTGCAGATCACCAGCGGCCAGGCGATGATCAACGGCGATTTCACACAGGAGGAGGTCCAGACCCTCGCCCGCATCATCAAGGAGGGCGCGCTGCCTGTCGACCTGGCGATCATCGAGGAGAGAACGGTCGGCCCGTCCCTCGGTCAGGATTCGATCGAATCGGGTGTGAAGGCCGTGATTGTCGGCCTCGCCGGCGTCATGCTTTTCATGCTGGTCTACTACAAGTTCGCTGGATTCATAGCGGACATCGGACTTGTCCTCAACGCCGTTTTCCAGCTCGCCCTTCTCTCGTGGATGGGCTTCACCCTGACATTGCCGGGCATCGCGGGAATCATACTCTCGGCCGGTATGGCGGTCGACGCCAACGTGCTCATTTACGAGCGCATGAAAGAGGAGCTGAAAGCCGGGAAGTCGGTCCGGATGTCGATCATATACGGGTTTGACCGCGCATTCTGGGCGATATTCGACTCGAACCTGACGACCATGCTCGCGGCCTTCATCCTGTCGCAGTACGGAACCGGTCCCATCAAGGGGTTCGCCGTCACCCTGTTCATAGGGCTGCTCAGCAGCATGTTCGTCGCGCTGTACATAACGCGCTTTGTCTATGACGTCATCTCTCTCAACAAGAAGAAAAAGAAACTTAGCATATAAGGAGTCCGGTGTTGAAACGTACTATTAATTTCATTAAATACCGCTGGATAGCTTTCGGTTTTTCACTGACGCTTTTCGCCGTATTCACGAGCTTCACCGTTTATAACGGGGGCATGGTCATGGGCGTCGACTTTGTCGGCGGGGTCAAGATCATCGCGAAATTCTCGCAGGGAATCGACGAAGAAAAAATAAGGACCGCGCTCAAGGATTTCAATCCCTCGGTCCAGCAGATCGGATCGAGCGAAAACAACGAATATATCGTATCCACCAAGCTCGAGAGCGGCAAGGAAACGTCTCTGAAGGAATCCGAAAAGCTCAAGGCCGCGCTCACGGAAAAATTCGCGGGGGTCGAATTCCGAAGCGTTGAAAACGTCGGTCCCGCGGTCGGTTCTTTCCTGAAAAGATCGGCCCTGAAGCTTTCGATCGTCGCGATTGTTCTGATGATGGTCTATCTTTCATTCAGGTTCGAATTCAAGTATTCGTTAGGGGTCATGGCCGCCCTGATGCACGATATTATCATCACGACCGCGTTCGTTGGCTTCGCGCGCGTTGAATTCAACATCCCGGTCGTTGCGGCCCTCCTGACCATATTCGGCTTTTCGGTAAACGACACGATCGTCATCTTCGACCGCGTCAGGGAAAATCTGCAGAACGAGACCACCAAGGTGAACTATCTTGACCTTGTCAACAGGTCGATCACCGAAACCATGTCCCGGACGATACTGACGACCCTGACGGTCATTTTCTCGGTCCTTTCGCTTTATCTTCTCGGCGGCGAAGGCCTGAATGACTTCGCCAAGGTTTTACTGTTCGGCCTTTTCGTGGGAACCTATTCGACAGTGTACCTGGCATCTCCGGTCCTGGTCGCCATGGAAAAACTCACATCGAAGTAAACATATGGCCGGGTTCACAACGTACCCGCCAGCCATCCATTCTCCCGCCTTTGTCGGCATTCACGGTAAATAGGGGCTGATGATTTAATCAGCCCCTGGTCATTTTTACCCGGCAGGCGAATCTGTTCAGCCGGACAGAATCAGCCATGCGGCCGATACGTAGCGCCGTCCGAATATGTTGTTGACAATCCCGTGTCGGCATGGAGTGAAATATATCCGGCGGCTGAACCGGTCATAATATGAAAGCGAAAGATGAATTCATGCTCCGGGCCCTGGGCCTGGCGTTCGACAGGATGGGATCGACGTCCCCGAATCCCGCAGTGGGAGCGGTGATCGTCAAAGACGGAATTATTTTGTCCGAAGGCGGCACGTGCCCATGCGGCTCAGACCACGCCGAGGTCTCGGCGATCAAATCGGCCACCGGGGACATTAAGGGAGCGGACATGTACGTCACCCTCGAGCCGTGCAACCATTACGGCAAGACGCCCCCGTGCACCGAGGCCATAATCAGAAGCGGGATACGCACGGTGCATGTCCCGATACTCGACCCGAACCCGATCGTCGCGGGAAAGGGAGTCAGCCGCCTGCGCGAGGCCGGCGTCAATGTCGTGATGATGGACGGCTTCGCGGCCGCGGCCGCAGACCTCATCCGGCCCTTCAGGAAGAGCATCCTGAAAAAGACCCCCTTTGTCGTGCATAAATGCGCGATGACCCTCGACGGCCGCACGGCAACCCTCTCCGGGGATTCCCGGTGGATATCATCCGAGAGCTCTCGCTGCATCGCACACAGGCTGCGCGCCAGGGTAGACGCCGTGATCGTCGGGAAAAACACCCTCCATACCGACAACCCGGCGCTCACCGCGCGGCCCGATGATTTCGGGCGGGCGGCGAGGGATCTGCTGGCCGGCCGTGAAAATGCCCTTGAAGGAAGAGACAATTTTTTTCTGCGCGCGCTCATCGAAAGACAGTCCGGGCCCTGCACGCAGCCGCTCAGGGTGGTGTCGGGAATCCCCGAGGACATCGATCGCGGCGCCAGATTTTTCGCCGACGACAGGCACGTGATTTTCGAGAACGCGAAGAAGATAGATTCGCTCGCGCGCGATCCCGGATTCGTGCACAGAACGGCCGGGCTCAACATCGTGAAAACGCGCTCTGAGGATCCGCTCGATTCGGTCAGGGAGATGCTCGCATGGCTTTCATCGAAGGGAATCATGTTCGCCATGCTCGAAGGCGGGAGCAGGCTTGCCGGCTCGTTTCTCGACTGCGGGGAAATAGACCAGTTCCTGTATTTCATAGCTCCCAGGATCGCAGGCGCGGGAATCCCGGCGATTTCGGGCGGGGGATGCGGCCGCATGGCCGATTCGCTCAGGATCGAGGATGTGACGACGGTCAGGATCGGGGACGATCTTCTGGTCAACGGTTACGCCGAGCGGTACAACTTTGAGGTTAAGTGAGGTATCAGGTTGTTTACAGGGCTGATTGAAGAAATAGGGTCCGTCACGGGAACGAGGCCCAGCGGCGACGGCAGGCTCATCGACGTCAGGTGCTCCACGGTGCTCGAAGGAACGGCCGTGGGCGATTCGATTTCAATCAACGGGACGTGCCAGACTGTGACCGAAATCGGCAGCGGCCGCTTTACCGTGTTCGCCTCGAGCGTCACTCTGTCGGTGACGACCCTGGGCTCGCTCGGGGCCGGGGCGAGGGTGAACCTGGAGAGGGCCATGTCTCCGAACTCGCGCTTCGGCGGACATTTCGTGCAGGGGCACGTCGACGGGAAGGGCGTGATCAGAAGCCTCACAAGGGACTCGCGCGGCTGCTCCATCTCGGTCGCTGCCGGCGGCGCAATCATGAAATACGTCGTGGCGAAAGGATCGGTCGCGGTCGACGGCATTTCCCTGACCGTCGTGGAGGCCGATGAAGGCGGGTTCTCGCTCTATGTCATCCCCGAAACACTCGACAAAACGATAATCGGCGGCTGGACGGCTGGCGCAGAGGTGAATATCGAGGCCGACATTCTTGCCAAATATGTGGAGAAGATGCTGGCCGGCAACGGCCGGGCAGACGACCGCGTGCGGGACGGTGAGCTGAAAAGAAAGCTCGCCGAAGAGGGTTTCATCTAAAAGGGCATTCCCGGGTAGGTCTCCCTGAGGTTGTCCGCGGTCTGTATCGTGAAAAAACGGTCCAGGTATGAACGCTCGAAAATATTCCGCACCGGCGCGGCCAGATTATACAGAATTATCCGCGTGCCGGCGACTTTCGCCATATTGTTCAGCCTGATGAGAACCCCCGTGCCCGAAGAATCGATATAGGCCACGCTGGAAAGGTCCATGAAAACGATGCCGGCATTTTCGGTCAGATAAGAGGATATTTCCTTTTCAAAATCCGGTACAGTCTCTATGTTCATTTTGCCGGTGATCGAAACGACCATTCCCCAGCGGCCGTTTTTCCTGGCTGACACTATGCTGTCTACAGCCTTTCCCACAGGTCCCTGTCTTCGATTATCTTGAAGAACTTTTTCTCGAACGAGCCCACTTCCTGGAAGTTGGGCGTGTCGGGGTCGCCCCTGAAGATGACGGTATACTTGCTGATCAGGGTGACCGCTTTCCTGAGCTCGCCCGCTCCTATTGCTTTCAGTATTTCATGATAGATTATGACCGCGGTCGCGTCCAGTATTTCCCTCTTGAATCCCCCCCTGTTCTTCGTGATGGAGTCTATCATTTCAAGCACCGGGTGATGCATGTCGGGATAGGTCGGTGTCGAGAACTTGAGCAGGTAGGTTATTATTTCCCTTCTGAGCTGCGCATCCGGGCCGTGCGCGAAGAGGTTTTTGATCGTCTCGAGGTGGCACTCGGAGTCGGCTGCGATCTTTTCCCTGTCCGCGTCCCTTCCTTCGAGGTTTTTGATGAGCTTTTCAACTTCAACCGTTTCCGCAGTGGAAATCTCTTCGGCGAATTTTTCTTTAAGCCGCCTGAATTCTATCCCCGAGTAGTCCCTGAACGGGCCGCTCAGGATATTTACGAATTCGATCGCTTCATCAGATTTCGGCAGGAACGGGATGTCCTTCATCGATTTCAGGAAACTCATGGAGATCGTCCCCGGTATCGACAGGTCGAGCTGCTCCGGGGAAACCGACTTGACGATCGCCATCTTGTAGATCAGGGGCAGCCTTTTACTTCTGGATTCCTCGGCGTCTTTCAGTATCTCCATGAGCTTTGCGATCGGCTCCTGCGGGACCACCTTCGACCAGGCTCCCAGCGGATAGACCAGGTATGTCTGGTATGCGGAGCGTCCCCGCGCAGCGAGGCTTTTAATTATCCTGATATAATCATCGATCAGTGAAAGCCTGATGGTTTTAATTGTTTTTTTCATAATTCATCGCCATGGATCGGTGAAAAGCAGCCAAAATGATATACTCCGGATAATCCGGATGATGAAAAAAGTCAAAGGATTTTTTTTGCGCCGGTACGGGTGAGGCCGAATATTTCGCCGAGGTCAACATCCCCCGGCCTGACCGGGAGCTTGACTGCCGCTCCGTTGCGGTGCGCAGAGAGATAGACCGCATGGATCGCCTCAAGCGCCCCGCACCCGTCTGCGCCGGATGATGAAATCCCTTTCTGTCTGCCCGAAAGCGCTTTCTTCGCTTCCCGGTACAGTTCGCTGAAGCAGTTGCCTTTTCCGTATCCGGGGAAGGCGGCCTCTGCGAGGTCGTGAAAACCGGTGTACAGGCGAGATTTTCTCCGCATGAAAAGCGCTTCGTATCCGTTTCCGACGACGATTTTCCCCAGCGTGCCCGAAATCTCGAGCTCGAACACGAAATATCTTCTGGAACCGCCCGCTTCGAGGAACACGTCCACTCCCGATTCAGTCTTCATCCATGCGACCGCTCTGTCTTCGAATCCCGATGAGCGGCCTTCCCTCGAGAATTCGCCGCTCACCCGGACGATGTCGCCGAAGAGAAATCTGACCATGTCGACGAGATGGGTGCCGTCGTGCAAGAGCGGCCCGCCGCCTTCGGCCGCGTCTGAGACGCCCCTGTATCCGCCGGTCAGCATCGATGCATGCACGGTCCTGACCTCGCCGATCGCCCCGTCATCGATCATCTTTTTCACCTTCCGGTATCTTGGGTCGTAGCGGCGCTCGTGGTTCACGATGAGGCTGACGCCGCGCTTTTCGCACAGCCTGATCATCTTTCGCGCCGATGCGAGGTCGGGCGCCATGGGTTTTTCGATTACGATGACGCGGGCGCCGTTTTTTACCGCGTCGATGAAGATCGGGGCGTGGCTCGGGGTCCATGTGGCGATTACGACGAATTCGGGCGAATGTTTTCGCAAGAGCTCCAGATGGCTGTCAAAACAACTCGCAGCGGGGATGCCGGCAACGGCCGAAAATGCGTCGAGCCGTCCGGGATTGATGTCGCAGGCCAGGTTGATCCTGATGCCGGCCGACCGGGCTCCCCCCCAGTGGGTGCACGGCTTGTAGCGCAGGGGATCGTTTTCGAGCAGAAAACCGATTCTCCCGCAGCCGATCAGGGCGGCCTTCATCCGCCCCGCCCCGGAAGGAAAACTGTACGCGGCCTGCGAATCGGCGCTCCTGGCCCGACGTCTGACCGCGGATCAGAGTTTGGGAAGGTATTCATTTATCTCGTAATCCGTAATGTAGCTCATGTAGCGTTCGAGTTCGAGGAGCTTGTTTTCGATGAAGTTCCTGTGGATCGTTTCTCCCAGGGTCTTTTTCATCAGGTCGCTTTTTTCGAAAAACGTGATGGCTTCGTTCAGGTTCCTCGGAAGCGGAGCGACGCCGAGTTTTTCGTAATAGTCGTGGCCGCGCGTGGCCGGAACGTCGTTTGCGGGTTCGGGAAGATCGTACTTGTTGTCTATCCCCATGAGCCCTGCGGCGAGTATCGCAGAAAACGCGAGATATGGATTGCACGAGGGATCGGGGTTCCTGAGCTCCACCCTCATGGACGCGGCCTTGTCCGAACGGCACTGCGGGATTCTCACCATTGCGGTCTGGTTGATATCGCTCCAGGTCGCGTGCGTCGGCGATTCGTATCCCGGGACGAGACGCTTGTAGGAGTTGATCCACTGGTTGGTCACCGCGAAAAATTCATGGCAGTGCCTGAGCAGGCCGGCGATATAGCACCTGCCTGCGGCCGAAAGATGGCTTTTCGCCTTGGGATCGAAAAATATGTTTTCATCGTCTGCAAAGAGCGACTGGTGAATGTGCATGCCCGAGCCGTTCTGCCCTGCGAGGGGTTTGGGCATGAACGAAGCGTAAATGTTGTTGAGCTGCGCGATCTCCTTCACCAGGAGCCTGAAGGTCATAATGTTGTCGGCGGTGCTCAGTGCGTCCCCGTGGCGCAGGTCGATTTCATGCTGGCTGTGCGACACTTCGTGGTGGGACGAAATCACGTCGATCCCCATTTTTTCGAGGGCCAGCACGGTCTGTCTCCGGTAATCCGAGGCGACATCGAGCGGGGTGAGGTCGAAGTATCCCCCCCTGTCGAGTATTTCGGGAGAAGATGAATTTCTGAAAAAGAAAAACTCGATTTCGGGTCCGGTGTAAAAGGTCAGGCCTTTTTCGGCCGCTATCTTCAGGTTTTTGCGCAGTATATAGCGGGCGTCGCCTTCATACGGCGTCATGTCGACCTGATAGATGTCGCAGAACATCCTGGCCACCGAGTCCTGTTTCGGCCTCCACGGGAGCAGCTGAAACGTCGTGATGTCGGGTACGGCGATCATTTCCCGCTCGTCGCAGCGTATGTTCCCGTGCAGGGTGGACCCGTCGAAGCGGACTCCTTCCTCGAGCGCGTCCTCGAGCTCCTCGATGGTTATGGCGAAGCTTTTCAGAAAGCCGAGGATGTCGGTGAACCACAGCCTTATGAATTTGACATTGTTTTCATGGGCCAGCTTGAGCGTGTATTCTTTATCTTGTTTCATGTTGTTCCTCATTTTGTGCCCGAACGGAGCGGGCGGGCATGGATCGTTACCAGCTTAGAAAGATCAGAATGAGAAAAAGCGTCAGTATGACCAGGAAAAGCACGAGAAGGATTATCGATCCCTTGGACATTCCGAGCTTGTTGGATCCGGCGGCCTGGCCCAGGTTGTCCGGATAGGGCCCCAGGTCTTTTTTTATGACCGGCCCGTCGATTTCAGGATTGTACATCTTGAGCCTGACCTGCTGTTCGTCTTCAATGAGCTTTCCGTAAAGTCCGGGACCTATTTCAACGAGGATTTCGACCGGGTCTCTCTTTCCCGTGCCCTTTTTAATGTCGATCACCTCAGCGGGCGTCGGTTTGATCTTCTTCTCGTCGCGCTGGGTGTCGTCCCTGAGCGATAGAAGATCGATGAAATAATTCGCCCTGTCGGAGTTGGGGAGTATCCTGACCATGATCTTGTCGCCGATCCTGAGCTCATAGATGGCCTTGCCGCGTACCGGCGCAACGATTCCCTTGATCGGCAGAATGACCGATCCCTCGGCGAGCTGGACCTCGAATTCGCCCACGGTGACCGGCTCGGCGGGCTCGTCCTTCTGTTTGCCCCTGTTTTCCTTGGTCTGGATGAACTCTTCCTGTGTGAGTTCCTGGATGCCTGTTTCGAGTATCAGGTTTTTATCGTGAACGATGCGGTTGATCAGGTCATACAGGGTCACATCCATATTGTCGTAGTCGTAGTTGTATGCGTTGTCGAAGAGGAGCCCCACGGCCCTGTAGTCGGCGGAGAAATTTTTCAACTGGTCCATGAGGGAGCTGGTCATGCTGGCGTTGTAATTGCCCTTCCATTTGAAATTGATGATGTTTTCCTCGAACCTCTCCCATCCCATATGCGGTTCGAGCTCGTATGCGTCGGAAAACGTCGACACCACGATATTGTACGATTCGAATTGCTTCTTGTTGTTGAAGATGATCAAAAACTGGCCGTACAGGTTCATCGGGCTCGATTTGAAACGGCCTTTTATGATGATTATATTGTCTTCGGAGTATTCTTTCGTTTCAGAGCTGTTCATTATTGTATTGTCCCTGCGGCTTTAGTATGGTAGCGTCCATAATATCGTCATTTGGGTCAAGGGGATTAAATACCGATTACTTATCATTTCTGTGTAGTAAAAAGTTCTTTGTGATATTGTAGTATTGGTTTGATTTCAGTTTTGGTAATATTATCCGTAAAGTCCCGCATGTCAATCAAAAATATTACGGCCCGGGACGCGGCGTACTCAGAAAAAATGATTGATTTACCATTGGTAAGTACGATAAATATAGTGAGTCGGCGGGAGATCCATGTTTTTTATGCCTGGACAGGGCCGCAGACCTTTATTTTGCCGTGATTGATGCCGGATTACAGCTCCAGTCGATTTTCACGGCGCCAGAGGGTAAACCATGACCAGAGAAGAACAAACGAACAGCCAGGACGGCGATCAGCCTTCCGAGAAGTCGATAATAGCCGGAATCAGGGGTCTTTCTCAGAAGGGAAAGATCGGCTCAGGGGCCACCGCGGCAATAATCATCATCGCGATCGTGATTTTTGTCTTTTTCATCCGCAGCCAGTTCTACAATGTCGATTTCATCATTTCCAACAGCCTCATTGAAAACGCAGACGGCGACAGCGTCGACGAATTCAAGAAAGGCGAAAACATGTTTTTTTATCTGGGCCTGAAGAGCGGTCCCCTGAACGGCGACGTCATGACTGTCCAGATCGAGAGAAAAGAGAACGGCGATTACAAGTATTACAAGAAAATCACCTTCGAAATCGAAAAGAGTTTCCCGAAAATAAGCTCGTATGTTCCCACCGAGTACCTGTCGAAAAGCGGGGATTACAGAATAAAGGCGTTCATCGACGGTGATGAAGTAGCGGATGAAGAGCTGACCGTGTCGGAATGAGACGTCGCCTCATCAATTAAGGAAGGATGACCTGCCATGAACCTATTTTTACGAAGAATCGCTCCAGCAGCCGGGTTCCTTTTTTTTCTGATATGCGGGGGGGATGTCTATTCCTTTACCGATCAGACCACCACCGAGAGGATATTGAGGGAAAACAGGTATTTCGTGAGCTTTATCAATACCGCGGTGACCAACTTCGCAGACGACAAAAAGGAAGAATTGAAAACGGCCTATGAGAAGCACTTTAACGGCGAAGTCGCCTATCTTCAATCCGACTACCGCCGGGCCTTCAAGCGGGTTTACGCGAGCCAGGGCGATATGGTCAAACTGTACGAGGATGTGCTGAGGGACCATTACCTCGAAGCCGCAAAACAGATACTTGACGCACTCGCTCCCGGGATCATCATGTCAAAGAACGCCAGGGCCAGGCTTTACCTCACTCTCGGCTACAGGGACAGGACGGTCAGCTGGACCCATTATACGGTCGGCGAAGCCTCCAACCCCAAACTGCATTCCTACAAGCTTTATAAATATGAAGAAGCGATCAAAATGGCGCGCCGCGCCAAGAGATACGGATTTCTCGCGCTTTTCGAAAGCCAGAAAGACGAGGTGAAAGTGA
>JAKLIV010000089.1 GCA_022709405.1 Spirochaetota bacterium
CGAAAGGAAGATCCCTCGATATCGCGAGAACAACGGTATTCTTCAGCGAGGCCGCCTTTTCATTGAATTTTCGCACTGAGGTGGCGCAGACAGGCGTATCGAGACTCGGAAAAATATTCAAAACAATCCTCGACCCGCTAAAATCATTGAGCAGTACATCCTTTAGGTCTCTGCCTGTGAGTGAAAATTGTGGTGCTTTCTCCCCTTTCAGCGGGAGACTGCCTGATGTGTGTATGGTATTACCGTGGAACATGATATTTGACATAAAAAGCCTCCATATAAATAAAATAAATAAACTTGAATTATTATCACAATAATGTTAGATAAAAAGAATCTATTAAAGTTTTTTATAAAATACTTAATTTTCTTATTGACAGCAAATAATATATTTATTATTCAATTAAATACTTAATTTCAATTTTTCTATATAAACTTAAGCAGGAGTACTGAATGAACATCTCCAGAAAAGATTTCCTGAAAAAGTCAGCATTAGGAGCGGGTATTGCGGCCCTGTCGCTTTCCAGTGCTGCTGATGCATCGGAAAATTCAGAACTGGCAACCCTGATAGATTTAAGAAAATGCATCGGATGCGAAGCATGCGTTTATGCATGCCAGGAGGCCAATGCGCATAAATATCCCGAACCGGCCAAGCCGTTCCCCAAAATGTATCCTGAAAGAGTCAAGGTTTCCGACTGGTCCGATAAAAGGGACGTCACCGACAGGCTTACGCCATATAACTGGCTGTATATACAGAGAACACAGGTCGAGCATGACGGTAAAACCATCGAAGTATGCGCACCGCGCCGCTGCATGCACTGCCAGGAACCGCCCTGTGCGCATCTGTGTCCGTTCGGAGCGGCGCATAAACAGGCGAACGGCGCCACCACCATCGATCCGGACATATGTCTCGGCGGAGCCAAATGCAATGCGGTCTGTCCATGGAACATCCCGCAGAGGCAGACCGGCGTGGGGCCGTACCTGGATATTGCGCCTTCGTACATGGGCAACGGAGTGATGTACAAATGCGATCGATGCGTCGACAGGCTCGATAAAGGCCAGCTTCCTGCATGCATAGAGGCCTGCCCCGAGGGTGTCCAGAAAATCGGTCCGCGAGACCATATCGCAGACGAAGCCCGGAGGGCGGCCAAAGAAGAAGGCGCATATATCTACGGCCTTGAAGAAAACGGCGGAACCAATACCATATACGTTTCAGCAGTCCCATTTGAAAAGATGAACAATGCCATCGCCAGCGGCCAGGGAAATCCCCATATGGATAAAGTCGCAAGCGTCATGAAAAAGTCCAATATCCTGGCCTCGGCGTTGATCATCGCGCCATTTGCCGGGGCTGCGGCGTCCCTGCTGCGCATCGGCGATAAAATCAAAAAATACATCGGAGAAACACGAAATGAAACTGAAAAAAATACCTGATATTCTTTACAGGTTCACACTGGCCGATTTTCTTTTTATTCTGGCAGTCTTCGGTCTTGCATTAGGATGGATAGGACATATGCCGGTTTTCAAGAGATACTATCTCGCCGATCTGCCAGGCATGACCTGGACAGGAGATTACATGTTGATAAACGAAATAAACCTCGCAAGCGCATCGCTTGCAGCTTTTTTAATTCCTCAACGGATAATTAAGTATTACAATGAGAAACATCGCACAGACGGCAATCATGCGAGAGTACGCCTCATCAATATCCTGTTTGCCGGATTTTTTGCAGGCGTACTCATGAAAATAATCGCGACCGGTATGGGACTGAACATCCCGCGAAATGTAATCTTCATCATAGACATGATATACATGACAGTTTCAGCGTCCTTTATTCTCGGCACGCCGATGATATGGCTGTCAGGCAAAATTGCGGTAAAAGTCAAAGACAAAGCGGGAATAAAAAAGGAGTCCGGCATTTAACGCAGCTTTCGCGCTCGATTAGCATACAAAAAAACTCTAACCGAACAGGCTGCCATTGCATCCGATCTCTTGCATCAATGCAAGGTTGATGATGGAAAACGGTCAGCCTCTTTTTTTTATCAGGCTTTCGAGCCGGCGATAAGCGCGTCCTTCCTCCCGCCAGGCATAGCAGCTGTCCTTCAGGCCCTCGGCAACAGACGCGATGCGTTCAATCGACATGTCGGATCGCTCAGAGGGCGGCTTCTGGGCGGTGACCGCCCACATCCCCTGCATGATCGCCGGCGCCATGGCAAGCAGCAGATGGGTCAGGTGCGTGCATCCCTTGATACCCGAAAACATTGACCGGACCTTCATGGTAAAACCCGACTCGATCCGCATCCCCCTGATCTTCCTGATGCCGTCAAGCACGTCAGGGCAGTCCTCGCGCGGGAAAGAGGCCATCTCGGCATCGACTTCTTCTATCAACAAATCCGGAACCGCCAACAACAGCCTGATGGTAAAATCATGCAGGGGGCCCGCCGGCCTCTTCTCGCCCGTGAACAGATAGTATTCCATCAGCCTCATTTCGCGGAGCCTGCCCTGAGCGACGATCCGGTCGTCTCCCGCCCGGAATGTGGAGAGCGTGATGGTTCTTTCGTGCGCCTTCGCGTCGGGAGAAAACTCGATCCTGCCCACTTCACTCTCTCCCGAACAGGTCCACGAGGGGAGCGTATTTTTTTTCGGAGAGGTCGAAGTCAAGCGATCCGCGAACGCCGTGCTCGTCGATCTGCGCCGCCGCGAACCGATCCGACAACACCGCGCCCTGCCTGAGCTCGATGATGCCGTAATCGACGAGCTGTTTGAAATACGTCCTGATGATGCCGAATGACATCTTCTGTATCCCCAGCTCGCCGTGGTGCTCGTGGTCATAGAGGCCCAGGTTCACGTCGGCCACTTTGTTTCCGGCCATGCATGAATCGATGTTGATGCCGGTCTCAACGCCGTATATCTGCCAGAAGTGGACCCTGCTGAAAAAATCAACGGTGCCTGCGACCTCGCCTGAAAGCGGGTAGGAAAACTCGCGCAGACCCCGGAGTTTCGGGTGGTCGATGACCGAAAAAAGCGGCTGGGCCACGAATTTCTTGACCCGGCCCTTTTCCCGCCAGAAACCCGCCTTTGCGAAGTCGAACCCGCTGAGCACCGGCCCCGAGAGCCCGGTCACGAAATGGGGCCCGAAATATTCTGGAACCACGTCTGCATCGAGGAAAACAATCACCGCGTCCCGGAAATCCCGATCCGACCGGTGCATGTTCATTAAATGGTAGAGCGCCCTTCTCATGTCAGAACCCTTGCCCTGTTCGGCGCCCATGTCTGGCACTTCGATATCGTTGCAGACGATTATCCCCGCGTCCCTGTCGGCCTTTTGGGCCATGTCCTCGGTTTTCTCGGGGAATTTCGCGTCGACCCTTCGGTGCGACAGAAAAATTCTGTCGACGTATGCTCCGAGCTCTCTTCTGAGAAGCGAGATCTTGTCGCTGATCAGGCCGGCCTCGCGCTCCCCGTATGTGGAGAAAACGACGAACAGCTTCCTGCGTCCTTTCAGTTCGATGAGATCCTCGAGCCTGAAATCAGCGGCCTCGAACTGGGTCAAAAACGGCATGCAGCGCCTCTCATGCCCCGTAAAATTTCCGGTACCATGAAACGAATTCGCCGATACCCTCTTCGATGGAAGTCGAGGGCCTGAATCCGAAATCCTTTTCCAGATCTGAAACATCGGCGCATGTCCGATAGATGTCGCCCGGCTGCATCGGCATGAACTCCATCGACGCCTTGCGTCCCAGTCTTTCCTCAATGACGCGGATGAAATCGATCAGTTTCACCGGGGATGAATTGCCGATGTTGTAAACCCGGTACGGGGCCGATGACCGGGCAGGATCGGGGCGCGCTCCGTTCCACGACCTGTCGGTGATGGGCGGAGATTCGAGGACCCTCACCACGCCGCCGACAATGTCGCGGACGTACGTGAAATCGCGCCACATCTCCCCGCTGTTGAAAACCTTGATGGGTGCGCCCTCGATAATCGATCTGGTGAACGAAAAATATGCCATGTCGGGCCTTCCCCATGGCCCGTATACGGTGAAGAAACGAAGTCCCGTTACGGGGATGGAAAAAAGATGGCTGTAGCAATGCGCCATGAGCTCGTTGGATTTCTTGGTCGCCGCGTACAGGCTCGCCGGATGATCGACATTGTCATGTACGCTGAAAGACTCGGTTCTGTTCAAACCGTAAACCGAAGAGCTGCTCGCGTATACCAGGTGGTCCACGGGGTTATGACGGCAGCATTCGAGGACATTCATGAAACCGACTATGTTGGAGTCGATGTAGCTGTACGGATGGGTCAGGGAGTAGCGGACTCCGGCCTGGGCCCCGAGATGCAGGACGCGGTCGAAACGCTGCTCCTTGAAAAGCTTCATCATGCCGTTCCTGTCTTCAAGGTCGAGTTTGATGAAGCTGTAGAGCCTGTTGGTTGAGCTTCTGACCGGCCGGCTGGAGTCGATCATGCCATGGCTGATGCCGCTCTTATCAAGTCTGGCGTACTTGAGGCCCGTGTCATAATAATCGTTGATATTGTCGAGGCCGACAACTTCAATACCCTGTTCTGTCAAATCAGAGACGAGATGAAATCCGATAAAACCGGCGCTTCCGGTCACCAATACCTTCATGGGAATGCCGCTCCTCTCAAATACTTAAACGTGTGTGGCGCATCCCGGTATAAAAGACCTTACCGGAAAAACTGTCAACCGGAAAAAGGCTACATGATATCGATGGGCCCGAGAATGTCGCCGTCGATGAACTGCCTGGCATATGCGTTCTCCCTGCTGAAAAAATCCCTCCCCGATCCGGAAAAAACGATCCTTCCCTCATAAAGAAGCGCCACGGTGTCTGCGATTTTTTCAGCGACTTTCAGATCGTGGGTCACGACGATCGAGGTGGTCTTGAGCGAGTCCCGTATCTCAAGCATGAGGTCGGCAATCGAATCCGACAGAACCGGATCGAGGCCGGCGGCCGGATCGTCGTAAAGGATGATGTCGGGATCGGCGCACACGGCCCTTGCGAGGCCCACCCTTTTCTGCATGCCTCCCGAGAGTTCCGAAGGGAGCTTGCCTTCGTTTCCCTTCAGGCCGACGCGGGCGAGGGACTGCTCGACCCTGCGCGCGACCTCATCCTCGGGCATTCCCATCCGCCTGAGCCCGAATGCGACATTGTCGAAGACATTCATTGAATCGAAAAGGCCGCCCTTCTGGAACACGTAAGCCAGATGCGGTCTATCCTTCGTTCCTGAAGAAAGGCCCGTATCGCCGACCATTATCTCGCCGGAATATTCGTCATTCAGGCCCGCGATGCATTTCAGGATCACGGTCTTTCCGGAACCGTTTTTTCCCATGAGCACCAGGGTCTGGCCCCGTGACACGGCGAGGTCCACGCCGCTGATGACCTCTCTTCCATCAAAGGCCACATGCAGATTTTTAATCTCAATCACGGTGCGGCCCGTCCCCCTCGTCATTGATAACGCGTCTCATAGTAATCCTTTATTGAATATAATATGTTCAAATATGAAACATAGCGTTCCTGCGAAATCTCTCCCTCCTCGACGAGCTTTTTCACTTCGCATCCGGGCTCGTGATCATGAGTGCAGGGCCTGAAACGGCAC
Organism: Spirochaetota bacterium; assembly: GCA_022709405.1. Taxonomy (GTDB): domain Bacteria; phylum Spirochaetota; class UBA4802; order UBA4802; family UBA5550; genus JAKLIV01. The sequence continues at coordinate 5,607 of JAKLIV010000089.1, forward strand.
CGGGATGCGTAATCGCCGTACTCGTAGAAATAGCCTGCCAGCACGTCTGGCTCGATGTCCATGAGGCCGAACTCCCTGAACCCCGGGGTGTCGATGATACCGGTCACGGCGTCCGGGTTTATCATCTCGGCGTTCGTCGTCGTATGACGTCCCTTGCCGGTGCTCTCGGAGACTTCAGATATCCTGAGATCGAGACCGGGATAGAGCCGGTTCAGGATGGTCGACTTTCCCACTCCCGAAGTGCCGACGAAAAGGGATACTTTTCCGTGCAGGACATCCCTGAGTGAATCCATGCCGGAACCTTTCTCGGCGCTCGCGACGATTATCGCGAGGCCCGATCCGCGGTAATAAGCGCGAAAATCCGCAATTTCGGCCCTTGTCGAAAGGTCCGACTTGTTGACGCACAGCACGACCGTGATCCCCTCCTTGGATCCCCTGACCGCCACCCGGTCGACGAAACGCGGATTGAGCCTTGGCCTGGCGAAGGATTGTATTATGACGAGCTGGTCCAGGTTCGCGGCGATGATGTCTTCCCTGCTGTTGCCCCTGTCTTTGCGGGTGAACGCGTTTTTCCTTTCCTCGATCCGTGATATTGCGCCGGAGCCGTCGTCGTTCAGCTCGAATGCCACGCGATCGCCGACAGCGACCGGCTCCGAAAACCTTTTCAGGCCGGGGTCCTTCCGCATCCTGCCCCGCAGGACGCAGTTGGTCAGCCCGTCATCGTGCCTGACGGTGTGATATCTGCCGAATGTCTTGACGACTGTACCGATCATTTTTTTATTTTTTTCGAAAAAATTAATTCAAGTTTTCGCCCGAAAAGGCCGAAGATTTTAGCACAAGAAATGATATGGTAATTCCCTCCCGATTTTACCATATTGTTGACTTGGCACTGCGTTGAAAGAAGGCAGGATAGCCGCCCAGCTATTCTGCTTTCTTGTTTTTCGGCCTCACGGGATCCTGTCCAGCACTGCCGGCCTGAAATCCACGAGCTCGGCCATGACCAGTCCGCTGTTATCGGTCTTTACGACCTTGAACGTCACGAAGTAGTCCATGCCCTCATGGATGTTCATCATCTGCCTTTTCAGCCGCTTCTTCGTCTCACGCCGGGAAATATCAAAGACGATATCGTGATTTTTTTGATCGTAAAAAGCAATCCTCTCGAAAACAGTATCCACTGTTTTCAGCTTGAGCTTCATGGTAACGGTCGCGTCCCTGTACGATTCGATCGCGCCGGCGATTTCAGACAGCCGGGCCGGGGCCCCCTGCCCCTGCTGGGCTTCGGCATGCTCCGGCAAAAACAAGAGCGCCATGCAGGCGGATGCGAGAAAGCAGGCGCATTTCCACCGTGTTTTTCCGGCAGCGCTCATCGGGCCGCCCTCCTGACCGCGCGTGCGGAAATATAAGGCCTGTCAAGACCCGAAACGTCGAGCAGCAGGCCGTCGACCTCCACGAAAGACCCGTTTTCTATCGCGCCCTTTTCGGGCGAGTAGACTTCTGCGATTCCTGAAAAGGTTTCCGGGGCCCGGTAGTCGACAAGGAGTGCAAATGAAACCGCGTCGTTCAGTTTCTTCATGTTGGCGACCCTGCCCTTCCATGATACCGCGTAGCCGTGATAGAGATAACGTTTTACAGACACCGCGCCGTATGGGGAAGCTTCGAACTTCCTGTCGTCGGCGTCCCTGATGAAATCAACCAGAAATCCGGCCTTCTCCTTGACCGTGAAGCTCGCGTTGCTGTTCCGTATCTTGTTCAGTATCAACGCGGCCTCGTTGTAGCGTTCAAGCTTGATCAGCTTCTTTGCGCGCTCGAAATCATCGGTCATCTCGCCGACGGAGACATAGAACTCCCTTGTCTTGTCCCTGTTTATCCTGCTGATCAAATCATAGCCCGAGGGTGTTATGCTCACGCCGTCAACCGCTGAAAAATCCTTTCCCCCGACATTGATATTCCTTGTGAATTCCATTATCTCGGAAAAATGCAGATAGGCTCCGGCGCCGAACAACACCAGAAAAGCCGCGATAAAGAGCGATTTCGGCAGCGATCCGACTCCGGGCAGAATGCGTCTCCTGCGCGTTTTGAGACCCGGACGAGCCTGCTTCGCGTTTTTTCTGAGAAGATGGCGCGGCGGCGGGGGTATGTCGACAAGGTCAGCCAGCCGTGCCTTCTTCTGGAGCGAAGGGAAATTGGCGGCATATCCGAGCATCTTCCTGCCCCTGATCAGGCGCTTATCCCACGGATAACGGGTTAGATAATCGAGATATATCTTCAGCGCGCCGTCAAGGTTCGGCGACGCCTTCAGGCCGAGAAAGGCGCGCAGCTGGATCATGGGGATATATTCCGGATCGATGCGCTGGACTTTTTCAAGGGCGCGCTCGGCCGCATCAAAGGAGCTCGAATACAGGTGGGCGACCGCCATCAAAAAAAGCGGATACGGTTCACGCGGCGATAGCGCGGCGATTTTTTCGCAGAGAAGCACGGTTTCATTGTAACGCTTTTTGGTGAAGCAATGGTATGCGTCCCTTACGAGATTGGCGCTGCTTGTTTGATACGTCACGGTTTCCGCTTCATTCAATGTTCTGTGAACGCACCGGCAGCCGCTATCTGTCGCGTTTCAGTAAACGCCTCAACTGCTCGGCAATTGAAATGTTCTCGTCCCGCAGCTTGCCCACCAGAAAACCGATGGCGCCCAGGATGATGATAAATATCGCCCTTACGGGCCCGAAAGCGATTATGAGAAGTCCCAGAACGAAGCCGGCAATGGTGCCTGCGGCCTTGCCGGGATTATCATTCATCCACTGGGTTGCTGTTTTAAGGAATTCCATTCTATTTATTCACCCTCTCGATGTATTCCCCCGTCTGGGTATTGATCTTGATGAAATCGCCCTCGTTGATGAAAAGCGGGACCTTGACCTCTGCGCCGGTCTCGACCTTGACCGGCTTAAGGACGTTGGTCGCGGTATCGCCCTTGAGCCCCGGTTCGGCGTAAACGACCTTGAGCACGACCGAAAGAGGCGGCTCGATCGCGATCGGAGCGTCCTCGTACAGGGTTATTTCGACGATGTCTTCTTCTTTAAGGAAATTTATGGCGTCGCCGATAGCCTCCTTGTCGATGCTGAGCTGTTCGAAGGATTCGGTGTCCATGAACACAAGGCTGTCCCCCTCGTCATAGAGATACTGCATCGGCCTTCTCTCGAGGCGAACATCCTCCAGCTTCTCACCGCCGCGGAAAGTCCTGTCGATCACACCGCCTTTTCTCACATTGCGCAGTTTGGTCCTCACGAACGCGGCGCCCCTTGCGGGCTTTACATGCTGGTATTCAACCACGGAGAAGAGATCGCCGTCGAGCTTGATGACCACTCCCCTCCTGAAATCATTGCTTGTTATCATCCTGAAATCCTCACACTATGGTTATATCTTTTGACGACTTTGTCAGCACTTCGCAACCCCCGCCGGTAACCAGCACCATGTCCTCGATTCTTACGCCGCCGGTACCCGGAAGATAGATGCCGGGCTCAATGGTTATCACCATGTTCTTCCTGAGCTTCACGTCCCCGGCCTTGACCGCGGGCAATTCATGGATATCGAGTCCGAGGCCGTGCCCGAGGGAATGCCCGAAAAACTGCCCGTATCCCTCCCGGACGATAATGTTTCGGGCCACGCCGTCGAGTTTACCCGTGGTGATCCCGGGCCTGACCGCTTCAAGCGCGGCCTGCTGCGCGGTTTGCACCACACGGTACAGCTTTTCAACGGCGGGATCAATGCTATTTACGAATAATGTTCTTGTCAAGTCTGAATTATAGCCCCTGTAATGGCAGCCCATGTCGATAAGGAGCACGTCCCCCGGCCGGATTCTCTTTTCCATGGAAGTTTCATAATGCGGCATCGATGAACCGGCGCCGGAAGCGACGATCGAATCGAACGATGTCCTTCTACAGCCTCTCTTGCGATAGAAATACTCGATCTCGACCGCGATGTCCCATTCCAGCATCCCGGGCCTGATCAGGCTTTTGAGGTGGTTGACGCAGCTGTCGGTGATGGCCGCCGCCTCGCGCAGCAGTGCGATTTCCTCGCCGTCCTTGACCATCCTCTGTTCGTTCACCACGTCCTCGGCGGGATACAGCCGAATCCTTTTCATTTTGGACTTCATGTCCATGAACGAGGCCAGGCTCATTGAATGTTTCTCACAGTAGAGGGCGCTCTCCCCGCGGGTCTTCAGCTCGGCCTCCAGGGTCGTGCAGAAATCCACTTTCTGCAGAACGAAGCGCACATCCCGGGGGAGGATCGAGCGGACGTATTCCTCGTACCGTGAATCAGACAGGAAAAAAGAATCCCTGCCGCCGATCACCAGCGCGGCATACGAACCGGTAAACCCGGTCAGATAGCGTATATTGGTCAGGTCCGAAACCAGGTATGGGAGCAGGTCCTTCTTCGCGAGGGTCCTGCGCAATTTTTTGAGGCGTTTGTTCATGTATAGCCGCCGCTGTCTGACAGTATTTTTATAAAAATGAATATTTAATTCCTCCCATCAAGGGAGGGGAAACATTTTTTGTCAAGGATTCTTGCGGGTGTTTTCTTTTTGACATATTTTTCGGCGTTGATAGAATGTTTTCATGAGAGATGCGGTTAAGAAGCAAAAAATCGGCATCATCGGGGCCGGCGCGATGGGGTGCCTTCACGCGGTTTTTTTTGTCAAGGCCGGCCTGGATACGTTCATCTACGAAAACGACCCGGCCGTGGTCGACTCCCTTCGTGAAGGGATAATGGTCCTGTCGGACAAGCCCGAAACAGTTTCTGTCAGGACAAGCGGCGACCCTGCGGTCATCGAGGAATGCTCCACTGTTTTTCTATTCGTAAAGAGCCACGCCACCGACAGTGCGATGAAAGAGGCCGCGCATCGCATACGAAACGGCGCGATCGTGGTCTCGCTGCAAAACGGCCTGGGCAATGTCGAAAAGATCAGGGAGTATGTGCCTGCCGAAAGGATCGTATTCGGAACGACATCGATGGGGGCGTCCAAGAAAGACCCGCGGACTCTCGTGCCCGGCGGAGCGGGGACAATAATCATCGGCGGGAGAAACCATTCCGCGGTCCGCACGGTCTTCGGGATTCTCGTGCACAGCTCGCTGAACGTGACCATGACCGACGACCCGGAAACCGCGATATGGAAAAAAGCGATTGTAAATGCGGGCATAAATCCGCTGGGCGCGATTCTCGGCCTCCCGAACGGGAAGCTCGTAGAAATCCCCGAAATCCTCAAGCTCCAGGAGCTGATTGTAGCCGAAGCGGTGAGCGCCGCTGCTGCGCATGGGATACAGGCCGGAAGCGACGAAATGATCGGGCTCACGCGGGACGTCTGCCGTAAAACCTCGGTAAACATCTGTTCCATGCTCCAGGACATACGGGCCGGCAGAAAAACCGAGATTGAAAGCATTACCGGAGAGATATTGAAGGCGGCTGCGAACCACGGGCTGCCTGCGCCGGTGAACGAATCGGTCTACCTTCTCGTCAGAGCCCTCGAAAACAGGGGCGCGCCTGACTGATCCAACCTCTATTTCCTATTTTTTTCGGCTAAAAAGCATTTTTGACTTGAAGTGGAGACGGATAGTATTTACCTGATTAAATGCTTCCTTCAAGATTGCAATAGTGCAGGGGCGCTCCCATGGGTGATTTTCTGGTCTTTGAAGGCATATCCAAGAGTTTCGGCGAGCTCAAGGTGCTTGATAATGTTTCGCTGTCTATCGAAAAAGGCACGATATTCTCGATCCTGGGCCCGAGCGGCTGCGGTAAAACCACGCTGCTGCGGATTTGCGCCGGGTTCGAATACCCCGATCGGGGACGGGTGATCCTCGACGGCAAGGACATCACGTCTGACCGCCCCAACAGGCGCCGGGTCAACACCGTTTTCCAGAACTACTCCCTTTTCCCCCACATGACCGTCAGGGAAAACATCTCTTTCGGGCTCCAGATGGCCGGCTTCGACCGCAGCAGGATATCGGGCGAGGTCGACCGGTATCTCGAACTGATCCAGATGTCGGACCAGGCCGACAAAAAGGCCACCAAGCTTTCGGGCGGCCAGATGCAGAGAGTCGCAATTGCCCGGGCGCTCATAAACAAACCGCAGGTGCTGCTTCTCGACGAACCGCTCGCGGCGCTCGACCTGAAGCTCAGGCAGCGGATGCTCGTGGAGCTCGACTGGATACACGACGAGGTCGGGATCACCTTTCTTTACGTGACCCATGACCAGGGAGAGGCCATGAGCATCAGCGACCATATCGCGGTCATGAACAAAGGCAGGATCGAGCAGCAGGGCACCCCGGTCCAGGTTTACGAGGCGCCGACAAACAGCTTCGTCGCGGCCTTTATCGGCGACACCAATTTCTTCGAGACCGAAATAACCTCCATCGAAGACTCCTACTGCAGGATGAACATCAAGGACTTCGCGGACGGGGTGATCGTGTACAACGACAAGAACTTCCCGCAGGGAAGCAGGGTCTACCTCTCGATCAGGCCTGAAAAATTCGTCATCTCCCACGCCGAGCCCGAATCCCACCGCAAGCGGAACATGGTGAGGGGCGTGGTCGAAGAAATCATATACATGGGGACGCACACCGTTTTCTGGGTGCGGGTCGGCGACTACCGCATCCAGGTGAGGCAGTCCCACGACCGTTTTCTGCTCGACGAAAAAATTATCGAGCACGGCAACACGGTGTGCATAAGCTGGCACGCCGACAACTGCTACATACTCGACCGCTACGACGAAAGGGACGAGTCGCTCCTGACGCTCCCCGACGACGACGTGACCGTCGCGCCTGAAAACATCATATCCGCGGGCAAATAAAAAGATGAAAAGACCGAACAGTAAAATACCCGAGCTGGCCCTGTCGCTGCCGACCATGGGCTGGCTGGTGGTCCTGTTCATCATACCGACGATCGTGATTCTCCTGATCGCATTCAGGACGGGCGATCCGTACGGCGGGATCGGCGACCAGTGGACAGTCGAAAATTTTTCGGAGCTTGCAAACCCTGTGTACCGCGGCATCATGGTCAGAACGGTCGTTTTGAGCGTGCTGACCACGGCCATCTGCCTCGTGCTCGGCGTGCCTGCCGGATACTGCCTGGCCAGGGCCGAAAAAAAGAAAAGGGACTTCCTTCTTCTGCTTATTATCGTGCCTTTCTGGATCAATTTCCTCATACGCATCTTCGCCTGGAAGGTTGTGCTGCACCCCGAGGGCATCGTGAAAAATTTTCTCCTGCTGATCGGTATCGTGAACGACCAGACCCTGCTGCTTTACCGGCCCGGGACCGTGCTCCTGGTCATGGTGTATTCATACATACCCTTCGCGGTGCTGCCGATATACGCCGCCGCCGAAAAGTTCGACTTCTCGCTCCTCGATGCGGCGCACGACCTCGGGGCAAACTGGTACCGGGCGTTCTACCGGGTCTTTCTCCCCGGCATCAGGCAGGGCATTCTTACCGCGATACTCGTCGTGTTCATTCCGGCCCTGGGGTCATACGTGATTCCCGACATCGTCGGCGGGCCGGGCGGTGAAATGATCGGCAACAAGATCGCCCAGAAGACGTTCATCGACCGCCACCTGCCCCACGCCAGCGTGCTTTCCTCGCTTCTCGTGCTGGCGGTCATGATCCCGATGACTGCCAGTCTTTTCATGAAACGTAGAAAAACCGTCGGCAGGGGGATAATACCCGGATGAGACGTTCGCGCATACCTTTTTATCTGCTTGTCGGGATGCTCGTGTTCCTCTACCTTCCCCTGATCATCGTCATAGTCAATTCATTCAACATGTCGAGGTACGGCGGCCAGTGGGGCGGATTCACGCTGAAATGGTACTCGCGGCTTTTCTCCGACCGCACCATATGGTACGCGCTGGGGAACTCGCTCCTCATCGCGCTGACCTCTACGGTGACCTCGATGGTGCTGGGAACCACAGCCGCGATCGCACTGTACCGTTTCAAGACGCGCCTGCAGTCCGCACACCGTCTTTTCATCCATCTGCCCCTGGTAATGCCCGACATCCTCGTCGGAATCAGCCTTCTCCTGTTCTTCGTGGCGCTGAAGGTGAGGCTCGGCCTCTTCACCATATACCTGGCGCACGTCACCTTCTGCATCAGCTATGTCGCGATGGTAGTCCTGGGCAGGCTGCAGGATTTCAACTATGCCGTAATCGAGGCCGCGATGGATCTCGGCGCTTCATGGCCCGCAGCGATCAGAAAAGTCATGATCCCGATGATAACCCCGGGAATCATGGCCGGCGGCCTGCTGGCTTTCACCCTTTCGATTGACGATTTCGTCATCACATTTTTCGTTTCAGGCCCGGGTTCGGCCACCCTGCCCCTCTATATATACAGCATGATACGCCATGGCTCGCCCATGGTTATAAACGCCCTGACCGGAATTTTTATCGTCTTCACTTTCACGGTCGTCACAATCAGCAAAAAATTATTGGAGGAAAAATAATGATGAAACGCATCCTTTCCATTCTGGCAATCATGACCGCGGTCGCGAGCATTTCGTGCTCGAGACAGAAGGAACTGCACGTGTTTATCTGGGCCGACTACATGAACAACGATGTGATCACGGCCTTCGAAAAAAATGAAAACTGCCGCGTTGTCATGGACTTTTTCGATTCGAACGAGGCCCTGTACGCAAAAGTGAAGGCGGGAGCGACCGGCTATGACCTGTATATCTGCTCAAGCTATATGGTAAACATCATGAACGACCAGAAAATGCTGCAATCCATCGACCTCTGGAAGCTGAAAAACATCGGCAACATAGACCCGGAATACCTGAAAATATCCCTCGATCCTGCGATGAGTCACAGCGTTCCCTACATGATGAGCTTCGCGGGCATAGCCTACAATACCGAAAAGGTAAAGAACTTCGTCCCGACCTGGGGCATGCTCGACAGGAGCGACCTCAAAGGCAGAATAACCCTGCTCAACGACCTGCGCGAAACCATAGGCGCGGCCCTCAAGTTCAACGGCTGCAACTATAACTCCCTGAATCCAGCCGAGCTCGACAAGGCGCGCCAGACCGTGCTCAGATGGAAGAAAAACATTGCCAAGTTCGACGTTGACGAGGCCAAGAGAGGGCTCGAGGCCGGTGAATTCTTCCTCATCCACACCTATAACGGCGACGCTCTGCAGATCATATCTCAGAACCCGAAGATAGCGTTCGCCGTCCCGAGGGAAGGGACATCGATTTCGGTGGACGACATGGTGATCCCGACATCCGCGGTCAACGCAGACCTCGCTTACAGGTTCATCGACCACCTCCTCGACCCGGAAGTCTGCTCGAAAAACATGGAATACATCAGCTACCTTGCCCCAAACCTCGCGGCCCAGAAAATCATGCCGAAAGATTTCATGCAGAATCCGGCAGTGCTTCCCTCGAAGGAAATCCTGAAAAAATCCGACATACTCAAGGACCTCGGCGCCGATAACGCAACATACAGTAAAATCTGGGACGAAATCAAGTCAGCGGAATGAAATACCGAATATCACGGTCTAAACCGGACGCCCATGATTTCATTACATTCATGGGCGTTTTTTTCAGAAAATTTCGACATTTTATCGATAAAAAGTGATTGATAAGCGCAATGTGCATTATAGTATTGCCTTTGCACTGAGTCCATTATTTGATCAATTTCAAGAGCGTTTTCCCATGACCCACCAGAAATCTTCAGAACTATCCCAGAAAGTCATAAACGGAGAACCCGTAAAACTGACATTCCACTACCATTCAAGAGACATTGTACGGTTCATAAACTCCCTGGTGATAAAGATCCTTTCGGGAAACGACATGAGCTACCTCCAGACCATCGTTGAAACCGTGCTCAGGGAAATGATCGTCAACGCGGTGAAAGCCAATTCAAAGAGGGTATTCTTCCAGAAATTCGGCATGGACATCAACGACGCGAACGACTACCTGCTGGGAATGGAGAAATTCAAGTCCTTCATCATAGAGAACCAGGATTCACTGGTGACCGACCTGAAGGAAAACGGCTACAAGGTCGAGATAATCGTGAAAAAAGGCGAGCAGGGATTCAGGATCCTTGTGCGCAACAACTCCCCGCTGGTCCAGGCGGAGCGCGAACGCATCCAGATGAGGATCGAAAAAGCGCGGCAGTACAACGATTTTTCTGACATATACATGGATATAGGAGACGACGAGGAAGGCGAAGGACTCGGCATCCCGCTGACTATCCTCTTCCTGAAAAATTCGGGTATGGGCGATAATTCCTTCAGCATCCAGTCAAACGCGGAGCTGACGCAATCGGCTTTCACCATACCGTTCAATATCCAGTCAATCGACGTCAAGACCCAGATCCAGAACCAGATAGTCGATACGGTCGACGAGCTCCCGTCGCTGCCCGAATATATCAACGAGCTAGAGGCGCTATGCGCGAAAAAAGACGTCTCGATCATGGAGCTTGCCGAAAAAGTATCGATCGACCCGTCGCTGGCCGCGTCGGTGCTCAGGCTTTCCAACTCCGGCGGTTTCATAACGGCCAGGCGCATCGAAAGCCTCCATGACGCGATCATGATAATCGGGCTGAAAAACCTCAAGGCCATGCTGGTCACCATCGGCGCGCGCAGAATCCTCGATGAACACTTCGCCGAGTTCAAGGACGTATGGAAGCACTGCAACAAGACGGCTTTCTATGCAAGGCTCATCGCTGAAAAATTCAGGCTCAACTCCATATCCGACCGCGTATACCTCGCGAGCCTTCTTCATGACCTCGGAAAAATAGTTCTGCTCTCGACTGATGCGAAGCTTGTCCAGCAGATCGCCGAAATCGCTGTAAAGAGAAAAATCAGGACCTCGACCGTCATCGAGGAGGTTTCGATCGGCATCAGCCACTCCTCGATCGGGCGCATGATCGCGGAAAAATGGAAGCTCTCCTCCTACATCGTCGAGGCCATCGCATACCATCATTCGCCGAGCAAGGCATCCGCCGAAAACCGCGACATCGTTTACGTCACCTATCTGGCGAACAAGCTGTGCCTGATCGAGGAGAAAAAATTCGATTACTTCTTTTTCGAGGATTCGGTTCTGGAAAGGTTCAAACTGACCGACGAGGATACGTTCAACGCATTCCACAAACAGCTTTCCGAAAAGTATCTCGCCCAGTAAAAATCATCGCCGCCGCGTGTTCCGGCAGTCACGGTTCGACTGTAATTTAAGCTTGATTTATATCCGCATGCGTGCTTTACTGTGAGGCTGCCGTAAAGCAGGAAAAGTCCATGCTGAAAAATAAAATACTCATTACAGCTGTCGCCTTATCGGCAATCTGCATGTCATGTTCGATAGACGGTTCGGGATACGACGTCTTCGTCGACTCGACGTTCTTTGTCAAACAGGGCTCCGGACAGTGCGGTCCGACGTCGTTTTACA
>JAKLIV010000009.1 GCA_022709405.1 Spirochaetota bacterium
CTCCGCCGCAAGTTTCTCTTCCATGTCCAGAGAGTTGACTCCGTTCAGTGCGGCATACCCGCGGCTGAGCGCCAGGGCGCTCCTCACGGCCCTGGGGCCGTTCGATGCGATCATCTCCGCGATGGCGAGCGCCTCTTCGAGCGAGCGGCCTTTACCGCTGATTCGGTTAGCAAGTCCCATGGCATACGCTTCAGCGGCGTCGACCTTTCTTCCCGTGAGAATCAGATCCGCCGCGCAGGAGGTGCCCGCTATCCCGATCAACGCGGTTCCGCCGCCCCAGTCGGGCATGAGCCCGAGCCTTGTCTCCGAAAAGCATATCACCGCCCCTGGATCGAGCACCCTCATGTCACAGCGCATCGCCAGCTCCGCTCCGCCGCCGTAGGCCATGCCGTTGACAGCAGCTATCATGGGAACCGGAAGGCCCACAAATCCGTCGACCGCCCTCCTGATAGCTCTGATCAAATCTTTCGCCGGTCCCGCATCTTTGCGGGTTGCTGCGTCAATTATGCGCTTCACCATCGGGTTTGAGGGATTCACGTCAAAGCCCGCGCTGAACGCCCTGTCGCCGGCTCCGGTGACCACGATCGCCCGCGGAAGGCCGGCCTTGAGCTTCTCTGTTACGGATTCAAGATTGCCGAACAGTTCCTCGTCAAAGGCATTCATCTTGTCCGGTCTGTTGATGATGACCAGCGCCACCCGTCCTCTTTCTTCTAAAATCAAGGATTCATACGGCATACGTCCCTCCCTCAATGTCTGAAATCAGTCCTGTATGTTCACGATTATCCTTCCATGGTGCTTTCCGGCCCTGATCCTCTCGATCTGGGATACGACACCGTCAAGCGCAACTTCCGATGCGAGCTTCCCGAGCCAGGGGAATTTCCAATTGCCGGCGAGCATGTTCCATGTCCTGGTCCTCCGGTCCATGGGGCAATTCTGCGAATCGATGCCGAACAGGCTTATCCCGCGAAGGATAAACGGATACACGGTAAGCGATATGTCGGCAGACCCGGCATTGCCGCAGCAGGTGACGGCGCCGTCACTCTTCACGGACTTAAGCGCAAACACGAGCATGTTGCCGCCGACCGTGTCGACCGCCGCGTCCCATCTCTCTTTCAGCAGCGGCCTGCCGGCCGATTCGGCCGTATCGGGTATGGGGATGATTTCGGACGCGCCGATGCTCTCAAGAAAAGCGGTCTCGTCGTTGATGCCGTTGACCGCGGTCACGCGGAAGCCGGCATGGGACAATATCGACACCGCCACGCTTCCCACACCCCCGGTCGCCCCGGTCACGAGAATGCTGCATCCTTCTTTTATCCCGTGATCGACAAGTCTGAGCACCGAAAGGCCCGCGGTGAACCCTGCGGTGCCGAAAATCATGCTTTCGCGCAGAGAGATATTCGCCGGTTTTTTCACGACCCATGATGCGGGCACGCGGATGTACTGCCCGAGCCCGCCGGATGTATTCATGCCCAGGTCATAGCTGGTGACTATGACCTCCTCTCCCGGTTTAAAATCGGGCGAAGCGCTCTCCTCGATCGTCCCCGCGGCGTCAATTCCCGGCGTGTGGGGATATTTTCTGGTTACGCCCCTGTTGCCCGATGCCGAAAGCATGTCCTTGTAGTTGAGGGATGAATACCGCACCCGTACAAGCACGTCCCCCGCGGGCAGTTTCTCCTTGGTCAGGTTTTCCACCGCGCAGGAGAATTTGCCGTCCTGAGATTCCCTTACCACGAGCGCCCTGTATGTATTATCCGCCATATGCATCCTCCTTTATTGATATAATATCAAGACCGACCGGTCTCCCCCCTGGATGACCGAAACGGTAAATTTCTTCATTCCTGATTCACGGGATTATCTCCTTGTGTCTATACTCTTGAGATACGAGATGAGCGAGGTGATCGTCGAATCGAGCCTCTTCCTGGACTTGTCGGACGTGTAGAGCACGCAGGCCCCGAGAAGGCCCGAAAATATCATGTTTGCCGCATCGGCCGTGTTGACCGAGCCGGCAATGCCGCCTGATTTTTTCTCCTCATCAAGCAGCCTTTTGATCATCCTGCCGAGCCGCACGAATCCTTCATTAACTTCTTTCGCGAGCTCGGGAGCCTGGTCGCTCAGCTCCACCGCGAGATTGACGAATATGCATCCTCCCGGAAAGTTTCTTGAATCGGCGAGATATCGGTCACGGTAGTTTTCGAGAATGATGCGGATTCTTTCAAGCGGCCTTTGCCCGGCGTCGGCCCCGTGGAGGTTCCTTTCGCGCCATATCTTTCTGGCGGCACTGAGTATCTCGTGAAAAAGCTGCTCCTTCGATTTAAAGTGATTGTAGAAGCCGCCCTTGGAAGTGCCGGCAGCTTCGATTATATCGGTGGTCGAGGTGCTCATGTATCCCTTTACCGAAAAAAGCCTGAGGGACTCCTCGATGATGCGTTCTTTCAGCGGTGCATTGCTTTTCATATGATTCAGACCGACCGGTCTCCCTTATAATACCGGCCGCATGGAAGTCAATAACTATTTAAAAAAAGCCCCGGATGCAGTAATTTTTCAAACTCTATGGCGACAGCCGATGAATGAGAAATCTCAGGTTCTCCTGAAATATCGCCTGAGCTTGATCGTGGTTCCCATGAGAATTATCCTGGGCAGTATTTTCAGTATGAGCCTCGAGTAATTCTCGTGAGGCGGCCTGTACAGGACATTTTCCACCATCACGATCGCACCGTTTTGGCATTCCATCGCGCAATTACCGCAGCCGATGCAATTTTCAGGGTTATATTCATGCTTCTTATCCTTGATGCAATGGGCCATAGTATTACAGGCCTTTACACATCTGCCGCAATTGTTGCACATCGATTCATCGAAACCGGCTATGCAGTGCGGGGCGGCAATGAGGTTCTTGCTCAGGTGATTATGCACGCCCAGCGCATGACAGCAACAGTCGCAGCAGGTACAGATAGCGGTCGGTGCTGCGGGCATCACGTTTGAAGTGAGAAATACCAGTTTTTTCTCCCATCTCTCCGCAACGGTGTCCCTCATTTCTTTTTTGTCAACACGGCGGCCGCTATTGTTCTGCACGATTGAATCGGAATACTCGCCGAAAATGAGGCACCCGTCTGCGGCCGCGGCTCGTTTGCATTCATGTCCGGTAAGGTGCATCGACTGCCTGCAGGGACAGGCATTGAGTATCGCGAAATTCCTATGGGAATCGATCAGCTCCGAAACAAGGTCTGCGCCCGCAATGAAGCTTTTATTTTCAACCGCTCGCTGCACGGGAATATTCCTGATGGCATTAACGGGTCTGCTGAAGTATTCTCTCATATACCCGGTGTCGAACAATTCGTTGACGAGCTCTGCGTATTTTTTGTGCCATGCGTCATGTTTGCCGGTCATCAAAATATATTCGAATGCGCCGGGAAACAGGGGATAGAGCAAAAAGCGATTCCCATAGGTGATAATGATTCGTTTTTCAGCCATGGAATTCAGGATCGCAGCGATATAGTCAGAGGGCAACCCTGAATCATGCGCAATTTTCCTGGCCGTTTTTGGATGGATAAAAGACATGTATCCGCAGACAAGGGCCTCATTCAGGCTGAAGATGTGTGAAATGATTTCCACAAGCTTTGTGCTCATGGGCGGCCCCATCACCTTGACCGAACTGTATGTCATGGCCAGCCTGACATACGCCGGGTGTCCGCTATATTTTTCAGTAGTGTTCATCAATTGTAAATGGAATCGTTCAGACAGATTGGTCAATTATGAAATGAAAATGAAATACATGCAAGGCTTTTATAAATTTACACATCTGCGCCTCCCATGTCTTTATAAAAAATTTCCAGCGGCTATTTTTTTCGAGAACGCTTTTCAGATAGCGCCTGTCCGAAATACAAAAACCTGAAACCCATGGAGAGCACGATGAAAAAGACACTTGTCACGATCGCACTGTTTTCTCTGGTCATTCCGGGAAGTTTCCCGCAGACCGGCATGGCCGCTAAAGATTCCTATCCCGAAACCATAAGCAGGACCGCGGCAATGGTTTCGGACGAAACCGCGCAGTCGCTTGCATCAGGCCGCGGGCTCAACATCCTGAACGTCACCTGGGAGGACACGGGCAGGTACAAGGGCTCGAGCGTTGGCCCGAATATCAGCGACATGACCATACAGGTGCAGCAGCAGGACCCGGACACGAAGCTGTACAACCTCACCTGCATGCCGGTTATCCGCTACCCGAACTTCGAAGACAAAAGCGCTGACATCGATCCCGATAAATTCTACCTGCTCGTGGGAAACGAGAAAGGAAAAACGCTGCGCAGAATAACATTGAAGCAGTATCTCGGCAATGTGAGAAAATACATGAGCAAGCCCTCTTCATGGAAGGGAAATAAAAAATCCCTGCTCGCGAAGCGGGACACGCACGTGCTCGTGAGCGCGCAGGCGTGCTTCCTTCCCGTGCCAGGAAATGGCATAGCTGAATTCAACCCGGTCCTGTTCAACTACTCGTCATACAGGGGCGATCCCGCGGTCCTTGCCATTCTCGCCACGCGCGAGGGAACCAGCATGACCGTCATCGACAACACGAGGGACGCGTTCGAAGCCGGCATGACCTGGGGCCAGCGGCTATTCTTCAACCAGAAAGGCGAAAGGGCCTCGCTCACCGGAAAGAGGCTCAGCGACTTTCTCGCCGACACATCGCAGGTTAAAACCGGAAACGGCGGCAGGAACCAGTCCATTGAGGCCGCAAAGGAAAAGGGCCTGAACATGGTGCTGCTGATTCAGGTCCCCCTGAAGCAGAAGACAAGCATCCGATACAATGCCATGCCGGCGGACGCATGCGCCGAATATTCGGCCCCTAAAATGAAAAGAGGAAGCGACGTCGAAGAGGCGGTTATCGGCCACGGCAGAGTCGAAGGACCGTTTACCGAGGTGGACAATCTCGAGATAGAGCGCGACGACAGGTATCCGATACGGGTCACCGTCCAGTTCTACAAGGCGACATCGAACGGAGTTGTTTCGGCACGTGACATGTCAGAGATTGCGGCCCAGATCGACAGGGTCTACAGCCGGGCCGACTATGTCGGCAGTCTCGTGGCGCAGGGAGACACGGGCAGACCGACCGAATACGAGGGCCCCAAGTTCGAACCGCCTGACTGGTGGGAAAAGTTCTGGAAGCGGCACCAGGACAACACGGGCCTGACCCCCGAAGAGACCATAAGGATGCTGAGAAAGCTGTACGGCCCGAACTGGAAGCCGAGAAGCGAGGCCGAATTTTCAAGGGAAGTCAGGAAGCTGAACAAGAAGGGCAATTAAATCATGCAACCCCTCAGGCGATCAAAAAGAAAGCCCCCTTTCGGGGGCTTTCTCGTATTCATCCGGTCGTAACCGGTTACACTTCTTTTGACGCAAGGGACTTCGACAGCCGGTAAGCGGTCCTCTTGAGCGCGGGAATTCCGAAAGTGAACGTAGACAGCAATGCGTACGTGTCCCTGATCGCCTCGGCCTTCGCGTGCTCCATGGGCTCCGCGGCCTTACCCGTGGGCAGCCCGTATTTTTCGGGAGCGTCCCTGAGTATCGTGATGACCCTGAGCCCGTGGAACTCATCGAGGCCATAGATACAGGCGTGGGGGAAATCCTTCTTGTACTCCGCCACCCTTTTCCGGGCCTCTTTGACCAGCACCGCGCGGTTTCCGAAGCTGAGCGCCTCGGACGGACAGGTGGTTACGCACGCGGGCACTTCGCGCTTGTTTACCAGGCACGCATTGCACTTGTGCGACTTGTCCCTTTTGACGATCTTCTGGCCCACATCGTTGACATGCTCGATGCCGCTGACCTGCGGGACCTTGTACACGCAGGCATTGACGCACGCGCCGCAACCGATGCACTTGTCCTGGTCGATGATAGTCCACCCGTCAACCTTGGAAATCGCCTTCTCCGGGCATACCGCGAGGCAGTTGGCCTCATTGCAGTGATAGCACTTTTTATGCATGATCGTCCAGATCGGCCGGTCGGGATTGCTCCTGTCTATCGGAAAAAACTTCACATGGTTCCATGTGATCGCCGAAAGCTCGGCGGGGTTCGTATTTTCAGGGCCGGCGAAAAACTCGGTCTTTTCGCCCGGAAGGCCGTTCCACTGCTTGCACGCGACCTGGCAGCCCCGGCACCCCTGGCACTTGGTTGTATCGACTAAAAAGGCGTTATCTGACATGGCTCATCCTCCTACGCTTTCTCGATGTTGACAAGGAAGGCCTTGTACTCGGGAATCATGGTGTTCGCGTCGCCGATGTGGGGCGTGAGATTGTTGCAGGAATCCCCGCTCTCGGCGCACCCGGCCCCGAAATGCCATATCATGCCGACCATTTCAACTTCCTTGCCCTGAATATTCCAGGGTTGGATTCTCTCGGTGACCAGCGCGCGCGCCTGGATCGATCCGCGCTTGTTGAAGATGCGCACCATGTCGCCGTTCACTATGCCCTTTTTCTTCGCCAGAGAGGGGCTTATCTCGCAGAACATGTCGGGCACGAGCTCGGTCAGCCAGGGCAGGTTCCTGGTCATGGCGCCCGCCTGCCAGTGCTCGACCACCCGGTACGAAGTTCCGATATACGGGTAGGCCCCGGCATCGCCGAATTCCCCTCCGACCGATTCGAGAACCTTGGTCGCCGGGTTGAAGGCCTGCGAGTTCATCAGGTTCCTGACCGGCGACTCCTTGGGCTCGAAGTGCTCGGTGAGCGGACCGTCGACCACGCCGTTCGAGAAGAGCTTGCCCACGCCTTCGGCGTTCATGATGAACGGGTTCTTCGCTTCGGGGCCGAACTTGGCGCCGCCGTCCACGACATCGCCTTTCCATGCGCTTCCGTTCCACTTGATAACCGGCCGTTTCGGGTCAAAGGGATCCCCGTTCCGGTTGACAGAGGCGCGGTTGTACGCAACGCGTCTGTTGACCGGCCATGACCATGACCATTCGGGGTACATGCCGATCCCGCCCGGACCTTCCTTCTGGCCCCTTCTGGCCATCATGTTCCCGGCCTGGGGATAGGAACCGCCATACACCCAGTTCCCGCAGGCGGTCGAACCGTCGTCCTTGAGGTCCATGAACGAGGCCATCTGTTTTTTCGTCTTCCACTCGTAGCCGTTGATCTCTTTCGCGACGAGATGCGGATCGCACTCATGCTCGTGCTCGCCATGCTTGTAATTCCAGTTGGCCTTGACGATCGGATCGGGGAATTTGCCGCCTTCCCTTGCGTACAGAGCCTTGACTTCTTCGTATATTTCATTGACGATATCGAGGTCGGATTTCGCCTCGCCCGGGGCGTTCTGGGCCTTGTATCTCCACTGGGCCCATCTACCCGAGTTGGACACGCTTCCCTCTTTCTCGACCGATGACGCGGCCGGGAGCAGGAACACTTCGGTCTTGATGCTTCTCGGGTCAACCCCCTTTCTCTTCCAGAAAATGGAGGAGTCGGTCTCCCACAGGTCTATGGCCACGAGCCAGTCGAGCTGCTCGAGGGCCTTTGCCTCCTTGTTCGAGTTCGGGCCTCCGACTACCGGGTTGGTTCCGAAGAAGAATCCGCCCTTAAGCATCCCCTTGTACATGTCCTCGAAAAGGACGATATGCGGGGTCCCCTTTGCGGCCTTGGGCAGCCAGTCGAAGCAGAAGTCGTTCTCTTTGGTCGCAGCGTCGCCAAACCACGCCTTGAGCATGCTGACGATGTACTTGGGCCTGTTCGACCACCAGTTGAGGCTCATCGGGTCGTTCGTCTTGGGCACGACCGCCTTGATATAGGCCTCGTAATTCGGGTGTTTTTTCGCCTCAGGGCAGGGATTATACCCGGTGAGGATGTGCCAGAGAAGTCCGGCGTCGGTCGATCCCTGAACATTGGACTCGCCGCGCAGCGCGTTGATGCCGCCGCCCGCAAGGCCGATGTTGCCCAGCAGGAGCTGCAGTATCGCGTACGCCCGGACGTTCTGCGTGCCCACCGTGTGCTGGGTCGTACCCATTGCATACATGATGGTCGCCACCCTGTCGGGTTTGCACGTAGAGGTAAACAGCTCGGCCACTTTCAGGAAGGATTCCTTCTGGCAGCCGGTGATCTGCTCGACCTTTTCAGGCGTGTACCGTGCATAGTGCTTTTTCATCAGCTGGTACACGCACTGGGGATCCTGAAGCGTCTTGTCCCTCTTCGGAATCCCCTTGTCGTCATTCTGGTATCCCCAGGTTTTCTTGTCATATTCGCGTTTACCGCCGTCGTAACCGGAAAAGATACCGTCATTGAATTTGTAGTCGGCGCTGATCAGGTACGATGCGTTGGTGTATTCGACGACATATTCCTTCTGTATGCGGTCGTTCTGCAGGGCGTAGTTGATGATCCCGCCGAGAAAGGCGAGGTCGGTGCCCGGCCGGAGCGATGCGTACACGTCGGCCATGGAAGCCGACTTGGTGAAGCGCGGGTCCACGACAATCAGCTTGCCGCCGTTATCCCTCGCTTTCTGCACCCACTTGAACGATATGGGATGGTTTTCGGCCGCGTTGCTTCCCATGATGAGAATGACGTCGGCGTTCTTGATGTCTATCCAGTGATTGGTCATGATTCCACGACCGAAAGAAGCCGCCAGACCGGCGACAGTTGCGCTGTGTCAAATACGGGCCTGGTGTTCCAGATAGTTGATGCCGAGAATCCTCGCGAACTTGGATACGAGATAGCACTCCTCGTTGTCGAGCGCCGCGCCGCCGAGGCTGAACAGCGCTTCGGCCCTGTTCACGGTCACTCCGTCGGCCTTTTCGACGAACGATTTGTCCCTGGTGTCCTTGACCTTGCGGGCTATCATCTTGAGCGCCTGTTCCCAGGAAATTTCCTCCCAGGCTGTTCCGCCCGGCCTGCGGTACTGCACTTTGGTCAGCCTTCGCTGGATGGGGTTTACTGCAATCTGATAGAGCGCGTTACCCTTTGCGCACAGGGTCCCGCGGTTGATGGGATGATCGGGGTCGCCCTCGATGTTGATGACCTTTCCGTCGCGGACCGATACGATCAATCCGCAGCCCACGCCGCAGTATGGGCAGATGGTGGTGCTCTCTTTTGCGCCCCTCAATTTATCGGGATAGCTTTTGCACCCGGTAAGAAAAGAAGTGCCGCCGAAGAAAGCTCCTGCAGCCGTCATGCCGGACAGCTTCAGGAAATCCTTTCTGGTAACAGGCATAAATATCCTCCTAATTTATGTGTGAGTATATATCTCTTTAATAATTATGCCGGATTGAAAGAGCATGCGCGTTAGACGACACGCATTTGAGGCGGATTCCGGAATGAATCCTTCTCTGTTAACATTAGCATTTTAAAAATTGACACTGTGAAGTCAAAGAAAATTTCTAAATGAAATATTTTTTTGTTTACAAAAAACACATATAAAAAATTTATTGAAATATTTTTACAAATTCCGACAAATAATTCTAAATAATACCCTGTGATTTCCAGAATTGGGGAACCAGTCTCTCAAACACGACCCGGGCGAACATTTTCACCTGTTCAACCAGCACAGTTAAAAGAATAATTAAGCCCGGATTTATTTATTGACAATTTAATCCGATGCCTTCTTTTCAAAAAGCACTTATCAAAGGAAACCATTTTTAGCGAGGATAAAATGCCCAAACGCACAGATATCAACAAGATCATGATCATAGGATCGGGCCCGATAATAATCGGCCAGGCATGCGAATTCGACTATTCAGGCACCCAGGCCTGCAAAGCGCTGAAAAGCCTCGGCTACGAGATAGTCCTGGTCAACTCCAATCCGGCGACCATCATGACCGACCCTGGTATGGCCGATATCACCTACATCGAACCCCTGAACTTCGAGACAATGGTAAAAATCATAAAAAAAGAAAAACCCGACGCGCTGCTGCCAAATCTTGGCGGCCAGACCGGATTGAACCTTTCGGCCGAGCTGCACAACAAGGGCGTGCTCGAAAAATACGGGGTGCGCATCATCGGGGTGCAGGCCGACGCAATCGAACGCGGCGAGGACCGCATCGAATTCAAAAAGACCATGGAGCGCCTGGGCATCGACATGCCCCGCAGCAAGCCTGCGCACAGCCTCGCCGAGGCCGAAAAGATCGCAGAGGAGATGGGCTTCCCGGTGGTCATAAGGCCGGCGTACACCATGGGCGGCACCGGCGGAGGCATGGTCTACAACATGGAGGAATTCCGGGAAGTGGCGTCCCGGGGTCTCGCGGCGAGCATCGTGACCCAGATACTCATCGAGGAATCGGTGCTCGGCTGGGAGGAGCTCGAGCTCGAAGTCGTGCGCGACGCCAAAAACCGGATGATCACCGTGTGCTTCATCGAGAACGTCGACGCCATGGGCGTACACACCGGCGACTCGTTCTGCGTCGCGCCGATGCTCACCATAGACAGAGCCCTGCAGGAAAAACTGCAGAAATATTCTTACTCCATAGTCGAGGCCATACAGGTGATCGGGGGCACGAACATCCAGTTCGCCCACGATCCAAGAACCGGAAGGGTCGTGGTCATCGAGATCAACCCGCGCACCTCGCGCTCGTCGGCGCTCGCGTCCAAGGCGACAGGGTTCCCGATCGCGCTCATCTCGTCGCTGCTGGCCTGCGGTCTGGACCTCGACGAAATCCCCTACTGGCGCGACGGCACGCTCGAGAAATACACCCCGTCGGGAGAATATGTCGTGGTCAAGTTCTGCCGCTGGGGATTCGAGAAGTTCAAGGGAGTTAAAGACGAGCTCGGCACGCAGATGAGGGCCGTGGGCGAGGCCATGAGCATCGGCCGCACCTACAAGGAGGCCTTCCAGAAAGCCATTCGATCCATGGAGAACGGGCGCTACGGCCTCGGGTTCGCGAAAAAGTTCAACTCCCTTACCGCAGAGGAACTGCTGCGGCAGGTCAGCGTGCCGACCAGCGAGAGGCAGTTCATCATGTACGAGGCCCTGCGCAAGGGCATCGACGTGAAGACACTGCATGAGAGGACCCACATAAAGGAATGGTTCATCCAGCAGATGAAGGAGCTCGTCGAGCTCGAGAACGAAATATTGCAGTACAAGGGAAAGGCAATCCCCGACGACCTGCTCATAAGGGCAAAAAAAGACGGCTTCGCGGATAAATACCTCGCCCAGATCACGGGCGGGTCAGAAAACGATATCCGCGACCGGCGTATCGGTCTCGGCCTTGCCGAACGCTGGGAGGCGGTCCCGGTAAGCGGCGTCGAGAACGCCGCCTACTACTATTCGACATACAACGCGACCGACAGCGTCGGCGTTTCCTCGAACAAAAAAATCATGGTCCTCGGCGGCGGACCGAACCGCATCGGCCAGGGCATCGAGTTCGACTACTGCTGTGTTCACGCAGCGTTCACCCTGCGCGAAGAGGGATACGAATCGATCATGGTCAACTGCAATCCCGAGACCGTATCGACCGATTACGACACCTCGAACAAGCTCTACTTCGAGCCGCTCACCGTCGAGGACGTGCTGAGCATATACCAGAAGGAAAAGCCCATGGGCGTGATCGTCCAGTTCGGGGGCCAGACCCCGCTGAACATCGCGAACGAGCTCAAGAAAAACGGGGTCGCCATACTCGGGACCACGCCCGAATCCATCGACCTTGCCGAAGACAGGGAGCGCTTCAGCGGAATGATGCGCAAGCTCGGCATACCCCAGCCCGAATCGGGCATGGCCAGCACCTTCGAGCAGGCGGCCGGGATCGCCGAAAGGATCGGCTACCCGGTAATGGTCAGGCCGTCATATGTCCTGGGCGGTCGCGCCATGGAAGTCATCCACCACAAGGAGATGCTCAAGCGCTACGTCGAGGCCGCGGTCGACGTGTCGCCCGAAAGGCCGATACTCATCGACAGGTTCCTCGACAACGCGATCGAGTGCGAGGCCGACGCCATATGTGACGGCGCCGACGCCTTCGTGCCCGCGGTCATGGAGCACATCGAGCTCGCGGGCGTGCACTCGGGGGATTCGGCGTGCGTTCTTCCGTCCGTCAACATCCCGGAGAAGCACATCAAGACGATCGAGGACTATACAAGAAAAATCGCCATCGAGCTGGGCGTAAAGGGGCTCATGAACATCCAGTACGCGATCGCCGACGACAGGGTGTACATACTCGAGGCAAATCCCCGCGCCTCGCGCACCGTGCCACTGGTCTCGAAGGTATGCAGCATTTCCATGGCGAGCATCGCGACCCGGATCATGCTGGGCAAGACCCTCAAAGATATGAAGCTCGCCCGAAAAAAAATCGAGCACTTCGGGGTGAAGGAGTCGGTGTTCCCGTTCAACATGTTCCCGGAAGTCGACCCGATACTGGGCCCGGAAATGAGGTCTACCGGCGAAGTGCTGGGGCTTGCGGATTCGTTCGGCCTGGCTTACGCCAAATCGCAGGAGGCGGCCCAGCAGTCACTGCCCGAGGAGGGAACGGTTCTTTTGACCGTCAACAAGAACGACCGTCCCCAGGCATTGCAGGTCGCACGAGAGCTCAAGCGTCTGGGTTTCCGGGTGCTGTCGACCGAGGGGGTGCAGCGCTACTTCTCGGAAAACGGGGTCGAGACCGAACCGGTGCTCAAGGTGTACCAGGGAAGGCCGAACATCGTGGACAGGATCAAGAACAAGGAGATACAGCTCGTGATCAACACGCCCAGCGGCGAGCAGAGCGAACACGACGACTCGTATATCAGGAAGGCGGCCATCAAGTACAAGATCCCGTATATCACGACCATGGCGGCAGCCATGGCTGCGACAAAAGGCATCGAGGCCAAGAAGAAGGGCATCTGGGACATCAGGTCATTGCAGGATTATCACCGGTAGGTCAGGGCTTGTTTTTTTTCGCGCGTTCGATCAGGTCGATGATGCTGCTGATCTTCGATGCGGGCGGTGAAAGTATCGCTGCGATTTCTTCATCGGAATAGTGCTCGGCCATGTACTCGCGCACCGGGATTTTCTCGAAGGCGCAGTCGAACACGCCCCGGCAGGGATTTCCGCCGTCCATTGAGCGGCAGTATTTGAAAGTCACGTAGTGCCCCAGCCTGCGGCAGTAGATTTCGATTTCGTCGAACTGGTTCTTTTCCATAAAATTTGCGGCGCGCCGTCAGGCGCGCCGTTTCCATATCACCACTTGCCTGTCTTTCTCATCTCGGCCTTCGGATGGCCCTTCAATTCCCTGGTAGCCTGATGGACCTCTTCTTTTGTCATCTTGTGATCGCCGAGCTTGCCGTGAAGGAACTTGTCGTAGCCGTACAAATCCATGAGACCGTGGCCGCTCAGGTTGAATATGATCACCTTCTGCCTGCCCTCCTCTTTCGCCTCTTTTGCCTTCCTTATCGTGGCCGCAACCGCATGGCTCGTCTCCGGCGCAACGATGATACCCTCGGTCTTGGCGAAAAGCATCGCGGCCTGGTAGCACTCGATCTGAGAGATCGCCAGAGGGGTCATGAGCCCCTCGACGACCGCCTGTGACACAAGGGGAGACATGCCGTGATAGCGCAGTCCGCCCGCGTGAATCGGGGCCGGCACGAAGCTGTGGCCGAGGGAATACATCGGCAGGAGCGGGGTCATCTTGGCGATGTCGCCATGATCGTACACAAACGGGGCCTTGGTCAGGGTCGGGCACGACGCGGGTTCGACCGGGATGATCTCGATGTCGGCGCCGTTTATCTTGTCGTTTGCGAACGGGAACGAAAGGCCTGCGAAATTGCTTCCGCCGCCCGCGCATCCGATGACAACGTCGACTTTCTTTTCACCCATTTTTTCCAGCTGCTTTTTCGCCTCCAGGCCGATGATCGTCTGGTGCAGCATGACGTGGTTGAGAACGCTTCCCAGCGAATACCTGGTCTTTCCGGTCTCATCGGTCACGGCCTCCTCGATAGCCTCGCTGATCGCGATCCCGAGGCTTCCCGGCGTGTCCGGGTCCTTTTCAAGAACGGCCCTTCCGGCGTTGGTTTCGGTGCTCGGGCTGGGAATGCACTCCGCGCCCCATGTCTGCATCATGGTTTTCCTGAACGGCTTCTGGTCGAAGCTTATGCGCACCATGTAGACCTTGCACTCGAGTCCCAGAAGAGCGCAGGCGAACGATATGGCGCTGCCCCACTGGCCGGCGCCGGTCTCGGTTGTGAGCTTCTTGATACCGAACTGTTTGTTATACCATGCCTGGGCCACTGCCGTATTGCCCTTGTGGCTGCCTGCGGGCGACACGCTTTCGTTCTTGTAATAGATCCGGGCCGGCGTTCCCAGGGCTTTTTCCAGGGCATAAGCGCGATGCAGCGGCGTCGGCCTCCAGCGGTACAGGAGCTCGAGTATCTCCTCGGGGATTTTTATCCAGCGTTCCTGGCTGACTTCCTGCTCGATGAGGTTCATCGGGAACACTGGCGCGAGCATGTCCGGGGATATGGGATTCCCGTCAGGGCCGAGAGGCGGCAGCATGGGAGTCGGAAGGTCAGCGGCAAGGTTGTACCACTGTTTCGGCATTTCATCTTCGGTTAAAAATACTTTTGTAGGCATATTGTTCTCCTTGGAGATTTTTTAGGATTCAACGGCGCCCGACATCCGGACGACCCGGTTCACAGTGTTCTATGCAGATCGATCATGTGCTTGAAAGCGGAGGGGCTCTTTTTCAGCTCCTTAGATCCCCGCGTGATCTTGCACAGGCTGAGGCCCAGCTTTTCTGCGATCTTCCGCTGGCTGGCGCCGTCATCGAGCATTTTAACCAGTTCCCAGCGCGAAGACAGTTCGCCGATCTCGTTTTCGGTCAGAAGGCTCCTTAGAAACTTCTCGATAAGCCGAGCATCTTCGGTCGCCGCGAGAACGCGGGATATGTCCTTTATTCTGTCCATCCGGCAAGACCCACCATGAAATAATGTTTCTACAAGTAGAAACATCGGGGGATTTCTGTCAAGAGGAATTTTGATTCCGCATGAAAAAACAATTGCCTTTTCGGATGCAGGGTTTATGCAGGTCATATATCTTGACCCCGGCGGGGTAATCGTTGCATGCACGTCGCATCATTGACTTTTCTCAGAGAAAAATATCCTGCGGCGGATTCATATCCGTTCAGTCTTGATGTATTCAGAAAAACCGGGGGCCTGACATTCGCCGCACCGGTCACGATTTTCGCGGGAGAGAACGGCAGCGGTAAATCGACTCTGCTCAAGGCGATCGCGCGGAAAGCGGGAATCCACATCTGGTCGGGAATCGAACGCCAGCGGCCGCATTACAACGAATTCGAAAACGAGCTCTGCAACTATATCGAGCTCGGGTGGACGGACGAGCCGGTTCCCGGCTCTTTCTTTGCATCGGAAATTTTCATCAATTTCGCCCAGAACGTCGATGAATGGGCCTCGCTTTCACCCGGGACGCTCGACCTGTACGGAGGAAGGCCGCTGACAAGCCAGTCTCACGGACAATGCCACATGTCGTACTTTTCAAACAGATACCGCAAACGGGGCCTCCATCTGCTCGACGAACCCGAAAACGCGCTGTCCCCGCGAAGGCAGCTTGAACTGGTGCGCATAATAAGGGAGTGCGCATCAGCCGGCGATTCACAGTTCATCATAGCCACCCATTCGCCGATAATCATGGCATGCCCCGGTTCGGTCATCTACTCCTTTGACCGTATTCCCATCGCCCCGATACTCTACGAAGAAACCGATCACTATATGCTCTATAAATCGTTCATGAACGACAGAAAGAGCTACTTGCCATGACGCGCGCGAAAGCCCTCATCCCCTTATCCGGCAAAATCATAATAAAAACTCATCCTGAAAATTTTATACTTGCTTTTTATGATCGACTTATTAAAAATCAAATACGAATCAAAACTTTCGGACAATATAGCAAATGGATCTAACGAACGACTGCGGAATGAACGAGTTTTACAGGGACCTCATTCAGCAATTGCCCGACATTGTTTATAAAATCAACTCCAGGGGCGAATTCATCTACATAAACGATTCGGTCGAGCGCCTCGGCTACAAGGCCCAGGAGCTCATCGGAAAACACTTCAGCACCATCTTCCACCTGGAGGACATACCCTCCATTCAGCACAGCGGGGCCGTAGAAAAAATACGAAAATCAAAAGAACGCAAGAAAGAAGTCAAGCTCTTCGACGAAAGGAGAACCGGAAAACGAATCACCAAAAATCTCAGGGTCAGACTCGCATCCAAAGAAGGAGCTGAAACCGAAAAGTACTTCTTGCAGGGAGAAGTTTTCTGCAGCGGTGTCTACGAACATGATTTCAGCGAGCATCGGGCGTATGTGGGCACGATCGGAATCATCAGGGACGTCTCCGAGCTGTCAAAAACAGAAAAGGCCCTCACGCTGGCCGAGCGCCACTACCGTTTTCTCATTGAAAACACGTCGGACATCATATCGATTCTCGCAGTCGACGGGACCATCCTGTATAAAACAATTTCGGTCGAAAGGTGCCTCGGTTACAACCATGTCGAAATGATCGGGGAGAACGAGCTCGATTACCTGCATACCGACGACAGGTCGTTTCTGCAGGCTCTTTTCACCGACCCCGATCTCTATCGAAACCGTGAGCCGTATTTTGAATTCCGATATCTCAGTAAAGACAGGACCTGGCTCCATTTCGAAGTCTCGGTCGTGAAAGTGGTCGACCCTGACGGCTCGATCATGTGCTACGTCGTTAATTCAAGGAATGTCACCGACCGGAGAGAGAAAGAGCAGCGATTGAGGGAAAAAGAAGAAAAATTCAAGGCCCTTTTCAATATATCCTCGGATGCGATCCTTGTGCTTACACAGGACTGCAGAATAGCCGACTGTAACGGCTCCGCGGGCCAGATGTTAGGCCTCCACAAAAACGAAATGGTAGATAAAAATCTGGAAGACCTGTCCCTCTTTACCGACAATCAATCGGTCCAGATTTGCCTGAGCGGCCTCCATAAAAAAATGACCCTTTCCGGCCTCACCTGCATCAGAAGCGACGGATTCACTTTCCCGGCCGACCTGACCGTGATCCCGGTCGAAAAATCCGGCCATAGAAATTTTCTGCTCAATATACGCGACCTGTCCTCCCGGAAAAAAGCGACCGAGGCCCAGGCTAAAACAAAAAAAATCGAGTCACTCGGCATTCTTGTCGGGGGGATAGCACAGAATTTTACGGGGCTCCTGTCGCCCATTAGCGAAAAGGCGTCGCTTGCCAGAAAGAACCTGAAAAAAACGGACCCGGCATACCGCCTGCTAAATGAAATCGAAACAGCGGCGGCAGAAGCGTGCGAGCTGACCATCAAGCTAATGGAAATCTCCGAAGAGAACGCACCCACAAAAAATATCGTTCAGGAGAAGGAAACCGATCCTGACCGGACAAATTGACCGGGCTCGATGAAAAACCCAGGCGCCGACATCCTGTTCTATTCCGACACCCTCTCGTCGTTCGATTACGGGGCCGGGCACCCCTTCAAGCCCGCCCGGGCGAAATACTTCTACGAACTCCTGAACAGGTTTTCGCTCATCAACGAACCGGGGCAGATGGTGCTTGCTCCGCGAAAAATCGATGAAGAACTGCTGCTGTCTTTTCACACGCCCGAATACATTGAGCTCCTCAAGCGCTGCGACCGCGGCGAATACGACCTCGACATGCTCAGGGCCGGCATAGGCACCGGCGACAACCCCGTGATAAGGGGGATGTTCGAATACTCGCTCCTGGCCTCAGGCGCTACACACCAGGGAGCCATGATGCTGCTGGAAAACGAGGCCAGGTTCGTGTTCAACCCGCATGGCGGATTTCACCACGCGGGCATGGACACGGCCGAGGGATTCTGCTACATCAACGACATCGCCATCGCGATAACGTCCCTTTTAAGCCACGGCAAGAAAGTCGCTTATGTCGACCTCGACGCCCATCATGGAAACGGCGTTCAGGACGCCTTCTACTCCGACAGGAGGGCGCTGACGATATCGCTGCATGAAACCGGCAAATCCCTTTATCCGTGGACCGGATTCGAAAACGAAACCGGGACCGGAGAAGGTGAAGGCTTCAACGTGAACCTGCCCTTCAGCCCTGGAACCGACGATGAAACATATCTCGATTCCTTTCACAGGATCGTCCCCCCCCTGATCACGGCCTTCGCTCCGGACGTGATCTTCATCGAAGTGGGCGGAGACGCGCATATGGACGACCCGCTGACACACATGAACCTGACCAGCGCGGCATACAAGGACTCGCTCGGCGCGCTCAAAGAGCTTTGCCCGAGAATCATCGCGACCGGCGGGGGCGGATACAATGTGCATAAAACCGCCGCGCTGTGGGCCCTGGCCTGGGCGACACTGTGCGGCATCAAGCCGGTCGACGCCTTCGCGGGACTCGTCGGAGGAATGATGTACGGGCCGGAAGCGCAGATGGGCACGCTGGACGACCCCCCCTACTCCGCAGCCGCTGCCGATAAAAAAGAATGCCGGGCTGACGCGGAACGGGTAGCCGAATTTATTGAAAAAAACATCTTCCCTCTTCACGGCATCCGCGCCGCATCCTGACTGCTACTCATTCACTCCAGCCATCCGTCATCCCCTGCGCGAATAATAAGGGCCGGCTATTGCATAACCGGGCAAATCGTGCTATAATAAACAACGCAGGCCAGGCACCATGAATGATCCGAAAATATTGATCGTCGAAGACGACGCCATAACTGCGCTCGGGTTAAGGCGTATGCTCGAAAACCTGAAGTATGACGTCGTCGCAGTCGCCAGATCGGGGAGAGAGACACTTGAACTTTCGGATAAGATGCGGCCGGACATCGTGCTGATGGACATCGTGCTCGAAGGATCGATCGACGGCATTGAGACAGCGGGAATAATAAGAAAAAGTTTCGACATACCCGTGGTCTATATCACATCATCAACCGACCAGCAGACCCTGGAGCGGGCGAAAAAGACCGAGCCCTACGGCTATATAATCAAGCCGGTCAGCATGAACGAACTGTATTCGACCATCGAAACCGTCCTGTACAGGCACCGTCTCGGGCAGAAGCTGAAGCACAGCGAATCGCTTTACCGGACCCTTGTTGAAACCATATCCCACGGCATCGTTGAATATAACAGGGAGGGAATTGTCACATTCTGCAACGAATCCTTCTGTGCGATGACCGGATACGGGAAGGACGAAATAATCGGCAGGGAGTTCGGCTCCTTCATCACGAACGGGGGGCTCACTTTCGACCTCACAGCCGAAAAAGCCTCCGGACAGAAATACACCCGATATTACGACGTCATAAAAAACATCGGAAGCAGGCTGATCGATGTTCAGATCGACTGGGATTTCAAGTATGACGAAGACGGCGGCTTCACCGGAGTCATAGCCGTAATAACCGATATCACGGACCGCAGACAATCGGAAATACTGAGACAGGTCGAGCACGAGTCCGCCATGGTTCTCGGGACCGCTCCGGGACTTCGCGAGGCCCTGGACAGGCTCGTCCCGGTCCTGAGCGGCATCCCCGATATCTCGGCTGCATGCATATACATGACCGATGAAAAAAACGAGGACCTGCTGCTCGCATCGTTCGCGGGGCCAGACCAGGAATGCATCGGCGAGTCAGCGAGGATAGCCCCGGGGACCGATGAATATGATCTTCTGATCGGCGGAGCTTCTCATATCGGCGCAGGGATCCTGCCCGGCGTTCTCGGCCGGTTGCAGGCGAGGCTCAATGCGGCCGGAGCCACAATCATCCCGATAAGAAAAGAAGAAGACCCGGCGATTTTTCTGCTCTCGTTTTCGAACAAGGAATCCCCGCTTTCCCAGGCCGTCATGAACACGATTGAAATGATCGCGGCCCATGCAGGCAGCGTGATAAACCGCATCCTGGCCGAGGCGGCGCTGCATGCAAGCGAGGCAAAATACCGGCAGCTCGTCGAGACCATGATGGACGGTATTTTTATTTTTTCCCCGGACAACATAATAACATACGCGAACACCAGGCTCTGCCATATACTCGGTTATCCGATCGAAGAAATAATCGGCAGGGCCGCGACGGATTTTCTCGACGAATCCAACGGCAAGGTATTTCTGATAGCGGCGAAACCCGGCGCGCCGGACCGGGTGAAATCCATCGACATCGAGTGGATCACAAAAAACGGATCGACCGTACAGTCGATACTGTCTCTCCAGAGCATCGGCTACGGGACAAACGAAAGCGAAGAGAGGTTCGCTGTGGTGACCGACATCACCGACCATAAAAAAATCGAACAGGAGCTGATGAAAATTCAGAAGTTCGAATCCCTGAGCCTGCTCGCGGGAGGCATCGCCCACGACTACAACAACATCCTGACCGGCATACTCGGCAACATCAACCTGGCAAAATTGAACATCGACCGGGAAAGCGATATCTTCGAAATCCTCGACGAGGCGGAGCGCGCTTCCCTCAAGGCGAGGGACATATCACAGCAGCTTCTCACGTTCTCCAAGGGCGGCGAACCCATAAAAAAACCCCTGAACATCAGGGACCTCGTGTACGCTTCGTCATCTTTCACGCTCAGGGGCTCAAACGTGAGGCCCGAATTCTATATAGCCGACAACCTCTGGATGGCCGAAGCCGACGAGGGGCAGATCAACCAGGTGATCGACAACATCATAATCAACGCAATGCAGGCAATGCCCGACGGCGGGACCGTCCAGGTTTTCGCCGAAAACGTCTCCGTCAGCGAAAGCGGCGGTCTTCCTCTCGACGAGGGAAGATACGTGAAAATATCCATCCGTGACCAGGGCCACGGAATACCCGCGGAGTACGGCGCAAAGATATTCGACCTGTTCTTCACCACGAAAAAGACCGGCAACGGTATAGGGCTGGCCACCTGCTTTTCCATCGTCAAAAAGCACAGGGGGCACCTTTCGTTCGACACGAAGCCCGGCGAAGGCAGCACCTTCCATGTTTACCTGCCCGCATCGGACAGAACGCCGGCCAGAGTCGCGGCCCAGTCACACGACAATAACGTCTCCCAGGGTAAAATACTGGTCATGGACGACGAGGAGATGATCCGCAAAATCGTGAAAAGAATGCTCACCGGAGTCGGGTTCTCGGTCGACCAGGCCAGGGACGGCAAGGAAGCCATCGAGATGTACGACCGCGAATCGAGGAACGGCGGCAAATACAGCCTCGTGCTCATGGACCTTACGGTCCCCGGCGGAATGGGCGGAAAGGAGGCCGCGGAAAAGATACTGGCCATGGACCCGGCTGCGGTGATCATAGCATCGAGCGGCTATGCGAACGATCCGGTCAGGGCAAACTACGCCAATTTCGGATTCAAGAATTTTCTTCCAAAGCCTTTCGAAATGAACCAGCTCATATCGGCGATCAACGACAGCATGAGAAAATAAGGGGAGGGACCAATGCCTCAGCGAAACATGGCCAACATCGAAAGCACCAAAAAAAAATTCAAAGAAAAGTTTGCGGTCGAGGAAGATATTTTTTCGAACATCCACCGGGGCGACAGGATATTCCTGAGCACCGCATGCGGCGAGCCGCAGTACACGATGAGGGCGCTGATGAAGTACATCGAGGCGAACCCCAAGGCGTTCGCGGAGGCCGAGGTCATGCACATCTGGAGCCTCGGCGTCGCGCCCTACGCCGACGAGAACTACACCTACAACTTCAGACACAATTCATTTTTCGTCGGCGACAACACGAGGGATTCGGTGAACAGCGGGATGGCCGACTACACCCCGATTTTCCTTTCGGAGATACCGAAGCTCATCAGCCAGAAGAGGATACCGATCGATGTCGCTCTCATACAGGTCTCCCCGCCCGACAAGAACGGATACGTGAGCCTCGGCATAAGCGTCGACATATGCAGGGCCGCGATCGACAACGCGAGCCTGATCATCGCGCAGATCAACAACAGCATGCCCAGGGTCCACGGCGACACCTTCATCAACGTCAAGGACATCGACTTCCTGATCCATCACGACGAACCGCTGCTCGAATACTCGCCCCAGGTTCCGGGAGAAATAGCCCAGCAGATAGGCAAATATGTCTCCAAGATAATCAACGACGGCGACACTATCCAGGTCGGATACGGCAGCACCCCCAACGCCATCCTGAACAACATCAGCGCTAAAAACGACCTGGGCATCCATACCGAGCTACTCACCGATTCAATGGCCGACCTTATCAGCAGCGGGGTCATCAACAACTCGAGAAAGAACATCAACAAGGGCAAGACCATCGCCTCGTTCTGCATGGGCACCGAAAAGACCTACCGGTTCATCGACGACAATCCATTGATCGAGTTCAGGGGCATCGACTACACCAACAATCCGAAGATAATCTCGCAGATCGACAACATGACCGCGATCAACGCGGCCCTGCAGATTGACCTCACCGGGCAGGCCACCGCCGAATCCATCGGCAAGATGTTCTACAGCGGCATCGGCGGGAGCGCGGATTTCATGCGGGGAGCCGTCGTGGCGCCCGGCGGAAAGACCATTCTCGTGATACAGTCGACCGCCCGAAACGACGAGGTTTCCCGGATCGTGCCGTTCCTCGACAGCGGCGCGGGCGTTACGCTGAACAGGGGCGACATCCATTACGTGGTCACCGAGTACGGCATCGCATACATACACGGCAAAAACATCCGGGAGCGCGCGATGAGCCTCATCGCCATCGCGCACCCGAAATTCAGGCCGCAGCTGATCGAGGAGGCGAAGAAGCTCAACCTCATATACCCGGACCAGGCCTTTATTCCCGGGAAAAAGGGAGAATACCCGGAGCACCTCGAATCCGTAAGAACGACCAAGAAGGGCCAGGTCGTGTTCTTCAGGCCGGTCAAGATCGACGACGAGCCCCTGATCAAGGACCTCTTCTATTCGATGTCGGACAAGAGCCTGCAGCGCCGCTTCATGTCGATCAGGAAAGACGTGCCCCACAAAATGCGGCAGGAATTCGTCATCATCGATTATACCAAGGAGCTGGTAATTCTCGCCACCGTCGAGGAAAACGGCAAGGAGATCGCGGTGGGCATGGGGCAGACCATCAAAGACGAAAACACCCAGACCGCCGAGGTCGCGTTTGCGGTCAGGGACAGCTATCACGAAAAGGGCATCGGCACCGAGCTCCTCTCGTTTTTGACGATACTCGCCAAGAACGACGGCTTGCAGGGATTCACCGCAGACGTGCTCGTCGAGAACAAGCCGATGCTCCATGTCTTCGAAAAAATGGGCTTCGAAATGGAGAAGAAAGTCGAGTTCGGCGCATATGAGCTGATTATGAGGTTCAAATAAAACACGGGAAAGGAGGGAAGCGCGGTGGCGACTAAAGCTGACATACGAACTCTCTTCGAACCGGAATCCGTGGCAGTGATCGGCGCTTCAGGCGACCCCGGAAAAATCGGCCACAGCATACTCAAAAACATCATTGACGGCGGATACAGGGGTGAGGTATTCCCGGTGAACCCGCGGGGCGGCGTAATTCTCGGCCTCAACGCCTATCAGCGTATCGAGGATATCGGCCGCAGGATCGACCTGGCCACGATCGTCATTCCGGCGAAGAACGTTCCCGAAGCCGTGAAAAGCTGCGCCGGGTGCGGCGTGAAGCACGTACAGATCATCACGTCGGGTTTTTCCGAGGCCGGCAACAGGGAAGCCGAAACGGAAATAGCCCGCACCGCGCAGGCCGCGGGCATGAGGGTCCTGGGCCCGAACATATTCGGACTATATTCCTCGAACGCTTCACTCAACGCGACATTTTCGGCAACCGAAATAAGCCCCGGCCCGGTGGCGATTCTCACCCAGAGCGGTGCGCTCGGCATCGCGATGATCGGAAAGACGGCCGTGGACAACATAGGCCTGTCTGCAGTCGTTTCTCTCGGCAACAAGTCCGACATCGACGAATCCGACCTTCTTGACTACCTGATGCTGCATGAACCAACCAGGGTCGTACTGCTCTACATCGAGGGAGTTAAAAACGGCGCCGCCCTCGTCAGGACGCTGAAACGCGCCACCGCGCTCAAACCGGTGGTCGTGATAAAATCAGGCCGATCCAGGCGCGGCGCCATGGCCGCCGCCTCGCATACCGGCTCTCTCGCCGGTTCGGACGACGTATTCGACGCGATCATGAGGCAGTGCGGGGTCCTGCGCGCCGAAAGCGTGGAGGAGGCCTTCAACTGGTGCAAATTCCTCGCGTTCAATCCCGCGCCTGCGGGCAACAGGACGGTCATCGTCACCAACGGCGGCGGGATCGGGGTCATGGCGAGCGACGCCTGCGAAAAATACGGCATCGGCCTCTTCGACGACCAGGAAACCTTGAAAAAGACCTTCGAACCGGTGACGCCCGCGTTCGGCTCGGTCAGGAACCCGGTCGATCTAACCGGGGGCGCCGGCTCGAACGACTACCGCGATGCGCTCATGGCCGCAGCTGCCAGCAATTCGATGGATGCGACGATAGCCCTGTACTGCGAAACGGCGTCATTCGATTCTGAAAACCTCGGGCCGATGATCAGCGAAACGGCCGCGGCCCATGTCAGTGCCCGGAAACCAATCGCATTCGCCGCCATAGGCGGGAACGCGGTCGAAAGCGTCATATCCAGGCTGAAAAAACAGAATGTCCCGGTTTTCGGGGACGTCTACGCCGCCGTCTCCTGCCTGGGTGCGGCGAACCGGCAGAGCGCCGGAATCAAGGAAGGCGCGGAAAACGTCGAAGAAGCCCTGATCGACGTGCCGGAGATCAACCGCATCATCGGCGGCGCGCTTGCCGAGGGCAGGTCTTTTCTCCTCGCCCATGAAAGCGCGGGAATTCTTCATGCGGCGGGGGTCAGGGCTCCGCGCAGCGTCATTGCCAGAAGCATCCGGGAGGCGATCGATGCAGCGGAATCGATCGGCTATCCCGTGGTCATGAAGATCGTGTCCCGCAACGTCCTGCATAAAAGCGACGCAGGCGGCGTGGCCCTCGACATCCTCTCGAACGAGGAAGTGATCGACGCATACGAGGCGATCATGAAAAACGTCCGGGAGTACAAGCCGGGCGCGGTCATCGACGGCATCGAGGTCTGCTCGATGGCCAGGCCGGGAACGGAAATAATCATCGGCTCGCGCATCGATCCGTCGTTCGGGCCGATCGTTATGTGCGGGCTGGGCGGCATATACGTCGAGGTGATGAAAGACGTGGCGTTCAGGGCGCTGCCCATAAGCCTGAACGAAGCGGATTCCATGATAAGGGAAATCCGCTCGTTCCCGCTGCTGCTCGGCGTCCGCGGAGAAAAGAGAAAGGACATCGAGTGGGTCATCGACACGATCATCAGGGTCGGGACGATCATCATGAAATGCGACATGATCACCGACATTGAAATCAATCCGGTGGTCGTTTACGACCAGGGTGACGGCGGGATGGCCGTCGATGCGAGAATCATCATAGCGAAGACAAGGGAGGATTTGAAATGAAAGCATATATCGTCGCATCAACACGCGAAAACGCCGGCAAAACCAGCCTTATCATTGGAATGGCTTCGGCCGCGGGAAAGAAATGCGGATACCTCAAGCCTTTCGGCGACAGGCTGGTCTATCAGCGAAAGATAAGCTGGGACCACGACGCGGCGCTCGTGACCCGGCTCTGGGGGCTTGACCTGAACCCCGACGAGATGACCCTGGGATTCAGCCATCCCAAGCTCCGTTTCGTGCACGATGAGCGCAGCCTGTCCGGAACGCTGCCCGAAATGGCCGCAAAAGCATCCAGAGGGTCCGAATTGCTCTTCATCGAAGGGGGCAAAGATATCAGCTACGGGGCTTCGATCTCGCTTGACCCGCTGACCGTGGCCCGATACACAGGTGCCGGCGTCATACTCGTCGCGAGCGGAGAAGCGGATGAAGTGCTCGACGATATCGCTTTTTTCAGGTCATACTGCAGCGTCCCCGGGATAACCATTTCGGGCGTGATAATAAACAAGGTCCGCGACATCGACGACTTCACGAACACATCCCTGAAGACCATAACCTCGTCGGGAATAAACGTCCTCGGCGTGGTGCCGTACGAGGACTCCCTGACGCATTATTCCGTCCGCTACCTCGCCGAAAACCTCTTCGCCAAGGTCATAGGCGGCGAGGGCGGGCTCGGCAACATAGTGAAAAATTTTTTCGTGGGCGCCATGTCAGCCGAAGAATCGCTGCGAAACCCGGTATTCGCCAGAAACGACAACGTGGCCATAACCAGCGGAGACAGGAGCGACATGATACTGGCCTCGCTGAAAAAAGGGACCTCGGCCATCGTGCTCACCAAC
Source organism: Spirochaetota bacterium (assembly GCA_022709405.1). GTDB lineage: Bacteria > Spirochaetota > UBA4802 > UBA4802 > UBA5550 > JAKLIV01. The sequence continues at coordinate 26,218 of JAKLIV010000009.1, forward strand.
AACATCATGCCGCCCCCGAATATCATTGCCGGTGCGGCCCAGAAAAACATCCCCCTGCTCCTGGTCGCCCAGGACACCTACCATGTGACGAAGCAGGTCTACATGCTCCAGGCGCTGACCACGCCGGACGACGCCGAAAAGATCGAAAAGCTCGCACAACTCGCGCGAAACAATATATCGCTCGGAGGATTATGACGCCATGACAACGAAGAAGCTGAAGCGCAACGACATCGTGTCGAACAGTTTTGTCGCCCTGATCGAGCAGCACCACGAGGAAATAACGGAACACTACATGAACAGCCTGCTGAAAGACCCCGAAACCGAGGCATACCGCAAAACTGATCGTGAAACAGCATACAGGTCGGGCGACATGGTGTACAAGGACCTGTCAAAGTGGATTGCAAAGGAATATCCCAAGGAAAAAATCGCCGAGCGTTACATCAAGATCGGCCGCGAGAGGTGCGAGGAAGGCATACCTTTTTCTCAGGCGCAAAAAGCCCTTGCGCTTCAGATGAGACACCTCTGGCTGTTCGTCATTGACAGGATGGAGGAGGACAGCCTGAGATCGGCGAGGGAGTCGCTGGATCTGAACAACCGGGTCGTTCTGTATTTCCAGCGGGCGGCCTTCTACATGCTCAGGGGATACGAGCAGATGATCTACAAGAAAATTTAGGCCGCGTCAGGCTGAAAGGCCAGCGACGCCGAGTTTATACAGAACCGCTTGAACGTCGGCGCAGGCCCGTCATTGAAAACATGGCCCAGATGCGCATCGCAACGGGAACATGCCACCTCGGTCCTTTTCATCATCATGAATATGCTGACATCGGGCCTCGTGACGATGTTCTGGTCGGCGATTGGAGCAAGGAAACTGGGCCAGCCCGTCCCCGAATTGAACTTCGACTCTGACCTGAACAGGTCGTTGCCGCAGCAAGCGCACTTGTACACGCCCCGGGCGTGATGGTCCCAGTATTTACCCGTGAACGCCCTTTCGGTTCCCTTCTTCCGTGCTATCCGGTATTGTTCAGGGGCGAGAATCTTTTTCCAGTCGGAATCGGTCTTTGTTATCCGGCTGACGTGCTGCAGAATCCCCTTGCCGGAATTGAATACGTAAATCATGTTGTTGCTCTGGTGATGTATCTTTTTATTCATGAATTTCCTCGTTATATCAGAATCGTTTTTTCGAAATAATCGGCTGTTGGATCCTGTATAAAAAATAAGCAGAATCCCGATAATAAGCAATACATAAGTCGGATGTGATTCTTAGAACGCGGAATCCGGGCGGTGTTACCTGATTGTCCCCATTTTATGACTGGTGTCCCTTGCAACCCCCAGCCTTCCTATGGGCGTCCCGTCTTTGTCGTGCATGGTGCTCACGTTTATTTCCATGGGAATCCTGTCGCCGTTGTCAAAGGCCACGGTGATTTGATAGAGCCAGCTTTGTCCCCTGTCTATTCCGGTTTTAAACTTGTCGTTGACGTAATCTTTTTCGCTCTCTTCGATGAAATCGCTGAAACGCCTGCCAATAAACTCTTCCTCGGGATGGCCGGTCACCTCCCTGACCCTCGGGCTGATATAGGTGAAAATTCCGTTCGTGTCGAGCATGTAGATGATGTCAGGCGTTGTCGCAAGAAGGAGCTCGCGCCATTTTTCGGCCTTCCTCAGTTCATTTTCGATCGTCTTTCTCTCGGTAATATCGCGGACCACGCCGATTACAACGGGATTATCCCTGCCGAATGCTGCAAGCGAAAGGTTCACTTCAACCAGAACGACACCTCCGCCTTTTTTAAAGACTTCCATCTCGACTGTAGCGCCGCCAATATCGGTATTCGGTTCAGCGGTCTGTTTTGATAAAAGATCGTCAATAGTCTCATTCAGTCTTTTGAGAGAAGGGGCCGGAAAAATCCGGTCATTACCAATCTTTTCGTAATCCTCCGGATCATAGCCGGTTATTCTCTTGTCGACCGGATTGATGTAGAGAATCTTTTTGTTGCTGTCGATCATCCATATGGAGTCCGACATTCTTTCTGCAAGGATCCGGTACATCTCCTCGGCGCGCACCAGCCGTTCCTGCATTAATATTTCGTCGGTTATATTACGGCCGATGACAAGAATAGCTGAATCATCGCCCCAGGTAACGATTGAACTGATGAGGTTCACGTAGAACTCGTTGCCCTGCAGGTCCACGATCTTTTCCCGGTACGACATCAGCTTGTCGGCGCCGTTTACGTGTTCCCTGAACATTCTGTTGACGGTCTCCAGAGACTCGGCATGTATATAATCCCGCAGATTCGTTCCGACAATCTGGCCGGCTTCCTCTGCGCCAATCAGCCTGATCGCCGCATCGTTCACGTAGACCAGCTCGAGGTTTTTATGCACCGCCACCGGATACGGCAGTATTTCAAGAAGTCGCCTGAAATTCTTTTCGCTGCGAAGCAGGTCTTTCAGCGCCCTCTTTTCTCCGGTGATGTCCCGGATCACCATGACGATTTCATCCTGCAGGATAGGCATAAACCTGGCGTTCAGGAAAACTTCCTCGCCGTTTATTATGACAGGATACTCGATCGTCAGATTCAGCTTGAGATCCCGGACCTGTTTCAGGGCATTCGAGAAGAATTCGGCATCGTCGCATAACGGAAGCCCGCCGACCGGCCCGTCCTTGAACTGGTCCAGGTTCAGGCCCAGGTAATCCTGGTTGGCGACATAATCGATTATCCTGTCGAAACGGTTGATCCTGAAAATAAGGTCGCGCGATGCGTTTAGATAGGTGCTTAATTCTACATTGGATATTATCAGATCGCGGATGTTTTCATCCGTAACTTTTTCAGTAGCATGGATCACTTTATCGAGGGCGTCAAACTCACGGTTGACGACGGCGATAAAATCCTTCAAGTTTTCCGGTATATTATTTAAATCCCCGAAAGCTTCATTGATATATTTCTTCAAACGTTTATGCATATCTATTTCGCATATATATACAGAATATCTGTAAGGTCAAGTTTTATTGATGTCAATTAGAATTAACCAATTTTTAATTTACATTAATTTAATATTTTATAAAATTGGGCAATTTCAAGGGGTTGTCAAAATGAAAAAAATACTTTTACTGGCCATCAGCGCGCTTGTCTTCACCGTCGCCGGCGCCGTGGCCTATCTGCTGCTGAGCGACACAATGCTCATGCAGCCGCCCGTACTTATCAAGCAGAACCCTGTAATCACTTATGTCATCGGCGATGTCAAATGCAAGACGGCCGGCGATGCGGCCTGGTGCGACGCGGTCGTGGGCATGAAATTGACCGACGACAGCGAGGTCCGGTCCGGAGAGAAATCACTCGCCGACATCCGCTTCCACGGGGGAACGGCGATCCGGGTTTCCGAAAACAGCAGCATGCGGATCAAGGACATAAGCATTAATGAGTTGAAAATTCAGGTGCAGGAGGGGGCCGTATTCGGCAAATTCGAGCGGATACACAAAACCCACACGATCGAGCTCCATACCGATACAACGGTCGCGGCCATCCGCGGAACGGAACTCGGGATTGTAGTCGGGCCGGCCGTTACCGACGCCGATAAGGAGGAAGCCGTATCCAAAAAATCCGGGGAGCCGGCGGATCAGGAGAAACCGTCAGACGAAAAGGCAACGACCGTATATGCCCTGTCGGGGATAATCGGCGTTTACAACTCCAACTTTTACGAGGACACCGTTCTGCTTTCGAACCAGAAAAAACTCGTGGTACTGGAGGACAGTCCGCCTTCAAACCCCGAAAAAATGGGCGAAGATGAAATCGAACGGATTCAGGCCATCCTCAACTCGATCCATGAGGACGAGGTGCTCTTCATATCCGACAAAATTCATTTCAAGACCGGGAGCGCGAGCATCCTTCCGGAATCATATCCGGAACTCGACAAGATATCGGGCATACTGTCCCAAAGAAGCGAGAAGGTCCGTATAGAAGGGCATACCGACAGCGAAGGCAAGGCATATTCGAACCACATCCTGTCCATAAGCAGGGCCGAGTCGATCAAGGAATACCTGGCGGCAAAGGGAGTGAAGGCCGAAAGGCTCTCGATCGTCGGATACGGCGAAAGCAAGCCGATTGCAGATAACGATTCCGAGGAAGGCAAGGCGCAGAACCGGCGCGTCGAATTCATCATAGTGCAATAAACAAACGGCCCCGAAAAAACGGGGCCGTCCTGTATATCTCATCCGTCAATCCTGCTTCTTTTTCTTCTTTTCCTTTTTCGATGCTTTGACATCCCCGCCCTCTTCCTCGGACCGCTGGATTCCAGGCAGCACGGGCGCTGGAGGCGGGGTATATATCGCCGGGCTCATGGTTATGCCCGCTACCGCGAGGAGCCTCGATGTCCGGCCCTTGATGTCCTCTGCGATATGATAAAAACAGGGAATCAGGATAAGCGTGATCACGGTGGCGAACACCAGGCCGTAACCGAACGACAGGGCCAGGGGCGCGACAAAAAAGTCCTTGCCCCCGAGGCCGTAAATCGACGGTATGAGCCCCAGGACCGTTGTCCCGGAAGTGAGGATGATCGGCCGCAGACGTATGACCCCGGCCTCGATCAGCGCCTCCCTCATGGGAAGATGTTCATCCCTGAGATTGTTGATGAACTGGACCAGAACGAGCGTGTTGCTGACGATAACTCCCGCCAGGCTGAAAAGGCCGAGCACGCTCATGAACGACAGGGGCTCGCCGTGCACGGCAAGGGCGAATATGACGCCCACGAGAGCAAAGGGGATCGCGGCCATGACCACCACCGGCAGCATGAGCGATCCGAAAAACACCGCCAGAACGATGAATATGATCAGCAGGGCGAACTGAAACAGGGTGCCGAGCTCTCCCATACGCTCGCTGGTCTCCTCCTGCTCGCCGCCGTACGCGACCGAGTAACCGGGGTATCGCGCGGATATATCCCTGAATTTTTTCTCTACGGCCCTGTTCACCTCAATCGAGGTTGCCTTGTTGAGGTCGACGTCGGCCTGGACCTGGACCAGCCTCATGTAATTGAGCCGGTTGATCTGGGAATAACCCGGCTGTTTCGTCATGGAGCTCACCCTGTCGAGCGGGATGAGGCCGCCGCTCCTGTTGGCGATCATCACGTAATCGAGGCTCTTCCTGTTTTTGCGCGCCTCTTCGGGAAAGCGGACCCTGATGTCGATGTCCTCCTCGCCCTTGCGCACGCTCGTCGCGATCGCACCCTGGTACGAGGAATGCAGCGCCATTGCCACGTCGTATGTGGACAAACCGGCCCTGGTCGCCATGACCTCGTCCACCTTGTAGCGGTATTCCTCTTTGCCCTCTTCGAGGTCCATGGTGATGTCACGAACGCCGTCGATGGTGCGGAGGTAATCCATATACTCGTGGGCGATTTTACCGAGGACGGCCAGGTCTCTTCCCCTTATCTCGACGTTGACCGGTTTACCCACCGGCGGGCCTTTTTCCTCAACGCTAAATCTCACGAACATGTTAGGAGAAATGAGGCCTTTTTTCTGCGCGCCCGTTATTTTCACCCTGAGCTCGTCGAGGATTTCCCGGGCCTCCCTCTCCCGGTCATGGAACGAGGTGAGATATATCTTGAACGTCGACTTATGGGTCCCTTCTCCCGGCTTGGGATCAAGGACGAAGGGGACCTCCTCTCCGATGCTTGAATGAAGGGCTTCGAACTCCGCTTTCGGAAGCTTCATTATGATATCTTCTATCTTTCGGGATTCGCGGAGGTTCGCGGCCAGGTTGGTGTCCTGGGGGAGGTACGTCTTAATCTCGAGCTGTTCGGCGCCGCCGCCGGGCATGAAAACGAAACCGATGACCCGGACCAGCGCCAGGGATCCCGCAAGAAGCGCGATCAGGACACCGAGGGTGACATAGCGGTGGTCAAGAGCGACGGCGAGCAGTTTCTTATATCTCCTCTGGATAAATCCGAAAAAACCCTTTTCAAAATACCTGTCCTCGCTTTTCAGTTCATCGAATTTGGTTTTGATCTTCGGCTCCTTCGAAAATATCTGAAGATAGGTCGGCATTACGAACATCGCGGTAAACCATGATGCGCACAGACAGAGGATGAGGACCATCGGGATGGCCTTAATGAACTTGCCCATGAGGCCGGTGAGCATCAGCAGCGGGGCAAATGCGGCGCAGGTGCATATCAGGGTCACTGTCACCGGCCACACAACCTCGGAAACGCCCTTTTGTATGGCGTGGTCCTTGAACAGGCCGGTTTCCATATACCGGTGGCTGTTCTCCGAAACCACGATGCTGAAGTCGACGATCATCCCGAGGACCATGATCATCCCGAATAGGCTGATGACGTTGAGCGTGATATCTCCGGCCTTCATACCCATAAACGCCACCATGAACGCGATTGGGATCCCCGACGCAACAATGGCGGCCATCCGGGGCCCGAGCAGCATGGTGAGTATTATGGCGAGAAGAATGAAGCCGGTCACCGCGTTGCTGAGGACCGCTGAAATCCGCTCCCGGGTCATCTTGCTGTAATCGTTGAAAAGCTGGATTTTGACCTGATCGGGATACTTGTTCTTGTAATGGGCGACGAAATCCCTGATCTTGTCTACGGTCACGATTTCATCAACGCTCCTTTTTTTCCAGAGCCTGTATATGATCGCCTCCTGGCCGTTGTACCTCTGATGCACCGTTGCTTCCTCGAATGTGTCGCTGACCGTCGCGACGTCCCTGATCCTTGTGACGAATCCCATGTCGTTCGACATGAGCACGGTGCCGAGTATCTCGCCGGAGTCGTTGTACTGGCCCTTTGTCCTGAGCACGTATTCCCTGTCTCCGAGGCGCAGCGGCCCGCCGGGCAGGTCGAGGTTCCGGGTCGCCAGCGTGTTGATGACCGTGTTCATGCCCATCCGGTACTTCATCTGGGCCGAGGGGTCGACCTCGACCAGATATTCCCTGTCTAAAAAGCCGAAATCCTCGACCTCGGCGATTTCATCCAGCTCGTACACGCTGTCTTCGAAGTCGTCGGCTACCTCACGGATCGTCCCGTAAGGGACGCTCCCGTCGCTGCCGTATATCGCCACGTCGATGACCATGGACTTTTCGAGCTTGACTTCCTCGACGATCGGCTTTTCGGCCTTGTCCGGCAGATTTTCGACCAGGTCAACGGCGTCCTTGATGTCCTGGACCACCTGCTTTTTGTCCTTGGCGCTGTCGTCGATATATATGGCCACGACCGAGACGTTCTCGATGTTGTACGCGCGCACCTTGTCAAGTCCGTCGACCTCGCGCAGCTCCTTCTCTATGGGGATGCTGATCAGCTGCTCGAGCTCGTCAGGCGAACCGCCGGGATAAATCGTAGTGACCGTGACCATATCGAAGTTGACTTCGGGAACGAACTCCCGGTTGATCCTCATGAGCACGGTCAATCCCAGGATGAGAATCAGCGCTACAACCAGGTTGACCAGAAGCTTCTGGTTCATCAGAAACATTATGACTCTATTCATGTCTATTCGCCGCCGTTTACCCTAATTTCAATTCAAATAAGTCACTTCTTGTCCTTCGGGATATACTTGTTCACGTCGATGTTGTATTTCTCGTAGAGCTCGTTCTTCGAGACCTCGAACAGAAGCAGGGAAATATTGTAGTACACCAGCGCGTCGAGCTCGCGCTGCCTGAACTCGATGAGCCCGTCGAGCCCGTCCTTGACGATGGTCGCCATGAGACGCCCCCTGCGCAGGTCCTCGACCATCCTTCTGTACGAAACCTCGGCCTCGCGGCGGGCATCCTTCATCTTTATGTACATGCCGTGGGTGGCGTTGATCTGCTCGATTTTGGAAATCACGTCGTCCTTGACCTCACGACGCGTCTTGTCGAGGCCGATTTCGGCCTGTTTGAGCCTGAAGCGCGCGTTGCGTTCGGCAACGGTCTGCGCCCTGTTGTCGAAGAGATACGTGACCTTGACCTTGCCCTCGATGTTGGTGTACTTGAACTTGCCCATGTCTTCGAATGCATCTGCCGCATCTTTCTGCTGGCCCATGGTGCTGGCGTTGAACTCGGCGGTGAGCGAGGGCAGCGCGTCGTTTTTCTGAATCTGCAGCTCGAGGCGCGATATTTCAAGCTGGCGCTGCGCGTTGATATAGTCGGCGCGCTTCTGATACGCGGCCTTCAGGGCCTCCTCAACATTGAGCGCCGGCAGGTTCTCGGTCATGATTGCGGTCCCGGTCAGGTCGCCCTCGCTGTCGAAGTTGATCGTGGTCAGGAACTTCCTCAGCGAGTCGCGGTATGCGCGCTGGGCCTCGATTCTCTGGGCCTCGGCTCCCGAGAGCCTGGCGTTGTAGAAGTTCAGGCTGAAGTCGTCCGAGAGGCCCAGGCGCACGTTCCTTGCGATGATGTCGCGGACCTTCCTGGTCTCCTGCACCTGGAGATCGGCGTTCGCGAGCACGGTCTTTTTGCTGACCACGTCCCAGTAATCGGCGATCACGCCGACCACGACCTGCGACAGTGCAAACAGGATGTAATCCTTCTGTATGTCCGCGCCCAGCTTCGCCTTCTTCTCGGTGCGGCGGTCGGCGTATCCGACAACGTTCTTCAAGAGCTCCTGCTCGACCTGCACGAAGTATATGGGCATATGATATTTCTCTAAAAATTCAACACTAGCTATTCCTGGAATTGAAAAACTCTTCATTGCAAGATCCGAATCCGTATAATTATACTTCAGACCAGTGGAGATAGAGGTTCCAGTTTCAAACTTTTTGGCAACAGTAACTGATGCATCAGCGGAACTGCTTTCAATCCCGTAAAGGAATTGGGCGCCTTCAGTATTTTTCTGGTTTTTCCCTCCAGCCTCGCCGATGATCACCGGCGAATACTTCGATCTCAGCGACTGGGCGTCGGTGTCGGCCATGGCCACGTCGTAGGCCCCTGAAATGATAGTGTGGTTCTTCTCGATGGCGTACCGTATGGCGTCGCCGACGGTGAACTCGACGCCGCCGATGACCACAGCAGGCTCGTCGGCGAGCTCGATCTCGACAGGTTTTATCTCGTTGCCGCCGTTCTGCTGCGCAGGGACCGGGCCCGCGAGCAGTGCAACTGAAACAATCGCCGTCAGTGAAAGCATTCTTTTAATCATGACATACTCCTGTTCATTGAAAGACAATAATATCCTGAATATATAAGCATGACCTTCTGTCTCAGCCGCCGTATCGGTGAAACCCGGCCATCATAAAATCATCTCCTCGACCCTGCCGATAATCTGGCCCATGATGCCCTCGTTCTTGTTGGCTATGAGAATATCGAGCAGTGTGTCGACATACGTCATGAAATCCGCCGGCACCTCGGGCAGTTTGAAGGGTTTTCCCGAGGGGCGCAGGGACTTGAACGCGTTGACGATCATGAAGCGCACCACCTCGTTATAGTCCGGGATCTCGGTTTCAAAGAAATACTTGTGCTGCCCTCCCGAAAGCTTGATATCAATCGTATAGAACGTGATAAACGAAAAAATCGCAGCCACCGAAAGCTCAGGGATTTCAGTTTCAAATTCGCCGGCCGCGACGCCCTCTCTGATGATGTTGAGAAGCTTTATATGGCGCGGGGCGGTGTATTTTTCCATGAAGTAGTTGAGGTATTTCTCGCCCTCGGCGATCTCCCAGAAAAAAAGTTTGATGGTCTCCGGGTCGGCCCCCTTGAGATGCGAATTCGCCATGAAATAGAGGACCACGTAAAGCTTCTGCGACGGGGTCAGGGCCAGCTTTCCGCTATACTCCGGGACGGGAATGGGGATTTCGATATCCGTGTATCCGAAAATGTTCTTGATGACCTCGAAGTAAAGCAGCTCCTTGCTTTTATAGTAATAGTGGATCAGGGCTTTGTTCACCTGGGCCTTGTGAGCGATTTCGGCCATGCGCGCGCCCCCGAATCCGCGTTCGGCGAACTCGCTTTTGGCGCATGCAAGAATGCGCTTGCGGGATTCCCGCTCCTCGCTGGTCTTTGGTATAGTATTTTCTTCAGACATCAATATTGACCGTTCAGTTAAAAAATAGAAACTAAGATGGCACCCTATTTAACCGCACGGTTAATGTCAAGCATTTGACGTTTTTTTATTAAAATATTCCGGCGGATAAGTCCGGATCAGGGATATCAATTAAGCACAAAATTTGCCGCTCAGAGTAAAAAAATCAGCTCTGCTCAGAGCAAACCTGCACCGGATGCCGGATATATTCTTGACAAAACCCCTCGCAGCCGTTTTTTTACTCTGAGCAAGGCATTTACTCCAGGCAATAAATCACAGGAAAACACCGCTGCATGACAAAATCAGCCCGCACCGCCATATTTCTATTCAAGATTCTGCCCCAGAACCTGCTGTCACGGCTGTTCGGAATGATCGTCAGGATCCCGCTGCCGCGGCCCATGCTCGCGTCCCTTATCGGATGGTATTCCAGAAAGTTTTCGATAACCGACGAATATATCGAGCCCGAAGAAGGGTTCGGCTGTTTCGAACGGTTTTTCGTGAGAAAGCTCAGACCCGGCGCGCGCACCATCGACCAATCCGCAAACAGCGTCGTGTCGCCGGTCGATGCGCGCATCGACCAGTTCGGCAGACTGTCCTCCGACACCATGATCCAGGCAAAGGGGATCGAATACTCGGTCAGGGACCTCATCCCCTCGCCGAAGGCCGGGGAGTTTCTCGACGGATCGTTCGTTACCCTGTATCTTTCGCCGGGCGACTACCACCGGATACATTCCCCTGTGGAGGGCGTGGTCGCCGGATACCTTCACGTTCCGGGCAGGCTTTTCACCGTGCAGGAATACATGGCAAAAGGGCTCAAGGGACTGTTCACCAGAAACGAAAGGCTCATCAGCTTCATCGAATGCCGGGGTAAAACCGTCGCCATGTGCAAGGTTGGCGCAATGAACGTGGGTAGAATTTCCGTTTCCTACGACAGCATGGAGACAAACCGTCCGTTCAGTAAAAAGACCGAAGTATTTTTTGATGGTAAAAACCGTTATCCCCTTTCAAAGGGGGACGAAATAGGAATGTTCCACCTCGGTTCGACCGTAATCCTCGTTTTCCCCCGCGGATTCATGGAGTTCAATCAGCTTGCGGCCGGCCAGCGAGTCAAGATGGGAGAAGCGATAGGCTCGCTCAAGACGGCCAGTAATGCCCGGTAAAAGATTATCCCCCTCTACAGTTTTTTACTTTTTTTATAGACAAAGCCATGAGAAAAGTTCTTGCTATTTTACTCCCCTTTTTAAAATTTATACCTGAGATAGTTGTTATATTATTATTGATAAGAACAGTTTATAATCGGCATATGCTGTTATTATAACATGTTTAGTCAAAGGCGGATGGTATTCACAAAAAAGATATGAGCAGGATGAGCAGGGCCTTTCTGCCATAGTTGTATCATTTTCAATTTTAAAGGAGAGACATGATGTCCAGATATTTAGCAATGGAAAAATTTATCGGCAATCAGATGAAGTTCTGGGAATCCCAAAAAGCCAAAGTCAAACTGCATGATACCGAGGCCAAGCCGTTCATTACCATAGAAAGGGAATACGGATGTCTTGGATATGATCTCGGCAAAAAAATAGTCGAATTGCTCAACGCCGAATATCCCGACGGGCTTGTATGGGCGGCATACGATAAACAGGTTCTGGACAGAGTGATGCAGGACATGGGGCTTTCGGAGTCGCTTGCGAAAACCCTCACCGACGACGCCCGCCAGCAGATGGCGAACGTCCTGAGCACGTCATTCAGCAGCTTTCCGCCCCAGGTGGCCGTATACAGAAAACTCGCCGAGACCGTCCGCATGCTCGCGGCCAACGGCAACGTTGTCATAATCGGAAGGGCGGGAAACGTCATCACCCGCGAAATGAAGGGCGGTTACAATGTCCGCATCATCGCTCCCATGGAATATAAAGTCAAGAACGTCATGCAGATCAAGGGCGTAGACAAGAAAGAAGCAGAAAAACTGGTCATCGACAACACGGCAAGAAGGGTGAATTACATAAGGGAGTATGTCAATTTCGACATACTTGATCCGCATAATTACCACCTGATCCTGAACGCGGCGAAATTCTCGAACGACGAAATGGCGCGCATAGTGATCCAGGGGCTCAAAATCAAGGGACATCTCTCTTGATGATTGATGGCGCTGTATCATTCACAAATCTTTGATCCAGGCAGCGCCGAACTGCATTTCGACGCCGAAAAATCCATCCTGCTCTGCAGGGAGCAGGATGGAGGCTCGAACCGCTGGATAAAGAAAATCCCCGGCATCGACTATATTTCCTCGGTCATCGAAGACCGGAACAGGTTTTACGTTTCGGGCGAATCCTCGGACACCACGGGTTTTTTTCTCGCACTCGACAAGCAGGAAGGCTCGACACTCTGGTCAATCCCGGGCAAGAGCTTCCTGAGCGCAATGCATGACGGCTCGCTCTACCTCATTTTCCCCGACGAACAAAACGATTTTTACCTGATCAAAGTCGAGACCTCCACCGGCCGCAAGGAGTGGCACCATCCGGTCGGCCGGGACCTGCGCGAATACGCCATAAGCGGATCCAGAATAACCCTGGATTACGGTTCGGGCAAACGTGAAATCCTGTCCCCGGCTACCGGCAGGCCCATCGGGTGACCCGCACAGAAATCTTCTTCTTGACAAAAACCCGATAAAGGGCCACAAGATATGATCGCGGTGAAAAACATGCTGAATTTCAACATTGAAGACGCATCCAAAAAACTGGCCATCGCCCGGACGCTGAACAGTTACCGCCGTCCCTTCAAAATCCTGGACAATTACCGCCTTATCGACAACGGCGTCGAACCGGAGGCGACCGTCCAGATAGAGGCCAGCGGCAAGACGATTCACGAGGCGTCCACGGGCAAAGGTCCGGTCGACGCGCTTGCGAACGTCCTGAAAAAGGGCCTCACTCCGCTTTTTCCCGAGATCGAAAATATCAAGCTGGTGGATTACAGGGCGAACATACTGGACGCCAGAAGAGGCACGAGTACGGTGGTCGAAGTAACGATCATTTTTTCCGACGGCGAGGACGTGTGGAAGGTTTCATCACTGTCGGAGAACATCAATTACGCGTCGTTTAACGGGCTGATTGACGGATTCGAATACGCGCTTCTGAAAAAAAGCATGCCCCGATAGCAGAACCGGCCCTCAACGCATGTCCTCCCGGTAGATGTCGATGCTGTAGGGAATCTCCTCGTCCAGAATCGGCGCGGTCCTAATTTCGCGGTTAAAAGACCTCGCCAAGTTCACCCTCGCGATGGCGTTTTCGGTCTCGAGCTGCTTGGCGTAATCCACCGATTTCCAGTAGCAGATTCCGCTTTTTGATTCATTGTTCTGGATCTGGTATATGGCTCCGAGATTGTTATACGCGGCCGACAGCGTGCGGAATATCCGTATGTGGTCCTTGTTTCCGTACTGCACCATCGTTATCCTTTCGGCATCGGCCTCGTAGGCGTCGGCGAGCTTCAGGTACTCGCCCTTGCCGGCCTCGTAATTGCCGAGATGGTAAAAGGCGTTGCCCAGCGAAAACATGAGCTCCGGCCGCGTGACGAACTCCTCATACAGGTTGAGCCACTGGTCGAGAGCGTCCTGGTAGAGTTTGTCGAGATAATAAATCCTGCCCAGATTGTAGTGCACCTCCGGCGATTTGAATCCCTGACGCTGGGCTTCCTCGTATTTTTCCCTGGCTATGCTGTAGTTCAGGTATTTGTCCTTATCGTCCTCGATCATCTCGTCTTCGAGATCACCGTAACGATACCTGAGCTTGTCGAAGAAATAATAGAAAATATTTCCCATGATGGAGTAAGTCTTGCCGAGCTCTTCTGTTTCCTTGTAAAAATCATCAAGAGTGAAGTCCGGCCTGTTGCTGTGCGCATTGACGGCGCGGTTCAGGTACTCATACGATTTGACCGGCTCGTTCGTGAAATAATGGTACTCGCCGAGCAGGTGAAGCGCGCCGAAATAGTTGGGCGAAAGATCGATGGCCTTCTGGAGATACTTTTCCATAAGCGCATAGTTCTTCTGCGCCCTGTTGAGGCGCGCCCAGTGCACCTGCAGTGGAGGATAATCCGGATCGCGTTTTGCCAGGTCTTTCAGCACCGACCTCACAGCAGGATAGGTATTGTCTTCATCATCGATGATCCGCGGACTCTTGACGCCGTAATCGATGCGTACGCTCGAATCGTCGCTGCGTCTTTTCGACAGATAGTATTCGGCCAGCTTGCCCAGAAGGGCCGAGGGAAGCTCGGGCATAAGCTCCTTTTCCCTTATTTCGGCGTGGAGCGAGGCCACCTGCGGAAAAGAATCCCTTTCCACATAAAGGTTCATCAGCCCGGCATACCCGATCGGTGAATCCGGATCGACTTTCAGGATGTCCTCGTAGAATTTTTTGGCCTTGAGGTACTCGCCCTGATGAAAATAGGCGTTTCCGATTCCGAACAGCGCCGTCACGTTTTCCTTGTCGCGCTGAAGCACCATTTTATAAAAATTGATGGCTACCTCGAGCTGGGGCTGCTGCGCCATCTCTGGCTTCTTGCCCTTGTAATACCAGCGGTTGACGCTCCCCTTTATCGAGCGGTAATACTCGTTCGGGACGCGCGAATAATAATATCCGAGCCCATTGAGAACCTCAGGGTCGCGCGGATCGATCTCGAAAGCCCTGTTCAGCTTGTCCAGAGAATGGGAATACTCTTTCATGTCAAAATAAGCCCTGCCGTACGCGGTGTAGCCCGGCAGGTAGTTTTCCCTGTAATCCTCGTGCACCCTCTTGAAAAGCTCCTCGGCCTTCCGGTAATCCCCGGGCTTTTTCTGATAGTCCCCCCTCTCCCTGATCAGCGAGACGCCCTGTGCGATCAGCTTCCTGGCCATATAGGGCTTGTATGCGAACTGATAGGTCAGTATCGTTATGATGAAACCCACGGCCGCGGCGACAGCGAAAATCTTCGTCATCCTGAACAGCCTGCGCTGGCGTTCCCTGCCCTCTCGCGTGTACTCGGCCCTGGAGTACAGCACTCTCCTTCCCGAGGGCGTTTCCTTGCGCAGGTCGATTTTCCTGTTCAGTTTCCTTTCGAGGAACCTGTGGACATTTTCCTCGGGCCGGCCCGTGACGATCAAATCGACAAGCTGGCGCGTATCGCCGGGCGATAGGAGATCACGGACGATAACGTCCTTTATGACTGAAATCAGGGCCGGATTAAAAAGCAGTATCGCCTTTTTAAGGCGCTTCAACTCCCTGTCTGAAAGCTCGACCGATTCGCCGGATTCATCGGCGCGATAGGCTGCGGGGGCAGGCCTTTTCGAAGGCCTGGCCGGTTCATCCTCATCCATCGGCTCGACGGTGAACTCCTCCTCCCTGGGGGGCTTTCCGGGTCTTTTTTCCTCGATTTCGCCGATATCAATTTTATCTATCTCGTCGAGCGCCTCTTCGGTTATCCCTATATCAGGGATTTCCGCCTCCGGTTCGGGCATTTTAGTCGTGGATTTCTTGTCAGAAGTGATGTCGGTCAGGTTGCCCAGATCGACAAGATCTTCGTTTCCCAGCTCATCAAGACCGGGTTCGATGAATTCCTCCTCAAGGGAGGCCTCTTTATCCGCCCTGGCCGCAGGCTTCTTCCCGTCGGATATTTCACCGAGGTCGATCTCAGGGATATCGTCAACGCCGGCCTCGGGAATGCTTCCGGCATCGTCGATCGATATGTCGGAAAGGTCCGGGATTTCGGTTTCGGCTTCTTTTTCAAGGGATA
The DNA here is from genome assembly GCA_022709405.1 of Spirochaetota bacterium. Classification (GTDB taxonomy): domain Bacteria; phylum Spirochaetota; class UBA4802; order UBA4802; family UBA5550; genus JAKLIV01. The sequence goes on from JAKLIV010000009.1 coordinate 41,956, forward strand.
CTCCGGCCGGTTTCTCTTTCTTGCCCGGTTTAATTTCCGGAACCGGCTCGCCTAAATCGATCCCTTCGATATCGGCAAATTCATCCTGTTCCCCGGCTTCTGCCTGCGCGGGAGCCGCCTCTTCGGCGGCCTCATCGGTAAAGCGCTCTTCGGAGATGTCCTGGCTGTCCAGTGACTCGGGCTCGCCGGCGGTCAGGGCGTCGAGCTGATCCAGCGGCGTCGCCGCCTTTTTCGGTTTGCGGGGAAATTTTTCGGCGAACTTCTCGGCCAGCTTTTCGGTAAGCTTCTGCCTTGGTTCCGGCGCCGGCTTCACCGCCTCCCCGGCTTCTTCAGGAGCTTCCTCGATCTGCACGAAATCCGAGATGTCCTGGAGATCCTCGGAGGATATTTCCTCCAGGTCGCTCTCATCGAGCTTGATTTCCTCGCCGAGATCGAGGCTGTCAGCCAGGGTCGCATCCTCTTCAGGCAGTGAAAGGTCCTCGTCCAGCAGGGCTTCCTCGGCCGACGAAAAATCCTCCTCGAATTTTTCCTCTGAAACGGCCTTGTCCAGGTCGCCGGTCGGAAGATCGAGGTCTTCCGGCTCTCCGAAATATTCGTCAGGCTGCTCGACCGGTTTCTGCTGCGGCTTTTTGACGGCCGGAGCTTCCGCTTTCATTTCCGGGACCGGGGGAGCCGAGGAGATGGATGCAATTATCCTGTTGATTTCTGCAAGTTCTTCAGGAGTATAGGTTATGGCCTTTTCACTATCGCCCATTAATGATCACCTGGCATAAATTAACATTCAGCCCAAAATAAAGTCAACAGTTATTATCTCCCCGTGAAGTGTCATGCAATATCCAATAATGACTTGTGGACGGCCTTTCCGAACTTTTCATCATTTCCGCCCGCATGACGCACTGCCGCGAAAATACTGTAAATATTTTCCCTTCAATTATCGACATAAATACTGTAACATTAAAACAGTTATTGGGGCCGCCGGGGGATTTTAATACTGAGAGGCCCTCACTGCGGGGTCAGTTGATGAAGATAAAAAGCATTATCACGATACTTCTGCTGTTGCAGATAGTGGCTTTCAGGTCGGATTATAAAAGCCACGGGGAGTTCAATTATTACGATCTGACGCACCTTAAAACCGCAGAACCGCCCCGCGAGCTTGAAATGGTGAAGCTCGATAACCTTTCAAGCGGTACATCCATCATCAGCAGGGGACTTCTGTTCACCTATAGCAATCGCGACGCGCGGTCGGTCTGCATTGCCGGCAACTTTTCCCAGTGGGCGCCGAGGCGCATGACCAGAAACAATCATGGAATCTGGTATTTTTTTCTCGAAGAATACGGCCTCGGAGACCGGATCGAATACAAATATCAGGTCGGCGGGATATGGACCCCTGACCCGCTCAACAGCTTGCGCAGGGACGACGGGATCGGGTCCTATGTTTCTCTTGCATCACCCGCCTACAGCCGCGAGGGGAAGAACGTCACGTATAAAATAATCGGACCCGGCACTGTGCAGTTCCGCATCTACATGCCCGGTGCGCGAATGATTTCCCTGGTGGGGGATTTCAACAACTGGAACCCGGAAAACGATCTGCTTGAAAAGGGTAATGACGGTATCTGGCGCCTGGTCAAGAGGATAACGCCCGGCACCTATCGCTACAAGTATATCGTGGACGGGACATGGATGCCCGACACCTACAACAGTTCCACTGCCTCGGATGATACCGGGGAAATATGCTCGCTGATCAGCGTCAATAAAAAATGATTATTGTTTTGATGCAGAAATCGAAGATTTCTGCATCAAAACACAAATTCTAATTAACTTTCAGGACATCGCGTATGGCATTCACGAATGCCTGTTTCGGCATGGCGCCCATGGCCATCTGCGGTTTGTCGTTTAGCGGCACGAAAAGTATGCTCGGTATGCTGGTGATTCCGAAGATTCCCGCCAACTCCTGCTCCTGCTCGGTATTGATCTTGTAGATATTAATCTTGCCGTCGTATTCTTTCGCCAGCTGTTCGAGCACGGGAGAAACCATCTTGCAGGGCCCGCACCAGTCGGCATAGAAATCAATGATGCACGGGAGACCGCCGGCATACTCCCATTCCTTTTTATTCTCAAAATCAAAAATTTTTTGTTTAAAGGTTTCTTTCGTCAAATTTTCCATTGGAAGCTCCTTGGGTTTATTAAGTTTTTAAGTATTTTATATATTTCTTAAATAATATATATTTAAGAGGGCCTTTCGTCAAGGCCCCGATGATTTTTTTTAGATATAATAAAGCTCCTGGTTGCTCAGGATCGTGAAACCCTCATCCACGAGGATTTTCTCGGTCTTCTGGACGTTCTCGACCTGAAAAACAAACACAGCCTGGCCGCTCTCGCGTATGGTGAACCCGTATGCGTCCTCGACATTGATCCCCTTGCGCGCGAGAATCGACGACACCTTGTGCAGGCCGCCCGGTTTGTCGGCGATCTTGACGGCGACGATGTCTTTCAGCGTGGCGGCGATACCGATCTCCTTGAGGGCCTCGCAGGCCTCCGCGGGCTTGTCTATGAGAAGCTTGATGATCCCGTAATCCCCCGAGTCGGATATCGTGATTGCCCGGATATTGATGCTCTTCTGCTCCAGTACCTCGGTCAGCCGGTCAATCTTGCCCGGCCTGTTCTCAGCGAAAACCGAAACCTGCTGCGGCATATGTCCCTCCTTTCTGATGGGTTAAATCTCCCGTTTATCGATGACCCTGACCGCCTTCCCCATGCTCGGAGGCAGCGACCCGGGCTCGAGGAGCTCGACCTTCGGGTTCACGGTTATGAGAGCCTTGAGCCGCTCCACGATTTTTTTCCTGAGCGCGTCAAGGGCCTTGATGTCGCCCTCGAACATCTTGTTGTACAGCTCGACGCGCACGTGGATCCTGTCGAGGTTGTTGTGCCTGTCGAGCACTATCTGGTAGTTGTTTCCCACCTCGGGAACGTTCATGAGCACGGTCTCGATCTGGGACGGGAAAACGTTAACCCCGCCCACGATGAGCATGTCGTCGGTGCGGCCCTTGATGCGCTCGATGCGGCGGTGCGTACGGCCGCAGGCGCATTTTTCGGGGATGATGCGCGTCAGGTCCCTGGTGCGGTACCGTATGATGGGCATCGCCTCGCGGTTGATGTGGGTCAGCACGAGTTCGCCCTCCTCTCCGTCCGGAAGACGCTCGCCGGTGTCGGGATTGATGATTTCCATGATGTAATAGTCTTCCCACAGGTGCATGCCGTTTTTGTATTCGCATTCAAAGGCGACACCCGGGCCGTTCATCTCCGAGAGGCCGTAGGAGTTGTAGGCGTCAAGGCCCCACTGGCCCTCAATCTTTTTCTTGACACCTTCGGAATACGGCTCAGCGCCGAGATAGGCCTTCTTTATTCCGAGATCGGGCGGATTGATGCCGTTTTCGGAAACGACGTCCGCGAGGTGCATTGCGTAGCTCGGCGTTATGTGGACGACCGTGGTCCCGAAATCCTTCATGAGCTCGATCTGTTTCAGGCTGTTGCCCGTCGAAGACGGGATGACGAGGCAGCCGAGCCTCTCGGCCCCGTAATGCAGCCCGAGGCCGCCGGTGAAAAGGCCGTATCCCATCATGTTCTGGAACACGTCGTTCCTGGTGGTGCCCGTGGCCATCATGCTTCGCGCTATGAGGTCGGCCCAGTCGGCCAGGTCTTTGGCGGTGTAAAAGATCACGGTCGATTTTCCCGTCGTGCCAGAGGAGGCGTGAAGCCTCACGATCTCGGTGCGGGGAACGGCGACCATCCCGTCGGGATAGGAGAGCCTCAGGTCGTGCTTGGTCGTCAGGGGAAGATCGCGCAGATGGTCGAGCGTAGTGATCCGTGAAACATCCACCCCGTTGTCGGCGAAAACTTTTTTATAAAAGGGGGTCGTTGCCGCGGCCGCGAGAGCTTTCCTGAGCTTCTCCAGCTGCAGCTTCTCCAGGGCCTTGCGTTCGATGGTTTCCAGCTGCTCGTTCCAGAACATTTCTCTTGCCTCTTTAAATATAAGTGATGACTGACATGTTCCCGACGGCAAAAAAATATGTCAATGAGTTTTATCGCCCCTGCAGCAGACTCAGCGCCGCGTCCACGAGCTCAGCGGGACGATCAGACACAATGCCGTCTACTCCCCATGCGATCAGGCGGTCCATATTGTCCCTTCGGTTCACGGTCCATACGAAAACCGGGACGCCGGCGCGGTGGGCCGCACGGATGAATCCCCTGCTGACGAGCCTCAACCCCTGGAAAACGCCTCGTCCCAGGTACTCGGGTTTGTCTGCGCCGGTATATTCCGGCACCATGAAAGCATCGCCCTTTGTCCCGGCGAGAAAAGCCAGGCCGAGCCTCTGCAGGGCCATGAAACGTATGATCTCCCATTTCGAAAAGCTCGTGGCGACCACCGGGTTGGCCCTCCTGACCCACGAGACTATCCTCCCGTGGAACGAACCGACGATGACGCGGCTTGCCGCATCGTTTTCCTCTATGCAGTCAAGCACGCTCCGGGCGAATTCTATCGAGTCGTACTTGATGTCGACCGACATCCGGGCGCGGGGGAATTTCCTGAGCAGTTCGCCGAATTCGGCGACCCTGAATCCCCTGCCCCTGAAGGGGAAGCTCTTCCCGCCGTCAAACGATATGTTGTGCCCGGCCTCGAGCTCCCGTATTTCGGCGAGCGTTGCGGCGCCCACCGGGCCGGAACCGTCGGTCGAGGCATCGAGAACGCCGTCATGCATGACCACGATCCTTTCATCCGCGGTCCGCCACACGTCGAGCTCGAGCACTGCATCGGACCATATCTCGAGCGCCCGGGCGAACGACTCGGCCGTGTTCTCGGGATATTCGCGCGGAGAGCCCCGGTGCGCGATGATCTCGAATTTTCTCGTGGGGATGAAAAAATTTTTCTTTAGTAACATATCAATTCAGCTTGATGATGATCTCGACCCTGCGGTTTTTCTGCCTGCCCTCGGACGTCGAGTTGTCGGCCATGGGTTTGTCGGGCCCGAGGCCCCTGAAAGATATCTTGTCGCTCTGGATGCCGGGCTTCAGGTACTCGGCCACTGACCGCGCCCTGTTCCGGGAAAGGCCGTAGTTGTAATCCTTGCCTCCGGTAGTGTCCGTGTGGCCTTCGACGATTATCTCCCGTCCCCGGTATTTGTCACGGACCGCGGACACGACCGCATCGAGGTTCCGCCTGGCCTCGGTCTTCAGGGACGATGAGTCGAAATCGAAATAAACCTCTCCGAGCCGGAGGACGATTCCCCGGTCGTCGGCGCCGACCTCTATCTGGCTGTTCTGGTCGATGAGCGTCTTCAGCTCTTCCTTCTGGCGCTCCTTTTCCTCGTCGGTGACGGGCGGATAGAGCGTGCACCCCACGATGAATTTCACCCGGTATTCGAGGATAGACACGCCGCTTTCGATCTCACCGACCATGAGCCTGATCCGGTACTGCTCCTCGCCTTTCAGGGGGATTGCGCGCTCCAGGTCCCATACCATGGTTCCGCTGTTCGAGCCCATGATGCTTATCGGAAAATCGGGAGGATATGCGCCCTTGCGCATGTCCATGTCTATCTCGTACTCGAAATCGACGAGCCCGGTGTTCACACCGGGGGCGTCCTTCCGGTACCGGTATTTCACCGGAAAAACGAGCTTGAGAGGACGGGAAAAACCGCGGATCACCATCTCCCCCGTGCCCTGCCAGGCATCACCGGGCTTCACCTGCCCGTTCGGGAAAGAGGGGATGTTTCTCAGGTTCGGCATGTACGCATCATCGGACACGGCGAACATCCCGTTTGATGCGATAGAAAAATCGGAGGGATGCTGTTCAACCAGGGTGAAGACCTCTTCTCCCTTGTCGCGCTGGTAAACTGAAAAAAGCCCCTTCACCCGGTTCATGGCCTGTTCGCCCGAGGCGCAGAACAGGTCGATGATGTTCCGCTCCTCGTACAATTTCATGGATTTGCCGTTGATGAGAAACTGGCACGATGCGGTGCGCACCATCTCGAGACGATACCCGGCCGGTATGGCCCACCTGAGCGTATCGGCTCCCAGATCAGGGGGTAACGCCATCCAGCTCAAAACGGCGATAATCGTAAAAACGATTTTTTTCATGGTCAGGCCCTTCCGGCGGATAGTATCGCAGAAGGATAGGCTCCATTGCAACGATTTTTTAAGCTTGACCGGACGGTCAACGGTATCCAGAATCAGCCAGGATTGAATGAATTTTCAGGATTTACGGGGGATTCTGACAGCATGATCATCGAACAGATACTCGTCACGCCCATGGCCGTGTTCTGCTATCTCGTGGCCGACAAAAAAAACGGCGAAGGCGTGCTCATCGACCCTGCGGGGGATTTCGACAGGATCTTCGCCGCAGTCGACAAACACTCGGTGAAGGTTAAATGGGTGATAAACACCCACGGCCACTTCGACCACACTTCGGGCAACGACCATGTCATGAAGCGGACCGGCGCGGGGCTGTTGATCCACGAGCTCGACGCGCCGAAGCTGGGAAGCATATCCAGCCGGGTGCTGTCGCGCTTCGTGGGCGGAAAAAAGTCGCCGGCCCCTGTTTCACTGCTCAAAGACGGCGATGTCGTTGATTTCGGCGGCGCGTCGCTTCAAGTCATGCACACACCGGGGCACAGCGAGGGATCGATAAGCCTTTACGCGCCCGGGCACGTATTCACCGGGGACACGCTTTTCACCGAAGGCATGGGAAGGACCGACCTGGGGGACGGGTCAATGAAGAAGATCATGGATTCGATCCGGGGCAGGATACTCTCCCTGCCAGACGAAACCGTCATCTGGCCCGGGCACCATTACGGCCGCAACCCGTACTCGACTGTCAGGGAACAAAAAAAATATTATTAGGCTTATTGCATATCTTGTCTTTAATGGGGTTTAAGGGGCGAAGCCCCTTAAAAAGCCCCTCTACAGGGGCCTTTCAGAGTGCGAGACGGCAGTTTCGCAAAAAGTCTATTATCAGTCATGATAGAACTCGTCGAGCGGCGTGACCCATTCGATCATGTCCTTGACCTCGTTTTCCTTCGGGAAAGTCTTGATCACTTCCTTTTCGTCCTCAACCGATCCGTAAACCGACTCGTTGGCGAGCTTGCCGATGATGGTCTCTACGTCCTTGTCCTGGTTGTTGTAGATGAAAATGATATTCGGGCCGGACTTGTATCCCCAGTCGAAACCGTCGCCGCCGTGGACCCAGAAGCTTTCGGTAACGCCGTCGCCGTCGGCGTCCTCGCAGTAATAAATAGTCTCGTCCTTGGCCTTGGCCTTTGCCGCGATGGCGTACTTCGGCTTTTTGCGCTCTTCCTCGGTCATGTAAACCGGCATCGGGAGCAGCTTCCTTGATACGTGCATGTCGGACTCGCCCCTGTTCCTCATGAGATTGCGGAACTTCTCGACGTGCTTGTTCAGGAGCTTGTCGCGCACCGAGCGGTAAAAGGAGCCGAAGTTCGTGGTCACGAACTCCTCGTTCGCGTTGATCAGGAGGTCGGAGCGCCGGTAAATGGTGCGCACGTAATCCGGCTTGCCGTTTATCTTGTTTACCCAGTAATCCTCGTCGAGCATGTATTTGTTCTGCACCGCGGTATTCATCCTGCTGACCTGGACGTCGGTCAGGGCGTCGAAGCCGTCCATCATGAGATAGGTCTTCTTGTTCTGGATGATCAGCAGCGCCTCGATCGAGCCGTCCTTCATGGGATCGACGTACTTCTCGATGCGCTGGTATACGACGCGGTCCTGATTGTAATCCGAAATATTGTCCACGTTGATTATCTCGAACGTCTTTTCCTTTGAAAGCAGAGCGTGGCCGGAATAAG
>JAKLIV010000090.1 GCA_022709405.1 Spirochaetota bacterium
ATTACGGCGCCGTAGAGGTGATCATGGGGACCATGCAGGACGTGACAAGCCTGAAGCGGACCCAGGAACTGCTCGAGCAAATGCTCAACGAAAAAGAAGTCCTGCTCAAGGAGTTGCATCATCGCGTGAAGAACAACCTGCAGGTGATCTGCAGCATGATCAGCCTGCAGGAAAACTACATCGTCGACGAAAATGCCCGCTGGCTGATCAAGGACGTAGGCAGCCGCATTCACTCGATGGCCATAATCCATGAAAGACTCTACCAGAATGAAATGTTTTCAATGATCAATTTTTCAGAACACCTGTCTCTCCTTCTCTCCGATCTCAGGACAATGTACAAACATCCCGGGCAGGAAATTAGTCTGATAAATAATACCGAAGATATTGATCTTGACGTAAACTACGCTATACCCTGCTCGCAGATCGTCACCGAGCTGGTGACCAATTCATTGAGGCACGCGTTTCCGGATATGAAGAGCGGAGAGGTGTACATAGGACTGAAAAATAACGGCGATCGCCGATACTCATTGACCGTGAAGGACAACGGCGTAGGCTTCCCCGCGGGTTTTGAGTTTCCCGGCAAGGATTCCCTGGGACTTACCATGGTCACGGTGATGGTCAAACAGATAAAAGGAGACCTGCAGATAATCCGCCGGAACGGGCTTGAATACATTATCTCTTTCAATACATTGGACAAGCTGAAGAATGTCACCGGGATTGAGGATATATGAGACTTATTGACGCGCATTACGCCGGCCCGGGCTGATGGATTATGCGGGCAAACCAAGCCCTGTAACTTTTTTAAAGGCAGATACAGGGCGCTGTTCGATTAATTTTTATTCCTTTGAGAAAACAAGCTGGATATCAACGACAAATCCAATAGCCGTTCCGGAAATATTACTTACATCATTCGCAAAACAAACGCCGTTATAAGCCGGATCAGCGCCATGTGCGACAACTTTGATTGACTGCGAAGCCTCAGCTGCGAAGGTTGTCGGAACCATTATAAATAAAAGGCTCTGACAGCGTGAATGTAAAAAAATTCCCTGCAGCCCCGGCCGGCACTATGATCGCAGCATGGTCCAACGCAGTCTGCAGTGATCCTGAATAATTATTGCTAAAAGTCGCATCAAGGCTCGTGGCAGAGGTATGGCCGATATTTATGCTCATGTCGGAACATGTCGACTCTGCGATCATGTCCTCCCCGCGCTTGAACCTGATCGCCTCAATGGTCCCTGATCTATCGATGTCATTTGCAAGATAAAGCATCATGTAGCGCCCATCATCAGTGCCCCCTATATCACCGCCGGTATACACCACTCCTGTATGAGCGATCGTTACCACCGATGAATCGCTCTTCTTATCGCCGCCGTCATCGCAGGCGGTCAGGGGAAAAAATGCCGCAAGCAGCGCCAGCATCAGCAAATACCATATACGTTTCATTGCATACCTCTTGAATAGTTTTCCGTATAACCAGATCGCGTCGGTCGATCTTCAGTAATAATTACACAAAGACACTCTTTTCCGTGTCAAACAATAAAACTGTTGCGGAACTCCCATTTCGCGCCCGGAAAACCCGCAGGTGGGACTGTGTTTTTTAGTGAGAAATTAAAGGGGCCGCCCCTCGGCGGCCCCTCGCGTTTTCTTTATGCCTTGATGATCTTTCTGTTGAGTGAAAGGTCCTGCTCTCCTTCCTTGTCCACCAGATCGAGGTTGTCGACCTTGCTCCTGAAGCGCAGGACGTTCAGCATGAAGATGTCAAGCTTGTTCACGATGTTCGGCGGGAGTATCTCGCCGTCGATCTCGACTGACATGACCGGGAAGCGCCTTTCCCTCGCCCACGGAGTGATGAGCCCTTCGATGACCCGGCCGATAAGGCACGCGAACGGCGAAATGTTGATGACTCCGGAGAAATCGTCCATGAGGGCAGTGGCGGCCACGCCGCTCGAGATCGATATCTCGGAATGCAGCTCGTCGGTCACGAAATGCCTGTAGGAGTTTCCCATGATCTCTTCCATGTCATGCGGTGTCTCGGGGATGAGCTCGGTGGACTTGAGCGCGTTCTTGACCTTGCGCTCCACGCCGTGCTTCCACTTCTCTTCGAGCTTCCACAGGAACAGGTCCTTCTTCGCGGACCAGTACCGGCTGCTGTACCACGGGCTGACGTCGATCTGTTTCTCGATCTCGTGCCTGCGCGTGTGGTCGCAGTAATAAATCCACTCGGTGATGCCCGAAACCTTGCCTATGATGCCCCGTCTGCTCATGAGCTGGATGAGCTCGTCCACGGCGAAATCGTCCCTGCGCACGTATATTTCGCCGACGATGAGAACTTTTGGGGTATCGGCCATTTTCTGCTTCAGCGGGATTTTCGACACCTCGGCCGCTATCCTCTCGAGCGCGGGGACGACCTTCGAGGTGTCTACTTCGGCAATATCGATGAGCTCCTGCCAGAGCTCGTCGTATTTCGCGATTGCAGCTGACGGGTCCACGGCGCAGGTGCGCAGCGAGGTCTCGATGTCCTTCATGTAATCGGCGACCGTCAGGGCCCACCAGGCGTTCCTGCTGAAATTGGGCCCGAGCTCGTTGTACGAATTGTCGGCTTCAAGCGTGATGACAACGACGTTTTCGAGGCGCAGGTCCTTGAAAAGGTTTTCATAGAATATGAAGTACTGCCCTGTCCGGCATGGGCCGGTCGTGGTCGGCACGAACAGAAGGTATATCTCGTCCTTCCGGTATTTGTCAGAGGTGAAATACTTGAGCGCGCTCCCGAGAACGAGCTGAGAGGGCAGGCATTCCTTGCCCGACATATGGCTGCGGGCGAGTTGGAGAGTGTACCGGTCCGGAAGCGGCATGGCTTCCGCGTTGATCCCGGTTGCCCTCGCGCCTGCCGCAAGCAATTCTGCGGAAAGGCGCCCCATATTTGAAAGAAGCAGTTTGGTCTTTTTGTTGCCGAAAATCTCAATTCGCTTCCCGGTCTTTTCGTCGATCAGATGCAGACGGTCCTTGCCGTTGTTGATGAAGCGCAGGCCGTTGTCGAAACGCTCCTCCTTCATCGAGCTTATCTTCGAACGGTAGCCCTCGATGATATCGACGAAGGCCTCGACCCTGGTGTCGATACCCGCATCCGCCGAGTGTGAATCCAGCTCGAGCACGAGAAACGGCTTGGTGCCCATGATCCACTTGACGTAGTGGAGCATGAACGAGTCGGGCGCGCAGGAAAAGTTCGTAATGTACGTGACATAGATGTTCTCCTCCTGCTTCAGCATCACGCTTGCCCTCATGTCCTGCTGCCCGTAGTACCAGTACATGTTCTTGAATATCGAAACGTCCTCGATCGGCAGCATGTCGAACGGGACGACCGAGTATCCGCGGCTGGTGAACTTCAGGGGGATTCCCATGTTCGCGTCCCTGGTGAACGCGTTGTAGGGGCGGCCCAGAATCGCGATGACCGGCCTGTCCGCCTCACGGGCCTCCTTCAGGGCTTTTTTCCCGAGATCGGTGTAGGCGTTCCAGAAATCCTTTTGCTTGTCGAGAGCGATGTCGAACGCCCTGCGCACGTCCTTCTCGGGCACTCCCATCATCTTCCCGAGATCAAGGAAGCCTTCGAGCGCCTTGGCCTTGCCGTACTTGAAGCTGACGATCGGCGAGAGTATCCTCTCTTCGGGGATTTCAGGGAAGGCCTTCTTGATGTAATACGGAAGGGACTGGGTTATCGGGCAGAAGTTCGCATGCACGTCATCCTCATAGCTCTCCATGTCCCTGAAGTGCGGAACGAAAATGTAATCGATCTTCCGGTTGACGATGTCCTGCACAGCGCCGTGCGCGATCTCAGCCGGGAAGCAGTACGACCCTTCGGTGCGCGCTATCCCCTCATAGCAGATGTCCTCTGAAAGCACGGTCTTTATGCCGAGAGTGTGGAAGAACCACGAATACAGCGGCCACAGGGTGTACACCGAAAAGGCCCGCGGAACTCCCACGGTGAAATCGTATTTTGCGGCGAATTCATCCTCTTTTGCCGCGAATTCACGGAACAGGAGCTCCTCGCGTTTTTCGATGTAGTTGAATATTTTTGCCTCGTCGAAATTCTTCTTGCGCCTGGTGTTCGCGTACTTGTTGCAGCGGCCGCCGAACATGTATTTGTGCTCGTTGACCTTCAGGACCCTGACCGGACACTGGTTGTCGCAGGCCTTGCAGGTGAACTCCCTCTCGTAGACGATGCTTGTGTTCAGGATCGTGTCGATGTCGAACGAGCTCTTCTCGATGATGCGGTCCTGCCATTTCTGCTTGGCGAGCATGCCGACCCCGAAGCAGCCGAGGAGTTCGGGATCGGGCGGCACGGTTATGTCCTTGTCGGTCAGCATGGCGAATGCAAGGGGCACGGCCTTGTTCAGGGCCACGCCGCCCTGCAGCACGATGTTCCGGCCTATCGACCTGTTTCCCACGACCCTGTTCAGGTAGTTGGACACGATGGAGGTGATGATGCCGGCGGTTATGTCCTCCCTGGACGCTCCCTGCTGTATGGCCTTGCGGATATCCGAATTGATGAAGGCCGAGCAGTGCTCGCCGAATTTCAGGGGAGAGTCGGCGCGCACCGCGATTTCGCCGATCTGTCTGACGTCGGTAATGTTCAGGTCGCCCGAAGCGGACTCTTCGAGGAACGATCCGGTCCCGGCCGAGCAGGCCTCGTTCATGGCGTAGTCGATGGGCACCTTGTTTTTCAGGGATGCGTACTTGGCGTCCTGCCCCCCTATTTCGAAGATCGTATCGACATCGCCCTTGAAATAGGTGGTTCCCGTCGCGTGGGCTATGATCTCGTTGTACACGGCGGGCGTTTCAAGAAAGACGCCCAGTATCTCCCTCGATGATCCGGTCGTGGAGGCGAGCGTAATCGAAATTTTTTTGCCTCCGATCTGCTCCTTCACGCTTTCGAGGCATTTTTTTAGCGCAGCGACCGGGTCGCCGTGGGTCCTGCCGTAATGCGCGGCGACGATCTCGTCGGTTTCTATGTCGATCAGCGCGACCTTCGTGGTTGTGGAGCCGCCGTCGACGCCGAGAATGTACTCCCCGCCCTCCTTGACAGCTCCCCTGATCGGCTGGATGTAGTGGACCTTTCCCTCCGCCGTGCGCAGGCTCTCGAAGCGCGCGAACTGGACCTTGTGCGGCTTGAAAAGCCGGTCAACCGGGGGAAGCGGGCTTCCGGAGGTGCCGGCGATTATGGCCGCGCCGAGCGCCTCGAAATAAGGCGCCTCTTCCGGGATAATGAAATCCACGTCGGGCATCTTCTCCTTGACGAACCTTATGATGTACCTGTTTCTCGTCACCCCGCCCGAGAGGAGCACTTTCCCTTCCCGTATGCGCGCACGCTTGAGAAAATCCACGACCTTGGTGGCCATGACGTCGCTCAACGAGAGTACGATGTCGTTTTTGGTCGCCTCCCCTTTGTTGAGCTTGTGGGTGCAGTCGCTTTTCATGAAGACCGAACAGCGCGAAGACAGGTGCTGAACCCTGGCGTCATCGGGAACGGATTCCACGTCAGCGAGGGTCATGTCCATCCTTCCCAGCTGCTGTTTGAAGAATTCGCCCGTACCGGAGGCGCATTTGTTCCCTGAAAAGCTCGTGATTATCCTGCCGTCCTTGTCGATGGTATAAACGACAAAATTCTCCCCTCCGAGGGAAACGACTGCGTCAACGGAATGATTGAGCGCGCCGAGCGCCTCCTCGATGCAGAGGGATTCGATGACATTGTTTATATTGAGAAGATAGCGTCCCTCGGTTCCGGTCACCAGGCTCGGGATGTTTTTGGGCAAATCTGCGTTTTTGAGAAACTTTTGAAGCGTTTCTACAAAATTACCCTCATGATCCAGGACTTTATGGAGGACTATCTTCGAGTTTTCAAGAATAACGATCTTTAAGCTTGACGAGCCTACATTGATACCAAGGCTGTGCATGATTACCTCCCGGGTTAAAAATTCTGAAATGACAATTGAACTATCATCAAATTATTTGTCCAATAATTTTTTTTTGGTAAAATGGACATTTTCCCTGAAATGTATGCTAATATGACTTATACTGGAACCGCCTTTCATGAAAGCATATGCGCAGTCGAACTCTTTTATTGTGCATGACTTGTCTTTTCGGATTCAATTGCCATATCGATCAAAAACCCGATTCCGGTCAGTCTACATAAGGATACGGTGAAATGATCAGCCTCGCCTTAAAGGAGTACAGGACCATTCACTATCTGATGCCGGGCGAACTCTACATAGCGAAAGAGCCTTCTGCCGTATGGACTCCGGGGAAGGCAACCAGTTCAAATACGTCACCTGCGCTATAAAATATATGGTCAATGATTTCAAAAAATAACTTTCTCTTTGTATCATTCATCTGGTATAATACTAATTAAACTGCACATGGCATTATACGCTATTTGAGCGTCAAAGGAGAACCTGATGACCCGTAAAATAATGTTGGTAGAAGATGACAACACTACATCGGCGATAATCAAAAAATATGTTTCCAAATTAGGCTACAGCGAAATCGACGCCGTATCAACCGGCGAGGAGGCCATAAAAAGGATCGCCGGAAACCCTCCCGAGATCATCATCATGGACATCACCCTCGACGGCCAGATGGACGGCATCGATTCCGCAAAATACATAAACAGCACCTACGACATACCGGTCATATACATAACTTCATCCTCCGAAGTCGAAACGTTCGAGAGGATCAAGGGAACCAACCCTTTCGGGTATATTCTGAAACCGGTCGACAGGCATGAGCTGAAGGCCTCAATCGATATGGCCCTGCTCCGCCACAGGATGGAAAAAAAGCTGAAGGATAACGAAGACAGGTTCTCGACGATCCTCAACAGTATCGGGGACGCGGTCATTGTCGTCGACTCATCGGGTAACATCAATTACATGAACCCGATCGCCGAATTCATGACAGAACAGTCGTTCACAAACATGACCGGAAAGAAAATCGACAGCCTGCTCCATATTGAAAATGAAATGCTGCAGAACCTGAAAGAAAACAAGTCCGATCCGTTAAGGCAGGGGCGGGGATATAATTTCCTGGTGACCGGCACGGGTAAAAAAATTCCGGTTGAATACAGCATTTCCCCACGGAAAAACAAAAAAGGGAAGCCCATGGGCAGCGTGATGGTTATCAGGGACATATCGGAGCGTTTCAGATCCGAAGAGCGCCTCGACCAGTCGTTTCGCCAGCTCAGAAAGGCCATGGGCGGTATAATACAGGCCATGGCACAGACCGTCGAGACAAGGGACCCCTATACCGCGGGCCATCAGAGGAGGGTCTCCGACCTGGCCAGGACGATTGCCGAAGAGATGAAACTCCCCTCGGATAAAATCGAGGGCATTCGGATGGCGAGCGTCATCCATGATCTTGGCAAGATTTCGATTCCGGCGGAGATATTGAGCAAGCCGGGAAGGATATCCGACATCGAGTACAGCCTTATCAAATGCCATCCGCAGACCGGCTACGACATATTAAAAACAATCGATTTCCCCTGGCCGGTGGCCGACATCGTGCATCAGCACCACGAGAGAATTGACGGTTCGGGCTACCCCCTAGGCCTGATGGGAGAAAACATCCTGATTGAATCCAAGGTCATCGCCGTGGCCGACGTGGTGGAAGCAATGGCGTCGCACCGGCCGTACCGGGCCGCGCTCGGTATTGATCTGGCTCTCAATGAAATCACGGTTCACCGCGGAGTGTTTTATGACAATGACGTGGTGGACGCCTGTGAAAGAGTGTTCAGAGTCAACGGCTATTCAATGAGCTGAATTGCAGAACAGCCGAGCGGATTTATCATAATTCACGGTACAGTACGTCCGTGGTGCGCCCGTCGTTGTCGACCGCTCTGTCGTAAAAGAGCCATCCCCTCGTGATATAGAATTTCTCGAGATCCCCTCGCCCTTCGCTTGAAAGGTACAGATATATCCTGCGGTGCCCGCGTGAGCGCGCCTTTTCGAGAAGCGCAGTGATCAGGGAGCCGCCGATTCCCCTGCGCCGGAATTCGGGGCACACATAAAGCGAAGCCAGCCAGGGGTTGATGTCGGTCAGCGACCAGAGATCGTTCATCTTGAGCGAAACCATGCCGACCGGCAGGGAGTCGAGGCAGGCGACCAGGAACCCGTCGGCGTCCGGGCCCGCGGACCGTTTCCGGTAAGAAGAGAGAAGAATGTCGAAGCCGATGTTCCTGTCGCGATACCATTCCATGAACGCCCACCACGCGAGGATCGGTACGCAATCCGGCTTCTGATCGAGAGGAACGATTTCGAGAATGGAATCCTTCATATGACAAGTCTGGGCGGCAAAAGCCGATAAGGAGTCCGGACCGAAAAGGGTCCGTTCTATATTTTTCTTTTTCTGAACCGTGCAAAAGCGAATCCCGCAGCCGCGCCGGCCAGAAAAAACAGAACGGCGAAAACGATCACCGGAAGAGAAAAATCCCAGAGAAGAATATCGATGGTGACCGATCCCATGTTCTGTATGACGATTACGGTCGCGAGGACCGTGATGGTAATGAGAATTCCGTATTTGATTTTTTGCATCAGTGACGCCGTTCCAGGGCTCCGGTTCTTCCATAATCCATATATCGGGCAGCCCGTTACGTCAACAGATTAATTCAATTTTAATTGACTCCGGATGCGAGGTGCGATACGGTCCATTCATGAATTGCAGCAGAACAGCCTCGATGATTTTTAAAACGATCTTCGCGTTTTTTCTCCTGTTCCCTTCAACCGGATTACCGGCAGGTTCGCCCGACGAGATACGAACGCTTGAAAAACCGGTGCTCGACAGTTTCGCACGCGGAGACTTCCCGGCGCTGTATGAAAGCCTCGAGCGAATGCTGACTGAAAGGCCCGACCATCCGGTATCGGCCATGTATTTCCCCGATCTTGTGCGCATGGCCGACGTATTCGGGCCCGCAAGGGTGCTGGAAACGGTCGACGCGATGATCCTGAACCTGAACCGGCCCGGGGATTTCAAATCAAGGGGGAGCGCCCTCGTGCAGCTCTCGCTGATCAGGGAGGATTTGCTGTGCGCCGCCGGATCGGAAAAAAAGCGAAGCGCTGACAGGGAAATCTCCGCGGTACGGGCATGGGTTCTCACCGGGCCAATCATAAAATACGGCGCAGGAGACCTCTTTTATCCATTTCTTCCTGAAAAAACCATGGAACTCACATCCGGCGAAATCCCCCAGAAGCGGATCATGATAAAAAACAGAAAGGGCGCGCTGAACCTCAGGGACCACCTTTACCCTGAAAGGGGCGTGGCCTATGCGACCTCGTCGTTCGCCGTAAATGGCCGCACCCGGGTCCGCATATATTCGGATTCGCTGTACAAGGTTTTCATCAACGGCGAGGAAAAGGCCTCGAACACCAGGGACGACTTCAGGCGTCTGAGGATTCTGGAAATTTCCGGATCCGAAAAAATTTCGCTGACCCTGAAAATCCTTGCAGGAGAAACCTGGGGCGCGCGGGTCATTCTCACCGACGAAAACGACGCGTTTGTGCAGCCGAAGATCATCGATGATGCCGTTTTCCGCACGCCATGCGATGTTTCGGAAATCGAGGATTATCCCTGCCGCTATCTGCAGGAAAACCCTGATATGGAACCGCGCACTGCCGACATATACCTCGGGAATTATTTCGACGAAATCGGCTCGAGGCGCGCGCTTGATTATTATGCGAGGGCCCTCGCGGCCGAATACGACCCTGCTACCGCCTATTTTTACGCCGCGGCGATGATACGGCTTTCGAATCACGACAGAAATTCGGCGCTCCACGCCAGAGGTTGGAGAGCCATGAAAAAAATCACAGCATCGCATCCCGACTTCATCCCCGCAAGGGCCGCGCTTCTCGAGATGAACCAGGACGAATCGGATTCAGCCGAATCCTGCCGCGAGGGCGAAAGGCTCATCGCCCTGTGCCCGAAAAACTATCAGGCGTATGACCTGTATGCGGCCTTGCTTTCCGGGCTCGGGCTCGAGGCCGAATTTAACCGGCTGGTCGAACAATTCACCGCCGCCTTTCCAGAATCCCCCTCGCCATGGCTGCACCGGGCCCTGTTTTACGCCGGCAAAAACCTGAAAAACGAGAAAGAGTCCCTCAGTGCTGCCTCGGACAGGCAATATATCCCCGAAGTGATGCAGGCCCTGATATCCGCATGCCTGAGCGCCGGTGAGCCGGAAAAGGCGCTTGCGCTCATAAAAAAACACGACGAGGACGAAATATTCGGCAAAGAGGCCATAACTGCCCACATCAGGAGAAAAGACCCGTCAAGGGCAAGGGATGCGCTCTTGAGGGAGATCGTCAGGCGCGGCGACCCCGAGTACTACCGGATCCTCGGGCGGCTTAACACCATGCAGCGCATCGACCCGTCCCTGTACTGGCTCAAGGCCCTGAACCTCGATCCGTCTGACTTCGGCCTGTCGGATTACATGGAATACCTCTCGACCGATGACGCATCCCACCCCCTGAAAAAACGCCTGAAACAGATCGACCCCTGGACGTCAGGATCCGTACTGTCGGCCGAAGATTGCGGTTCCCCGGTTTCCATTATCTCAAGGGAAAGGGTCATCCGCATTTACCATGGAGGAGCATCAAGAGCGTTGTGCCGCGACATCGTGAGGATCAATACCGAGAAAGGCGCTCACCTCTGGGGTGAATACCGCATCCCCTACCGGGGAAGAACAATTCCTGTCAGAGTCAGGGTCTATTCAGGGCCGGACGAGTATACCGAAAACTACAGAATTCATTCGGTCGACGGCGCAAAGTACGTGTCCATCGGGTCACTCAAGCAGGGAAGCATACTTGAAATTTCTTACGGTGTCGAGGATATGTTCGACATGAAGCAGTCAGGATTGATGCTGGAACAGGCCCCGGTATCGGTCCAGGACTATGACGAGCCGGTACTCAATTACCGCCTTGACCTCATATGCCCGCCTGATATGGATTTTTCGTTTATGGTCCATCCCGATCTGATTTTCGGCCAGGGCTTCGACGGGGAAAACAAGGTATACACGGTTAGCGCCTCTTCGCTGCCGGCCCGGCACAGGGAGCAGGATTCGGGCCATGCATCCAATGTCCTGCCCTATGCGGGCTTCACCGCGATGAAGAACGAAGAGGACCTCCTCTACTGGTACAGGGGACTGATGTCGGGAACAGCATTATGCTGCGAAGAGCAGAGCGGGATACGGATTTCAGGCGCCGACTCCGAAGAAACAGTCAGGCGGATACATGCTTTCGTGACTGAGGAAATCAGGCTCGCGGGAAACTATCTGCTCACCCCGGAAAAAGCAGAAGACATCCTGTTCAACAAAAGGGGAACGGCCCATGACCGGGCCGTGCTCGCGCGCGCATTGCTTGAAAAGCATGGTATTACTTCTTATATGGCCCTTGCGCGCAACAAATACCTGCCCGATCCGGGCGGTTATATATCCTTTCAAACATGCACCCACGCGCTGGTGTATGTGCCGCTTAGCCCCGATAAGGGCCTATGGCTTGATTTTTCAAGCGACTATGTGCCCTGCGGGATGGTCAGCGGGCCCCTTGTCGGCGCACGGGCGCTCGTGCTGCTGTCAAATATCCATGAATACAGGACGATTTCCGCCGCATCTGTAAATGAAAAAACATGCATCATCAGTCTCGCGATCGACGATCGCGGCAACGCGGTAATCGACGCCAGGCTGACGCTGTCGGGAATCTATCGCTCGATAGACGGTTCACTCAAAAACAGCGAGTACCGGGAGGAAACGCTCTACTCGTATATGAGATCATTTTTCCCTGCGATCGAGATCGATGATTTTTCGATCGACAATATAAAAAATCCCGGAAGCCCTCTGATCATTTCGGTCAAAGGAAAAGCTAATGGTCTTGCCGTTGCAGGAAAAGGCAAACTGATTATAAAGCCGGTCCTGATCCCCGGCGGCGTATATCGTTATATAAGCGGTCCCGAAAGGAGCAGTCCTCTTGTGATCGAGTATCCCGACATCGAAAATCACGAATACCGCTGCATTCTGCCCGAAGCGTGCGGCAGCTCAGTTGTAGATGAAAATTTCAGGATTGTTTCAAAATTTGGCAGCGCTGAGTTCAGTATAAAGAAAAAAGACAACTCCAGAGAGTTGTCCGTTGTAAAAAGAATTTTTATTCCGTCTGCAAAAATAAAACCGCAGGATTATCCGGAATTCCTGCAGTTCTGTCTTGATCTCAAAAAAATTGAATATTATAATGTGACGATTGATTTCAATTAAAATTTTTTAGCCAGCTTCTCTTTCAGTTCACGCTTTTTTCTTTTCAGTCTGCGTCTGGCTTTTTTACGTTTTTCCCTGCCGTTGTACTGCTTGCTCACCTTGATAAACCTCCGTATTAATCATTATGCAACAGCCAAATAAACAGCCAGCCGTCTCTTTGTCAAGATTAATATCGTCGTATTGTATCGCTTGAGAATTAAATAAGGTTTTCCTTGATCGCCAGCGCCCTGAGTTCAAGGCATCTCTGGGGATATTTTTCAACAAGGTCAAGGTAAGTGGAGACTTTATACTTTTCAAAAATTTCTCGTATTTCCTCGGCAAAATTCAACTCATGGTACTTTAACATATGTTTCGTGTTCCTTTCAGCTATTGCGAGGTCGCTTACAAGTTTTTGTGCTGTCATAAAGTACTCCTCCCTGCAGAATTTTATGCTGTATGTAATGAAGAATAACTTTATCGGCATGGATTATCAATCAGGGATATTCTGATTAATCTGTAACCTGTTTTACTTATTAATCTGTCTTAAAAAGACTACAACCCGTGTAGGACAAAGTCTGACACGCAACGTCGGACATAAAGTTGCTTGCGACACCGGTTGTCATGCGAAATCCCAGTATGATTTAAAGTCGGAAGAAAAAAGGAAAGCAGCGTTACGGGAAAGCATCCGGATGAAACAACCGGCCCATGATCAGAAATAATCATAACCCTGAACATTAAAAAAAAAGGAAAGCCGATTAAGGCTTTCCTTTTTTGATCATCCCCGAGGGGATTCGAACCCCTGTTGCCGGGATGAAAACCCGGTGTCCTCGACCCCTAGACGACGGGGACATTTGGCAGAATACAAGAATTTCCAGTATCTGCACTGTGAGTCGGCTGGGGGTCGAACCCAGGACCCACGGCTTAAAAGGCCGTTGCTCTACCGACTGAGCTACCGACTCAAAAACGTAGAAATACCAATACCGTAGTTGGCTATTCAATGTCAACAGAAAAAACCGGCGTTTTTAAAAATAAAAAACCAGCATGCGAGTCTTTACTTCATCACAATCGTTTTTTCCCTTCCTGCCCCTGTTGAAACGATCTCTATGGGAACGCCGATCTGTTTTTCAATATAGGAAACATAGTCTCTCGCATTGGAAGGAAGATCTCTGAATTCACGGCAATCCGATATGTTTTCATCCCACCCGTCAAGCTCTTCATACACCGGTTTCACTTCATGAAGATATGCGCCGGGAAAATAATCAATTTTTTTCCCCTTTATTTCGTATGAAACTGCAACCTTGATCTTCTTGAAACCGCTCAGGACGTCGAGTTTGGTGAAGGCGATGCCGGTAAGGCCGTTCATCATCGCCGATTGTTTAAGAAGTTCGACATCGAACCATCCGCAGCGCCGCGGCCTTCCCGTGGTGGACCCGAATTCGCCCCCGTTGACCCTGAGCCTTTCGCCGTCATCTCCGACGTCTTCTGTGGGAAAAGGGCCCTCTCCAACCCTTGTCACATACGCCTTGGTGATCCCCACGACCTTGTCTATATCGAACGAATTGAGTCCTGTTCCCATGAGCGCGCCGCCGATGGTTGGATTCGAGGACGTGACGAAAGGATAGGTGCCGTGATCGATATCGAGCGCATATCCCTGCGCCCCTTCGAGCAGTATCCTTTTTTTGTTCTTCAGGGCCCGGTGGAGGTATGACTGCGTGTTGACTATCATCTTTTCGGCCTTTGCCCTGAAGCTGTCGAGAATGTCCATGACTTCATTTTTATCGACGGGTTTCTTCCCGTATAGTTTTTCGAGCTGCATGTTTTTCATTTCAAGAACGCGGGATATGCGCTCGTCGAGTCCGTTCCGGTCAAGGACGTCTCCCGCCCGGATTCCGGTCCTGAGGCATTTGTCGGCATAGCAGGGCCCGATTCCGCGCTGGGTGGTCCCGATCTTTTTGGCGCTCGATTCCTCCATGGCCCCATCCAGGGCCTTGTGATACGGGAGGATGAGATGAGCGGCATCGGATATCAGGAGGCGATCAAGCACCGAATACCCCTCTTTTCCGAGAAGATTGATTTCATCGATGAGCTGCAACGGGTCAAGAACCACGCCGTTGCCGACAACGCAGATGCGGCCCTCGTGCAGTATTCCCGAAGGCACCAGGTGAAAGATAAATTTTTTTCCGTTGGCCACGACCGTGTGCCCGGCGTTGGCCCCTCCCTGATACCTAACGATTATATCCGCGTCACGGGTATAAAAATCGATCATCTTGGCCTTGCCTTCATCACCCCACTGGGTTCCGATCACCACTAAACAGCCCATGACCACCTCTGCCGATTGTTTGATATTCTAATAGAGCACAAATGGCGATTTTAAAATCAATCGATAAAATAACAAGCTTTTTTCAAATGTGTGCGATTATAAAGCGCAGTCGCAGCGTATTTTTTGTTATTGACATAACTACTTTTTTGCAGCCCGATTTAATAGCGAATCCGCACTTGATCAAATCAAGAGATTCCGTTTTTTTGATACTCGCGAATCATCATCCAGCTCGGGGACAACGGGCGGCCGAGATCAAAACGCGCTTATTCAGGCAAGCGCCAAAAACAAATATATTAAACCCTGAAAAGGAGAATGCTATGAACAGGATCATTCAAATATCAAGCATCGCACTCATCATATGCCTGGCCTTTATCCAGACCGGCATTTCAGAAACGAACTGGAAAATGCTCGGCGACAAAAAAGGCGTGCAGTATTTCGAAGCGTCAGTCCAGGGGTCCACGTTCAAACAGTTTATGGGAACGACCATTATCGACGCCAGTCCGGAAACCGTCATCGAGCTTCTCCGCGACGTCGAGGCGTACAAGGATTGGGTATACGACTGCAAGGAACTCAAGCTCATCAAGGCCCTCGGCGGCAACGACGAAAACATCTGCTACTATGTCTATGACTCCCAGTTCCCGGTAAAGGACAGGGACACGGTGGTGAAATCAGTGTCTTTCAACAGGATCGACCAGGGTAAAATCAACGTCAAGGTTGATTCAATCGAATATCCCGACTACAAGCTCGACGATTCAAACGTAAAAATGCAGATGCATGTCCAGTTTCTGGGCGAGTACATTGGACGGAACAAAACAAAGCTGACCATGCAGTTCAGCTTCGAACCGGGCGGATCGATTTCTCCCGGACTTGTTCATGGATTTGTCAGGATGCTCCCCTTCCATTCGCTCGTAAACCTGAAAGAGATGGTGAAAAAGGAAAAATACATTGATAAAGGCAGGACCTGCAGGGAATTGCCCCAGATCGAAGCGTACGCAAAAAAAATCGGAAAATAATCGGCATGTGCCAGAGGGGGCCCTGCCCCCTCTGGCACACATATCATCAAATTAGAATCTCCCTCGGTTTGCTCCCCTGCTGCGGGCCTATGTATCCGCGGTCTTCCATCATCTCGATGATCCTGGCCGCACGGTTGTATCCGATGCTCAGGCGCCTCTGAAGGTATGACGCCGAGGCCTTTCTGGTCTCCTCCACGATCTTCAGGGCCTCGACGAAAAGCTCGTCCCCGTCGCCGTCCTCGTCGAGAGTCGATTCCGCGTTGAACAGGCTCTCCTCGATGTCGATATAGTCCGGTTCGCCGAAGCAGCTCAGGTGCTCGACGACCGACATGATCTCGTCCTCGGACACGTACGCTCCCTGAATCCTCACCGGGTACGATCCGTTTGGCGACTGGAAAAGCATATCGCCCTTGCCGAGCAGCTTTTCGGCGCCGTTCTGGTCGATGATCGTGCGCGAGTCGGTCTTTTGCGCGACCTGGAACGCGATACGCGCCGGGAAATTCGCCTTGATTATGCCTGTAATGATGTCGACCGAGGGCCGCTGCGTCGCCAGCACGAGGTGTATGCCCACCGCCCTCGCCTTCTGCGCAATGCGGGTGATGAACCCCTCGATCTCCTTGCACGCCACCATCATGAGGTCCGCGAGCTCGTCAATTATTATGATGATATACGGCAGGTGCTCGTTCGCGTTGCCGCTTCCCTTTATCTTCTCGTTGTACCGCTCCATGTCCCTGGTGTTCATCTCGGATAGAAGCCTGTAGCGCCGTTCCATCTCGTACACGGCCCATTTCAGCACATTGGGGGCGACATACGGCTCAGTGATGACCGGAGTGAGCAGGTGCGGCAGCCCGTTGTAAAGCTGGAGCTCGACCATTTTCGGGTCAACGAGAATGAATCGCACGTAGTTCGGGTCATAGTCATATACGAGGCTCGTAATGATCGTGTTGACGCACACGGATTTGCCCGAACCGGTCGCGCCGGCTATGAGCAGGTGAGGCAGCTTTTTAAGGTCGAGCATGACCGGCTTGCCGAGAATGTCCTTGCCCAGCGCTACTTTAAGAAGGCCCTCTTTTTTCTGGTAATGGTCCGAGCGTATGACATCACCGAGCGTCACTTTTTCGCGCACACGGTTGGGAATCTCGACCCCTATCGCGGACTTGCCGGGAATCGGGGCTACGATGCGCACACGGTAAGCGGCCAGCGCCATCGCGATGTCGTCGGCCAGGCCGACGATGCGGTTCACCTTGATGCCCGGAGCTATCTGCAGCTCGAACAGGGTTATCACCGGGCCCCGGTTCACGTTCACTACCCTGGACTCGAT
>JAKLIV010000091.1 GCA_022709405.1 Spirochaetota bacterium
TACCGATAGTTACAATGTTAAGGAAAATCTGTCTAAAAAGACAAGGGATTTTTGCCTCAACAACCTATCAAAACGGCAAGACGATCATGGAAAAAAGCATTCTGGAAAAAAAACTCAGGAAAAAGAAGTTCCCGATCGGGATTTTCCTGATGCTGTTTCTCACCCAATCGGTTATAGCCGCCGGCGCAACGGCCTTTTACTTCTACAGCGCCAGCAAATCGAAGATTCAGGACATCGAACAGTACGGGCGCAACTTCTCGATCACGCTTGCCGAAGCGTTCGCCGATGTAGCGGAGCTGAGCCACCGTTCGGGAAATTACTCGAAGCTCAAATCCCTGATCCAGGAGAAAATAGGCGAAAACATCATCAATGAGGGATTCTTTGTCCTCAAAGACGGAAAACTCATCGTACACTCCGACAAGGCCATAGAAAAAAGCCTGAAAGGCAACATTGCCACCGATGAATTCACCTATAACATCGAGATGATACTGTGGCCCCTGAAGAAAAAGACCGCGGAGGTCATGTTCACTCCGTACAACATTATGGGCAAAAGGGTCCCCTTCAACCGCGACGAAAAAAGGCTCATAAGGGAATACCTGTACAAGGACATCAACACCCTGGGCTGGCTCGTGAGCCGCGGCGTGTACAGCAAGGGGAAGCCGGTCGGAACCGTTAATTTTCTTATTTACAACGACAGGGTGTTCGAATACATACGGTCGCAGATCGAAACCGCGAAAAAAGCCCTCGTATACGCCGTAGCCGGAGCGTTCGCCCTGTCCCTGCTGGTTTCCCTCGTGGTCCTGATCAGGTACCGGAGCATCCAGAAAAAAACGATCCTGCTGGCCCCGGGAGAGGGCCCTGTCCCGCGGATCGAACAGATCCAGCGCGAGAAGGGCAGGAAAGTGGTCCCGATATCGGCTTTCAGGCCGGCGGACGAGGAAGTGGTCACCATCATGCTCGACGACGGAATAAAAGGGCCGGCATCCCGCGCCGCGAATGCCGCGCCGATCGATACTGCGAGAAAGCCGCTGTCCATCCGGGGCAAAACCCCGTCAGGCCCGGCGGTACGCAGCGAGCAGGCGGTTCTCGACATGGGCAGGGAGATCAGGGACGCCATCCCTATCGCGCGGAAGAGGTAATCAGATGATTTTCATCAAACACTCCGAAGTCCTCGACGGCCGCGTCGTCGTTGTCGAGATAGAAGGCCATCTCAACAGCAAGACCAGTCCCGACTTCGAGCAGTACATCAACCGCCTGCTTGAAAAAGACAAGCGCTTCATCCTGCTCAATTCCCAGGGTCTTCAGTACATCAGCTCCGAGGGTATCGGGCTGGTGCTCCTGGTGCAGAAAAAAATTTCAGAAAAAAACGGTTCGCTGATCATATTCAATCTGTCGCATGAAATCCGCTCCCTGTATTCCCTTCTCGGCTTCGACAAGATCTTCCGCATCGCCGAAAGCAGGATCGAGGCCATGCAGATCATGGACAAACAGATCGAGCTGATAAACATGAAGACGGGAGCGGGAAACGCCGCAGGAGCCGGGCCCGGCGACGAGCCCCGGCCGAGGCCGGGAGACTTGCCCGAAGCCGGTCAAGTAACCGCGGGCCCCGCGGGGAATGGCGGGAAGTTCCCGCCGTTTATCGTCGAATGCGCCGGCTGCGGGGCCATGGTCAGGGTCAGGCAGAGCGGGGATTTTCTCTGCCCGGAGTGCAACAGGGAATTCACCGTTGAAGAAGACAGGAGCATTACATTCAGGGACTGACCGGAATCCGCCTGTTTCTTTCTTGACGTTATAAAATACGGTATTATATTTATTTGATCGACGCGGCGCCCGTATCTGCGGAAACGGCGCGCCGGACATAAGCCAGGAAGGTTGGACATGCCGGTACCGGAAGGCAAGACATTCGGGTTCGAAAGCGAAAAAAGCGTCAGGGCCGATTTCCTGGAAACGATCGATTACGGCGGGAATCCCCAGGAAATCACCTATGAAACCGGGGAATTCAGCGCGGTCTGCCCGTTTTCGGGGCTTCCCGACATCGCCCGGCTCGAGATCAGGTATGTTCCGGGCGGCAGGCTCGTCGAGCTCAAGTCCCTGAAATACTACCTGGTGTCGTTCAGAAACGTCGGCATTTACCAGGAGGCGGCGACCGACAGGATTTACAAAGACCTCTGGTCGTGCCTGAAGCCCAGGCGGTTGACCGTCAAGACCGTGTACAACGTGAGGGGCGGGATTCTCTCGACCTGCGTGATGGATTCGGAGACGATGGGCGGATGACGGCATATGTCCGTAGACCGTTTCAATTTTTCAGCGCAGTCTCGCAAATTTTGATGGATATCGACAAGGTCCACTGATGAAACATTTTCTCGTAATACCGATAATGCTCTTGCTCGCCGGCGCGGCCTGTTCCGGCGGAAAAATAAAATCCGGCGACCCCGGATTCCGGCATTTCAAGATCGCTTTCGAGCAGGACGGAGTCATCCGCGACGCAGAAAACAATGTCGTCAAGCTCAGGAAAAAACCCTTTACCGTCATCGTTTCGTTCGCCGAAAGCGACGGCCTGTTCGTGAGTGCATCGCTCAAAGCGGATTCATACCTGGCCGCGATCAACGGCGAAAAGCTTGAGGACATCGCCGGTTTCAGCGGACCGGGCCTCGAGGAGGAGCTGTTCAACAAGGATGAGACGCTCGCGCTGTCGGCCACGATACCCAACTACTGGAACTACACCAGCGACAGCGACCACCGCTTCAGCGAGATCATCGTCAAACCCGACGTCCTCCTCTGCAGGAGAAACGTATCCCGCCTGAACCTCGTTGATTACAGGAAAAAGACCGACCTCGTCGACCTGAAGGAAACCGAGATCTACCTTGTCTTCATGAAAATCGAATGGAACAAGGACTTCAGCCGTAAAATCGAGATCAAGAGGGAATGCGTCAAGCTCGAGTTTTCGCCGGTCGACAAAAAAGGCCTGTCGTCGAACAGGCTGCCGTTTCCCGGGAGCGACACGCTCCCGTCCACAAACTGAGACGCCGGATTACCGGTCGGTTTTCACAAGGAGCGCTCGATGAACAAGGGACTGCCCCCCATCCCCTACGACAGGATGAAGGACCAGATCGAGAAAGAGATATCCTCCTTCATGGAAAAATCGGGGCAATGGGACCAGGGAATGATGCCGGCCGTGTCGTACGAGCAGGGCGCGACCAAGATATCCTTCATCCTGCCCTCGCTCACCGACAGGGGCCTCATCGAGTTTCTCGGCGTCATCAAGAGCCACATTGCGAACGTAAGGGTTCATTCCTTCGAGGACGGTTACTATGCGTTCCAGGCGCTCAACCAGAACATGTTCTCGACCGAAAACATGCTCGACAACATCAAGTTCGAGTTCTTCAGCCTCTCGTCTTCTTCCAGGGCCGAAATAACCAAAAAGGGCGAGCTCTCCCAGGAGGAGGTCAACGTCTGCATCGAGATGTTCAGGAAGGCCCACTCCTCGCAGAAAGAAAGCCCGCATGTCAGGCTGAGAAAGTTAGGCGCATCGCTGATTTCAGCCAACGCGGACATGACATGGGACTACATAGCCGGCTACGACGAGGTGAAGCGCAAGATACGGGAGTCGATCGTGCTGCCGCTCCAGAACCCCGGCGTGTACGACTCGATAGCGCGCAAGACCCGCAGGGTGTTCGAATCGAACCGGCCCAGGGCCGTGCTTTTCGAGGGAAGCCCGGGAGTCGGCAAAACCACGGCCGCGCGGGTGATCGCGGGCGAGGTCGATATTCCGCTCGTGTACGTGCCGGTTGAATCCATCATGTCTAAATGGTACGGCCAGTCTTCGCAGAACCTTTCGGGAATATTCGACGCGTGCGAGGACATGGGCGGGGCGATAATATTCCTCGACGAGATCGATTCGCTGGCGGGATCGAGGAACCAGAACATGTTCGAGGCCACGCGCCGGGTGCTTTCGGTGCTTCTGCGAAGGCTCGACGGCATCGACGCCGCCATGAAGACCGTGACCATCGGCGCGACCAACCGCAAGGAGGACCTCGACAGCGCCCTGATCAGCCGCTTCGACCAGACCATTCTTTTCCCGCTGCCCAACAGCGCGGAGCGCGCGTCCATATTTTCGAACTACGCGATGCACCTGGGCCCCGAGGAATGCGCGCTGCTCGGCGAGCGTAGCGACGGGATGTCGGGAAGGACGATCAAGGACCTGTGCGAATTCGCGGAGCGGCGCTGGGCCCGCAAGATCATGGCCAAGAGCCTCGAGCCGTCAGCGCCGCCGATCGAGTACTACCGCCACTCGCTTCGCGTGTGGAAAGACAACCAATAATCCGCAGCGCTATTCGTCGAAATGGGCCTGCCAGTAATCGTCGTGGTAATGTGTCTTTACCTGCTCGATTGAATCAATCGCGCCGTTTTTCACGGTAACGTTCATTAAAAGGCCGTGCGGAGCGGTTTCGTCCCTCTCGGAGCTAATATCGAACAGGAAGTTTCCCAGAGAATAGGCTATGTATCCGCCGTTATAGCTCTCAATCGCCGTCGTTTTCGCGTCATCGAGCCATTGCACCACGTGTGGGTGGTGCCCGACAACGAGTGACGCGCCCGCGTCAATCGCCAGATGGGCCATCTCCTGCTGGGCTTTTTCTTTCTGTTCGGTCAACGGTGTTTTGCCATCTTCATTGGTATCCGGTTTTTGAGCATATTCCCAGCCGAAATGGGCGGAAACGATCACAATATCGGCCTGGGCCCTGGCGTTTCTGATGTCGTTTTGCATGTCGCTGAAATCCCCGTATTTTGCAAACCTGTAATCGCTCGCCCAGGCAAGGCCCCAGCGGTCGTCTTCTCCAGTCTCTTCACCCCGGGCGATCCATTTGCACGATTTGGTGGTGCCGGTAACGTCGGCGTACATGGGCACATTTGAATATCCGAGAAAAGCGATCCTCGTTCCATTAACTTCCCTGATCACCGGCGCATGGGCTGCCGCGTAGTTTTCACCAACACCGACATGGTCGATCCCGGCCGCATCGAGCCTGCTCACGCAGTCTTCCATTGCCTCGAAATCGAAATCGCCGGTGTGGTTGTTCGCAAGATTCAGGATGTCGAAACCCGCATACTGCAAGCCGTCTATTGACCCCGGAGCGGCCCTGAGCGATAAACCGTATCCCAACTCAGTCAGCCAGTCCTTGGTGTCTTCACCCTGGTCCGATATCATGCTCTCCAGGTTGCCGAAGGTGATGTCAGCGCTCTTCAGGTAATCGGCTACCTGAAGTAAAGGATACCTGTAATCCCCGTTGCCTATTGCCGGGTCCTGAATCACTTCCTCGACGAAATGAGCGTAGTTGATGTCGCCCACGAATATCAGTTTCACGGCGCCGCCGCCTGAAACGGCCGCAGCGGTAAAACCGTTATCCTCGCTGTCTGAACCGGAAATTGTCACCGTCAGTGAAGAAGGAGTAAATTCATACCCGCTCCTCGACGGCGTGACCGTGTAGGTCCCCGCAGCCAGGTTCTCGGCACGGTATTCTCCCTGCGAATCGGTCTGGACGCTCGCGACAAGGTCGCCGCCGAGCGAAACGCTCACGCTCACGCCCGATAACGCCGCGCCGCCGCTGGTGATCGTCCCTCCCAGGGACCATACCGGCTCGGGATCCGCGGCCGCCGTAAAATCGATGTCATCTCTGTCGGAGCCTGAGATATGAACTGACCTGGATGCAGGGTTAAACGTGTATCCTTCTCCGGAGGGAGCGACCGTATAGGTTCCATTATAGAGATTATCCGCCTCATACCGCCCGTCAGCGCCGGTCAGGGCGATCGAAGCCACCGAACCGTCAAGCGATATACTCACGCTCACTCCCGAAAGCGCTTCTCCGCCGCAGGTTATCGTCCCGCCCAGGGACCATACCGGTTCGGGATCGGCGGCCGCCGTGAAATCCATGGCCATATTGTCGGCCCCTAACAGGTTCACGTTCCAGAATCCGGGATCAAACGTGTAACCTTCCTTCGATGGCGTGACGATATACGCTCCCTCTTCGAGATTGTCCGCCCGATATACTCCATCTTCGTCGGTCAATACGACCGCGGCGACCGAATCGTTCAGCGTAATCATCAGGCTCACTCCGGGGAGCCCGATGCCCCCGAAAGTGACCGCACCGCCCAGGGCCCTGAGGTCAGGATCAACCGGCGGGTCCACGGTTCCGGGATCAGCGGTCGCGATGAAACCGTTATCATCGCTGTCGGCTCCCGAAATCGCAACTTCGATCGATTCAGGTTTAAAGGTATATCCTTCTTTCAGAGGAACGACCGTATATGTTCCTTCTGCAAGATTGTTCGCCTGATACCGCCCGTCCGCTCCAGTCTGCGCGACCGCGACAACCGAATCGTCAAGCGAAATGCTCACGCTTACGCCCATAAGTCCGTCGCCGCCGCATGTTACGGAGCCGCCCAGCGCCCACAACGGCTCCGGATCGGCGGTCGCGGCGAAATCGATATTGTTTCTATCGGCGCTGGAAACGATTACTTCGATTGATTCGGGACTGAAGGTGAAGCCTTGCTTCGAAGGCCTGACCGTATATGTGTCAGGAGCGAGATTCTCGGCCCGGTACTGTCCCTGCGCCCCGGTCAGGACGATCGCAACATCAGTTCCGCCCCGGGAGATGCTCATCTTTACTCCCGAAATGCCGGCGCTGCCGGCCTCAACATCGCCTCCCAGCGACCAGAAGCCGGGCTCCGCGGGATTATCGTCCGGCGCATCGATATTTCCGTCACACCCGGAGATGATTGCGGCTATAATAAAAAATACTGATAACACGGTTCTTTTGATCGCAGGGAGCATGACAAACCTCCGTTAGCCGATATTCGCGGCTTTCATTTTTCGGGCGCGCCGGGGATACTGCCGTCCCCGATCCGGTAGAATCCCAGCCATTTCCCGCTCCAACGGGCCTTTCCCCACAGGGGAGGAGCGTTGCCTCTGTACCAGAATTCATCGACAAAATCGTTGAACGAAACTGAATCGACGGGACCAGCGCCGTTCGGGTCCATGTAATAAACCTTTCCCGATGCGGCGTCGAAGCCGATGACGACCACGTAATGCCCGGGAAAGGGCCATCTTCGCCTGAGATGGATTATGACCGGCCTGTTTTTTTCCAGGAACTCCGGGACGACGCGCTCGAGAAAATTGATCTTTCTCACGTCCCGGCCTCTTGAATCCGTCCCGGTCACCTCGTCGTATGAGTCTACGACCTCGTAATACCTGGTCCTCATCCCCCGATCGTTTTTATGGCATAATCCCTGCACCGCTGCAACGAGTTTTTTCCATCCGGTTGAGGAGTCGCTTCCCTTGATCCAGACCGCGACCGGGTCGTCCCCGCTAACGGTATCGATCCCGTCAGCGGCCTTGCCGGTTCCAGCGCCCAGGTCGACGGGCGATCCCTCGCGGTCATAAAAAAAGGGATAGCGCCTGAGATTGTCTCCGTAGTATTTGAATATGATGTAAAAAGACGCCGGGCCGCACTGGGCCGGGCCCTGCTTCACGAAATATTTCATCGGCTCGCGCGATATCGTCTCGTAAGGCTGGGCCGCGTTGGCGGATTCAAAAGGCGGGAACGCTGCCATCATCATGCCGGCGAACGCCGCAAGCCGGGCTTTTCCCGCGAAACCGCCTGTTGCACATAACATATGTATCAAGTTAATTTTCATGCGGCCCATTCCCCGGTCAGGCTCCCGCGCTTTCCCTGGACAGAAGCTCCTTCTCTCGGGCGATCTCGCCGGCCAGGTCAGGGACTTCATCCGTGATTTTTTTCAGGTAGTACAGCCCGATAAGGGCGCGCAGAAAAAGCAGCGAGGCAGTATAGAGAATGCTCAGGGCCAGAATGTTCTCCTCGCTGCTGTATGTCCTGAAAAAAAACAGCATCGCAGCCTGTATCGTCCCCAGTCCGAACGGCGTGATGGGAAGATTGCCCACAAAAAATATTATCGGGACCAGGGCCGTCAGCGTCAGAAAAGGAATCTGCATGTGAAAGGCCTGCACGCCGAAATAAAAGAACACCACGAAGGTCAGAAAATACCCGATCCTCTGGAAAAATATCCCCGAATATATCCGGGCGGTGCTTTCCCTTACCGGAGCGACGAAGCTGCTCCTGAGAAATTTTTTCAGGAATCCGACAGGAGGCATGTATCTCAAAAAAACGAGCTCGGAATTATAAAAAAGAAAAAGGCCCATGCTGAGGTACAGTATCCAGTCCTGAATCCCCGATCCCCCGGCGAGGACGTAGCCGGCCACGGCAAGCAGCGCAATGCCCGCGCTCTCGACTACCATGTAGAAGAACAGCATGCCGCTCGAACGCAGGAACGGCACGCCCCTGAATTTTTTCATGTACACGGCGATGCCGCCCGCGCCCAGACCGTAGTTCACGATCATCAGTAAAAAAGTCGCGCCCCGCACCTTGAGCATCGTTGAAAAATTCACGGGATGCCCGAAAAACCGGTACAGGCTGTGCAGATTGTACGTTTCGATGAAAAACCACACCAGCACGAAAACGACCGCAAGCGGAATATAGATCGAAAGCTCGGCGCGCGCAAGGGAATCGATGAAAAGGCCGCGATCGATGCGCGAGAAGAGAAACCACAGGATTGCCGCAGCCGCGACCCAGGGGGCAATCCTCTTGACCGCGATAATTGCTCTGTTGTCCGTACTCACCGCGCCTTCCTCTCAGTTGATCTCGCTGTGGATGTATTTGCGCTTCACGGCCTTGACCCTATCTATATCGTCGAGCTCGGTCACCTTCAGGGTGAAGCCCGGGCCGAACAGGTCCCTGCTGCGGACCATCATGTCATTCACGTAATCCCGGCTGAAATTGGGGCCTTTCACGAAGTAAAAATCCGCGCGGTCACGCCCGCGCTGCACCAGGTAAAAATCCGACAGGACGAGGCTCTCGTCTCCATATCCGTGGAGGGGCCGTTCGATAGCCTCGTAGATCATCCATGCCGGCACGCGCCTGTCCCCTTCGAGGAGGAAGAAATCGTCCTTCCTTCCCTCAATCCTGCCCAGAAGAGGCATGCCGCTTCCGCACGGGCAGGTTTCGCCCGACAGCGACGATATGTCGCCGATCCTGTATCGTATGAGCGGCATCGCGAAACTGTTCAACGCCGTGAGCACGACCTCGCCGCGCTCGCCGGGCCCTGCCGGGTTCCCGGCTGAATCAAGGATTTCAACCACGACATTGTCGCTGAACACGTGCATCCCCTTGCAGCGGCACATGCCGGCGATCACGCCGGCCTCCACGCACGAGTATTCCTCGTACGCCGGGCACCGGTATTTCTCTTCGATGAGCGAACGGTCGTTTGACAGGATCATCTCGGAGTTGAGCGAAATTGCCTGCAGGCCGATCTTTTTCACGTCGTCGTCGCTCAGGAAAGCGGCGAGGTCGGCCGCGTATGACGGATATATCGAAAGGATATGCGGGCGATATTTCAGCAGAAACTCCCTCACCTCTTCGAAGGGACGGTCAAGCGTCAACCCCTTCTGCCTGAACAGGCCGAACGTGAATCCCGCATCTTCGACGACCGGAAGAAAATACACGAGCTTTTTGAACGGCGTGTACCCGATCATGGCGAACGCCCGGTAATACAGGAGAAGCCTCGACAGAAAATTGAAATCGTCCCATATCACCCTGAGCATCTTTCCGGAAGAGCCCGACGTGGTGCGGACTATGCATTTTTCCGGGTCGTATTTTCTCGATATGATCGAATTGAAGTTCACCTGGATATCGTCCTTGGTCACGGTCGGCATCCGGCGCAGGTCGCTCACGGTTGAAATTTCGCCGGGCCGGACCCCGGCGCGCTCCATCAGGTCGCGGTAAAAGCCCGAGGTCCCGTATGCGTGCTCGATCATCTTTCTCAGCTTGCGGTCCTGGAGCTCCTTCACGTAAGCCGAGGGCCTGAGGTGATTGTTGTGAAAATGGAAATAGGCATTAATCCTGTCGATCATCGGAACGATATCCTCAATTCGGGATTCCCGCAACTGCGGGAACAGCAATAAAGCAAAGGCCCGTCCGCGTTCGTGTAACGGGCCGTGAACCGGTTCATACATTCCGCCTTATTCGCGGTTCATCCTTCGGATACGGCGGTGCAGCATCATGAGCGAAAGCGGGAAGAGCATCGTGACAGCCAGGCTCATGAGTCCCGGTGCTACCGGCCCTGCGCCGCCGGACGGCGTGGAGGCCTCGGCAATCGAACTGCATCCGTCGCCGCCGTCAGATTTTTTCGTCCGGCCGAAAGGATCTCCCACTTCGGTGCTGAAACTCCAGGAATCATCGCCGGTAATACGGTTGCTCTCTTCGTCGGTTATGCTGGTTGAAAGATCGACCGTATATTCGGTCCCGGTAGAGAGGTTCCTGTCTGGATCGAAGGTGGCGGTGTGCGTGGCCGCATTGTACGCGACAGAACCGGATATTCTCGTACTCCCCCTGAACAAAACGAATGTTCCCTCATGGATCGAATCCGCGTTCATGGGTTTGCTGAACCTTACTGCAAGGTTTTTCCAGATTGGAAAATCGGTGCTCGCGTCAGCAGGGAAGACCCACTGCACTCTCGGCGCATCGCCGGACGGTTCGGCCGCAGTGGCGAAGTCCCACGAATAATTGCCTGCCAGCCGATTGCCTGCCGCGTCGCGTATATCGTCGGTGAGGGTTACGGTGTACGCAGTATTGTATTCAAGATCATTGTCGGGATAGAATGTCGCGATGTAATTCTCCGCATCATAATCGACATAGCCTTCGACGCGGACCGCACCGACAAACAGGCCGAAGGTCAATTCATCGATTGAGCTCTGGTCCATCGGTTCGCTGAAACGCGCGGTGATGACCCCGGACACGGAAAATCCCGTGCTGTTGTCGGCAGGATAGATCGAGCGCACGGTCGGAGCGGTGAAATCGGGCTGGGCGGTCGCGGTGGTGAACGTCCAGGAATACACGGCCTCCATGGCGTCGCCCGTCGCGTCGGTCACGCCTGTCGAAAGCGACGCGGTATAGACAGCGCCGGCTGCGAGATTGGCGACCGGGTCAAATGCAGCGCTGTGACTTGATGCATCATAGGTGACCGTTCCCGAAACCTGCGCGGTCCCCCTGAACAGTTTAAAAGTATTTATATTGATCGTATCTTCATCCATGGCTTCGGTGAACTGCGCGGCTATCGTCGTGTTCACCGGGACTTCGGCCGCACCATCGGCGGGAAATACCGAGGCCACATCCGGAGGATTGTCGTCCGAAGCCGATCCCGAGGTGAAGGTCCACGAGTATTCGGCTGCAAGGCCGTTCCCGGCCTCATCGGTCATCCCGGTCGAGAGCCTGACAGTGTAAAGCATCAGATCGTCGAGATCGTCGTCGGGATTAAACGTCGCGGTGCGCGTCGGCGGATTGTATGTGACCGTTCCCGAAATCTGCGCTGCGCCCCTGAACAGTTCGAACGTATCCTCATCGATCGTTTCTTCATCCATCGGCTCGCTGAACTGTGCGGTGATGACCCCAGAAATGGAGAATCCGGCGCTCCCGTTCACCGGATAGGTCGAGCTTACGGTGGGGGCTGTTTCATCCAGCGGCTCGCTTTCAGTGGTGAAATCCCATGAGTACTCCTCCGCCAGTGAGTTTCCGGCTTCATCGGTCATGCCGGTCGAAAGCACTGCAGTATATGTCGTACTGAAAAGAAGATCGCTGTCGGGATAGAATGTCGCGACATGGTCATCCGTGTCATAGTAGACGAAACCGTTTACCTCGGTTGCGCCGACCATAAGACGGAATGTCGTGTTGTCGATCGTGCTTTCATCCATGGCTTCGCTGAACCGCGCGGTGACGGCTCCCGATATCGAAAAACCGCCGCTCCCGTCTGTCGGATGCACCGAGCTCACGGTGGGATTGACTTCGTCCGTTGATCCGCTGCCGGCGGTAAAGTGCCATGAATAATCCGCGGACAACGTGTTGCCCGCCAGATCTCTGATATCATCGGTCAAAGTCACGGTATATAATGTCCCTGGTTGAAGGGAACTGTCGGGATAAAATGTCGCGGTCAGGGCCACGGCGTCATACTGGACGTCCCCGTTAACCCTCGAGCCGCCGATAAAGAGACCGAAGGTCAACTCATCGATCGTGCTTTCGTCCATTGCCTCGCTGAACCGCGCGGTAATGGCGGCCGAGACCGGTACGCCGGTTGCTCCATCTGACGGATACACCGAAGTCACAGCAGGAGCAAGGCCGTTGTCGGGCAGGTCCCTGTCCCAGATATAGTGTGAATCGGACTGGTGCGAATAATTCCGGTACACGTACTCGTTGCAGTAATCCGAAAATCCCGCCAGCTCTTCGTCGGAAATAAGCGACTGATTGGCCCTGAGGAGCGTCAGGAATTCGTCGGTGCGGTCGAACACATTGTCTTCCAGCGGAAGCGTCCAGTCCTGAAGGCTCATCAGGCGGGGATAATTGATGGTGGTGTCCATCTTATATGTAAACCATCCATAATATTCCCCGTCATTTCTGTCCTGGGTATCGGTGAAAGCTCCTGTGCCGTTATTCTTGTATAGTTCGATCGCATTATATGTATTATACAGGGGATGGGCCGTGCCGAACGGGTTCGACTCGACACAGTCGAAAAGAAGGTTAAGAAACGAATTATCTCCGTTGTCGTAGGATTCCCAGGTTCCATCCCAATAGTAACGGTTCCTGTCATCGCTGTATTGATGCTCGTCATGCCATGCGTATAACGACGCCTCTCCTGCGGCCGGGAAAAAGGGTACGAACACGCTCAATGAAGGCTCGCCGAGCGATACCCACATAGTGGTAAGGTTCGCTTCATCCGGATTTGCCGCCCCCTCGACGACAAGCCCCATGGTGGTCTGGTAGCGGCTGATGCAATAGCGGGTGTACATCTCGCCGTCGCGGTTCGGATTGTCGTAGCTGTCCTCTTCGTCATCCCACGAGCTCATCACCTTGCTTTCCGTCGTGCAGTAGTCGGCCGGGTCGCCGCCGCACACGTCCTTTGACACCTGGCGCATAAAATTGCGCGGCGACAGCTCCGAGTTCGCAAGCATTTCGGTCATGAGCTGGCGCGCACGCAGCTCCCTCGGGGTGTCGGTCCAGATATCGATCCATCCATCGGTGTGATTGCTGTTGGTGCGGTTGTTGAAACCGACAGTCTGGGTATATCTTATATCCGAGAACGGGCTGCCGTTTTCATCGGTCACATTGCCGGTATGGGCGTCAAACTTGCGGTATATGATGTCATTGCCGTTTCCGTCTGTCCACATTTCATATATGGCTGCGCCGTTATGAGCGTCTATTACGGCGAAAATCCCGGAAATGTTGCTGCCGGTGCCCCACCGATCGGTGAATTCTCCGGCGATCTGTTCGAAATCGGCGAGGGTCCTGCACTCTTCCAGGGCTACTTCCATGAGTTCGGTGTTCACGTTGCTCATCTCAAGTGTCACTGATTCATAGCAGGTGGTGTTCGCGATTGCAAAGCCCGACTCGTTGGCTCCGCCGGTGCACACCGCCACCCCGCTGTTGTAAGTGGTTTCACCCAGGAGCCTCAGGCTTCCCCCCACCCCGGAGATCACTTCAGGATAGTATTTCACCTCCTGCTTGTAGCTCTCGGCGTGGTCCCTGTTTTTCCAGAGAAAGGGCCGCCCGGTGGCCGAAGCTTCGGCCGTCACAACCGCGACATTGCAGGCCCTGGTTTCGTGCTGCATGAACTGGATTATGATGACAAGCGCGACGATCAGGATGAAGGATTTCGCAAATTTCTGTTTGAGGTTAGTCTTCATTTTTATGTACCGCCGACTATTCGAGAACTCGTTCCGCCGTTACGGGTCAAGCATATGAAATGACGGCCCGCTCCTTTTCATGGAGCGGGCCGTCATGGCAATCCCCGTTATTGTCAATTACCTGCGGTCTCTTCTGCGAGCCCTCCGGTGCAGCGTCATGAGCGAGAGCGGTAACAGCATGGTCACCATCAGGCTCATTACTCCGGGCAGGATCGGTCTTGTGCCGCCCGCCATGGTCGAGGCCTCAGCAGCCGAACCGCAACCGTCACCGCCGCCTGAGCTCGATGATCTCATTACCGGATTATCAGGATCTTCCGGGTCTTCAGGATCTGGATCGATGCTTCCACAGGCGACAGTATTGAAGGTCCATGAATAACTGCCTTCCAGGGACCTGCCCGACAGGTCTTCGATGTCGTCCGTCAGTATCGCGGTATAGGTGCTGCCGCAGGCCAGGGGGCTCGAAGGATAGAAGGTCGCGGTGCGTGTACCTGAATCATAGGCGACATCGCCGGCCACCCTGCTTGACCCGATCCGGACAGTAAAGGTGTCTTCATTAATGGAACTCTCATCAATTGGTTCGCTGAACTGCACCGATATGCTTCCTGTCAGCGGGAAACCGGCGCCATCGCCGGTATTGACCGAGCTGATCTCCGGAGCGAGCCCGTTGTCGGGAAGCGGCCTGTCCCATAGCACGTAATCATCGGTTTGGTGCGAGTAGTTCTGATACATGTATTGGTTACAGTAGTTCGAAAAGTCGGCCAGATCCTCGGAGGAAATGAGATCCGGATTCGATTTCAGCAGCGAAATATATTCATCAGTACGGTCAAATACATTGTCTTCCAGGGGAAGCGTCCATGTCTGCAGGTTCAT
Source organism: Spirochaetota bacterium (assembly GCA_022709405.1). Taxonomy (GTDB): domain Bacteria; phylum Spirochaetota; class UBA4802; order UBA4802; family UBA5550; genus JAKLIV01. The sequence continues at coordinate 14,666 of JAKLIV010000091.1, forward strand.
CAGGCGGGGATAATCGATGGTCGTGTCCATTTTCGTATATACCAGCAGGTAGGTTCCGCCATTATTCCTGTCCTGGGTATCCCAGAAAAAAGCGCCTGAGCCGTTATTTTTGTAGAGTTCGATATTTCTGTAAGTATTATACAATGGATGACTGCTGCCGAAAGGGTTTGTCCCTACACAATCGAAAAGTAGATTAATAAAGGACGTTTCGCCATTGTCTGAAGAACTCCATGTTCCATTCCAATAATATTGGTCGCTCGAACTCGTATTGCTGACCCTTTTTTCATGAGTATCATCGGTTGCATATTTAGATATACTTTGTGCTGCAGGGAAAAATGGGACAAAAACGCTCAAAGAAGGTTCTCCAAGGGAAACCCACATGGTTGTAAGGTTCGCCTCATCCGGACTCGATGCGCCCTCAACGACAAGCCCCATATTGGTCTGGTAACGGCTGATGCAATACCGGGTGTACATTTGTCCATCACGGTTGGGGTTAAGATAGCTGTCATTATCGGAATTATCGCCATCCCATGAATTCATGACTTTTGTTTCTGTTGAGCAATAATCAGCAGGATTCCCGCCGCAAACATCTTTGGCCACTTCACGCATCATGTTTCGGGGAGACAGTTCGTCGTTGGCAAGCATTTCGGTCATAAGCTGACGTGCGCGCAGTTCCCTGGGTGTGTCTGTCCAGATATCGATCCATCCGTCGGTGTGATTGCTGTTGGTGCGGTTGTTGAAACCGACAGTCTGGGTATATCTTATATCCGAGAAAGGACTGCCGTTTTCATCGGTCACATTCCCGGTATGGGCGTCGAACTTGCGGTACATGATGTCGTTGCCGTTGCCATTGGTCCACATTTCATATAATGCCGCTCCGTCCTGCGCATCGATTACAGCAAATATGCCTGATATATTTTTATCAGTCCAGCGATCGGTGAACTCCGACGCGATCTCTTCGAATTCAGCCAGGGTTTTGCACTCCTCGAGGGAGACTTCCATGAGTTCGGTATTGACATTATTTAGGTCAAAAGGATCATTATCGCCATCTACACAGGTCGTATTGGCAATCGCGAAACCGGACTCGTTGGCGCCCCCGGTACAGACTGCGACCCCGCTGCCCCAGGTGGTCTCGCCCATGACGCGCATGCTGCCGCCGACACTCTCAAAACCACTCTTCGAGGGAAAATATTTCACCTCAATTTTATAGCTGTTGGCATGATCGCGGTTCTTCCATATGAAAGGCCTGCCGGTGGCCGAGGCTTCCGCCGTGACGACCGCGACGTTGCAGGCCCTGGTCTCATGCTGCATGAGCTGGTGTATCAGAACAAGCGCGACGATCAGGATGAACGATTTCGCGAAACTTTTTTTCATAGACTCCTCTTTCACGTACTCATAATCAACCGGATATGAACCGGTAATCCCGGTTTTTCGCCGGGACGAAAGCATCCGGATTAATTGTCCAGCGTGGCCATGCGACGGTCGCTTTTTCTTCTTTCGACTAAGTGTTCGATGTCGACCGGTTTCTTGTCAACCACTCTTCTGTCGCTTTTACGCCGCTCAACCATGGTGTTGCCATTGAGCTTCAGAAACCTGTCGATTTCTTCATATTTCTTCCTGCTGAAGAAGCCCAGCTTCTTATTGGTCAATGCGCCCAGACCGAAAGTCAGAAGCATCATGATGACCAGTGGAGGCAGGACGGTCAGCTTGCCGAATGCCATGAAGAAAAGGAACGCATCGCCGCGGAAGTTGAAATCGAGCCCCGGGGGCAGTATTTTTTCGATCCTCTTCGATGTCTTCTGCCCGCAGTCGGCCGGTTTCATCGAGCCCGGGAAAGCGCTTTTCAGAAAGAACGGATAGTCCTTGTGTACGAGTTCGGCTCCTTTTTTCTCGAGAAACGCGTCGTGGACCTTCAGCAGTTCGGGCGAGGGATTGAAGGAATTATCAAGCATACGGTAAGCGAATCTGTATCTGTCCAGAACATTCACCAGCCTCAGGTTCGGAGTGAGGCCCATGAAGACCATTTTATCTATACCCTTCATCCTGCTCAGCATGAGGCAAACGGTCCTCCCGGTTATCATCGACAGCAC
>JAKLIV010000092.1 GCA_022709405.1 Spirochaetota bacterium
CTCGCGATCACCATCACGGTGCCGTATTTATATTTTATCTTCGAGGCGGGGCTTCTGCTGTATCTCTCCCTGACTGCTTCAGCCGCGGCGCCCCTGTGGTCGATCATCGCGGCAGCCAGCGGCCTTCCCATAACGGGCCTGTATTTCATGGGGGTCGACACATCGCGGGGCACCCCGGGCGCGGGCGACAACATGATAGCTTCGGCAATGGTAGTCCTGCTCGGCGAAAGAATCGCGCGAACAAGAAGAAAGGCGCCGTCTTCTCTCAGGCACACGCGGATAATCATCGCGAGTTTCGACGGCGAAGAGGCCGGGCTCCGGGGCGCGGCCGCTTATTTCGGCGCGCAGGCCGACGGGCTCCGCCGCATCCCGGCGTACCACCTGAACATCGACAGCATTTACAACCTTGCGGAGCTGCAGGTGCTCGAAAGCGACATCAACGGCTCGCAAAAGCTTTCGCGGGAGATGGCGGACGACATCGTGCGCATCGCCTCGGGGCTGGGGATTCGGGTCAGGCCCTTCCGCATGGTGTTCGGGGGCGGCGGGACCGATGCCGCAGAGAGCGCGCGCGCCGGGTTACGGTCAACGACCATCATCGGGCTGCCGACTACGGTCGTGCGCCGCAACATGGTCTATCACACGGCGGCCGACACCGCGGACCATATCGAACCTGAAGCGGTCGAGGCCTGCCTGAAAATAATCGCAGGTTATATCGAGGAAAAAGAGGCTGCGGTAAGACAGGTTCAGGCCTCTAATGCCGGTCGTCCCTGACGAACGTGAAGGTAAAATAATCGTCGGTCCTGATGATTAGCTTCTTTTTGCCCGCAGAAAATCCAAGAGCGATCTTCTCATCGTCCTTATTCAGCGTAAGGAGAATTTTGTCCCCTTTTACCTCGAAGGACCCCTTGAGCTGCATGTTCTGCAGCGAGTCAGCCCAGATAAACCTTTTGTCGGGATACAGGTCCAGGGTGATCGCCCCCTCCTTGTATTCCGCAAGCGCGTTCTTGAAAAACGGGCTGGGATTCTTCACCGAAACGCTCTTCCATGATCCGGGCAGCCTGTCGGCTCCGTAATCGCAGCCTGTGTTCGCCGCCAGAATGATCAGAAGCAGCGCCCTTGCCGTAAAAGACATGATGTTCATCATCCGGTCTCTCCTTTACACAGTCCATGACGGGACCTGACCGAGAACGGTCTCTCCCTGGATCAATAGATCACCATTACTCCCCTTGCGATAAGTTCATCAATGATTTTTTTGTCCCTTACGGGATTATTTACGATGTTCAGGTATTCCAGGGACCCGAGCCCGAGAAGCGGCGATATGTCCTCGACACGGTTGAAGGATATGTCCAGCTCCCTGAGCCCGGAAAGGCCCCTGAGTCCGGAAATGTCCTCTATCCGGTTTTCCGAAATAAACAGCGAATCGAGGTTTGCCAGCCGCCCGAGCGCGCCGATTTTCATTATGTTGTTCCCCGACAGGTTCAGGGCCGAAACATGGATGCAGTATTCCACGCCCGCGAGATCGTCGATGTCGCAGCCCGACAGGTCCAGCTCGCCGTCGAGATTCATCAGGTCCTCGGCGGTCAGGCGGTAATCGAGGTTTCCGACAAAATGGTGAGTGACCGCATCGATGAAAGAATATTCGCCGTCGATTCCGGCCTCAACCTCGTCTGCGCCGACATCTTCCTCTTCCGGGTATTCTCCGCCCGAGTCATAATCATCATCGCCGGCCGTCTCCTCATCGTATCCGAAATCGTCTTCGCCGTAACCGTATTCGTCCTCTTCGAAGACATGGTCATAGTCACGGGCCGGGGTTTCGGCCGCTGACCGCAGTTCCCTGAATGAATTCGAGAGATACAGCTCCTTCATGCGCCTCAGCGCGCCGGCATCGGCATTCCTGTAATGCTCCTCGATATCCCTGATGATTTTATTGATCTTGTCGGGGTGAAAGACCTGGATGATCCTCCCGAACAGCCTGCCTGCGTCCTCGTGCGACGTGTCCAGGCCGATGGACCGCGCCAGCCTTTTCAGGTACGCATGGTCTTTATTCCTGTAGCCGTCAATGACCGCGATGCTTATTTCTTTCAGGCGGGAAGCAGTAAGGCTGCGAAGCAATTCGCTGTAAAGTTCATCGAGCATCAGGTTGTCCTCATTTATTAAAGAAGGAGATTCCGCGGCGGCCTTAATGACGGCGCATTATGCGGATTTTGATCTGATCATCCGAAGGTCTCGTCGATCATTTCCTCGACGAGGCTCCACAGTGCGGGCGCGGCTCCCTCGATGACATCCCGATTGAGTCTCTTGACCTGCGACATTTCGATCCCGTGCTCGCGCCACGCCCTGCCCTTCGTGGCGTAGTTGAGGATGATCGCCGAAAACCGGTCCATGGCCCTCGCGTACCGCGCGTCGGGGGTCTCGCCCTTTTCGAATTCACGCCAGAGCGCCTCGTATTCCCCGGCCTGACCCGGAGGCAGCAGCCCGAATATCCGGGCCGCGGCCTTTTCCTCCTTTTCGGCCTGTTTGAGGCGCGCGGTCTCGTCGTACATGATGACATCTCCGGCGTCGATCTCGACGATGTCGTGGATGAGCGCCATTTTCATCACCCTGTTCACGTCGATTTCGTCCGCAGCATGCTCCGCTAAAATCGCGGCGATGACCGCGAAATACCACGAGTGCTCTGCGTCGTTCTCGAAGCGGGATCCGTCGGTGAGGTAGGACTTGCGCAGTATTTTTTTGAGCTTGTCGATCTCGACGATGAATTCGACCTGTTTCCGCAGCCTGTTCATTCCCCGCCGGTCCTCCCGTATTCATCGAGTTTCCCTGATACGAGCTCGACGATCTCGCCGTCGAGGTCCGCGGATGAGAGCCTGAAACGCTCCATGACATCCGACAGCGGGAAGGCCCCGTCCGGCTGAAGCACGGGTGCGCCCAGGGTATGGTACTCGTCGAAGCCGGTGCTGATCCTGTCGTGGCTGAAGCCCCGGTTGATGTGCCAGGTCAGGGCGTGCTCCTTGCCGAAACGGTCATAGCAGAGCTGGAACCCGACTATCTTCTTTTTCTGGTCATACCAGACGATCAGGTCGAAGAAGTCGTCCTCGAACCAGCGCCTGAAACGGGTCCTGTCTTTCTGCTGGATATTGGCGAGCTCCCTGAGCATAAGCCGCGATTCCTCCACGAGCGTCGGTCATGTTACTTGTATCATCCCGCATTGGCATTGTCAATAGACTTGCCGAAGAAAACGTCACCTGAATGGCGCAACTATTCGTGCAGCTCCGCCAGCACCGACATTACTTCGCTTCTGGATACGGCGTGGACCAGGCGCGACCTCACGTGGGACGCGTTCTTCATGCCGTGGATATATGCGGTCAGGTGTTTGCGCATGAGCACGACGCCGTAGCTGCCGTAGAACTGTTCCATAAGCTCGCAGTGCCCGGATATCTGCGATATAATCTCACCTATCGAGGGCTCCTTTCCCGAAAAAATCCACGGATTGCCCAGGGCCCCGCGCCCGATCATGACGGCGGCGCATCCGGACTCTTTCATCCGCGCATGCGCCTCCCCGAAAGAGCGTATGTCCCCGTTGCCGGCGACCGGGATCCCCGCCATGGCGTTGATCTCGGCGATTGCGTTCCAGTCCGCCATGCCGCCGTATTTCTGCTCCCTGGTCCTGCCGTGCACGAAAATCGCCGACGCGCCGCCCTCCCTCACTGCTGCGACCGTTTCGGCGTAATTCATCGAGCCCGAGTCCCAGCCCAGCCTGATCTTGGCAGTGACCGGCAGCGACGTGCCCGCCCTGACGCTGCGGACGATGGCGTAAACCAGCTCCGGCGTACGCAGCAGCGCGGCCCCGGACCCGGTGTTGCACACCTTTCGGGCCGGGCATCCCAGGTTGATGTCGATGAATTCCGGCCCGTATCGCCCTGCGGACGCGGCGGCATCGCCCATCACCGCGGGATCGTTGCCGAAAAGCTGTATGCCCAGGGGCCGCTCCGAATCGTCAAAGCGCAGCAGCTCCAGCGTCTTTTTGCCCCGCCTGACGAGCCCCACGGCGCTGACCAGCTCGGTCACGACCAGGCCCGCGCCGTGCGCCCGGGCGACCCTCCTGAAGGGTGAATCGGTGTAGCCCGCGATAGGCGCGAGAAACAGGGGGGATTCGATTTTTATTCCGCCGAAATCCATCGGATTCAAAGAAGGCATTCGATATGAGGGTTGTGTCAAGATATTTATCGCTTTGCGGGCTGGCGCAGGAATGAAAAATCATGCCTACAGGTCGAATTCCCTCGTCGCAGCGAAACTCACCCGCGGTTCGAGGGTCGTGCTGCCCGCGAGGTATTCCACGGGCGAGTATCCCGAAGAGTTGCTGATCCACAACGAAAAGGTGTGACGGTATCCCGCGTATTTGAATCCGACATTGTAGTTCATGTACTTGAAGGCGAAGCCGTAAAAATTCATCGCGACCTCGGCGCACACCGAGAACCGGTCGACGAAGTAGACTTCCACGAACGATCCCAGGCCGAGCGAAAAATCGTAGGAGCTTTCGATTTCGTAGAAGTTCGTGTTCCAGGCGAACAGGGGGACAAGGCCGATGCTCATCCTGTTCTTGAAGAAATGCCTCTGCATGATCAGCCCGGTGAAAAACGACGGCTGATCGCTGTCGGGAATGAGTTTCTCGGTGTCGACCTTGTATCCGCCCCCGGCCATGATAGAAACGGAAAGAGCCCCGTTCTGGTCAGTGTCGTCGCGAAGGGGGGTATATTTCAGGCTGTACACCAGGTCATTGTTCTTGAAGGAAAATCCGATGTCGATGTCGAGCGAATCGATGATCCCGTACCCTGCCGATATATTGACGTTGGTGTAATGCTTGACCGGGTCGAAATACCGGTGGCCTACGTCGAACAGAAGGATTCTCTTGCCGTATGTTTCGGCCGTCGGCAGATGAAAGATATAGGGAACCGCGCCGCGGGAATATGCGGCCGTCGAGAGCGCCGAGAAGATGATCATGCTGCTCAATATTTTTCTCATCGTCTCCATCCTTAAAAATCAGTCTGCCTGTGGCACAGAAAACACGACGGCGTGTTTGTAAACATATTCCTCGCTTTGTGAACATGGGGCTCTGAAAGAACGACGGCCCTCATCTTTTCGCTCTTCATGTTTTCGACCGGCAGGGGAGCCAGGTCGTGGCACCCGCCGCAGATCTTCTTAGTGTTTTTGTTGCCCTCGAGCTTTTCTCCGTGGCAGTGGGCGCACTCCTCGCCGAAGGAATATTCCGACGCCTTCTTGTTGGTGACTGCGCAGCCCTGAAACGGTATAAAGGCAAACAACATTGCGATCGTCACCGATATGCCTATCGCGCCTTTAACCATATCGACTCTCAATCATCGCATCCCGCATGCGTGGGAGTGTGCTCATGGCAGACGGTGCATCTGCGGGCGGGGAACGCCCCGGTCGTGCCGCCCTCGAGACTGACTCCGTGACAGTCGGTCGTCTTGCACGTCTCTATAGTCGCGCACACGTCTGAATGATGACGGGCCCCGTCCATCGATCGGGTATGCGCCCCGGATATCTCGCAGTTGCCGCCGTCGGCGGTCGGAATGCCGTGACAGGAGTTGCATCCCGGGCTCTTCATGTATCCATTGCTTCCGGTGAGGGCCGCGGTGTGGCAGTAGTCGGAACCGCACATCACGACAAAATCGGTCGAGGTGCACAGGTCGCGCCAGTGCTTGACGCCGAAAATTTTCTTTGAATGCAGGGTCCTGACGTTCCAGTAATCGCCGTGGCACGAATAGCACGAGGGACCGCCGGTGTTCCCTCCCCTGATGTCCGAGCCGTGACAGTTTGGCTCGGAGCAATAACCCGATGGGTCGAGATAATGGCTGCCGTGGCAGATATCGCTGACGTTTCTGTCGTGAACTCCGGTACACAGCGCGTCAGGAGTCGGCTCCGACATGGGATTGCATCCGGCAATCACTCCGAAAAAGAATATGGTAACGGTCCGTACGAATTTATCCATTTTTAAATCCCCGACCATCATACTCCACATCATGGCGGTTGTCAATATCCGGCGATCAGGCATGCTGCCTCGTATTTCCCGCTTCCAGGGCCGCATGCAATGTCCGGATTCGATTTTTTTTACGCTGCACGACATCGGCGCTCAAAATTTTTTACCAATTCGCTCGCCCCGATCGTATTATTCATATCACCGATTGGGAGGTATCCCATGCTTGCCAAGGCCGTGTCAGCCGGACTCACGGGCATCGAAGCCCAGATAGTCGAGATCGAGGTCGATATCATCAGGGGGCTCCCGGGCTTCGCGATAGTCGGCCTCCCGGATTCGACCATACGGGAGTCGCGAGAGCGCATACGCTCCGCGGTGGAGAATTCAGGATTCGAGTTCCCGCCGCAGAACTTCGTGGTCAACCTCGCGCCTGCGGGCTTCAAAAAGGAAGGTGCGGCCTTCGACCTTCCGGTTGCGGTGTCGATACTCACGGCCACAGGCCAGTTTTCAGGCCCCGCAGGCGCGCTGCCGATCATCGGCGAACTGTCCCTCGACGGGTCGGTGAAACCGGTAAGAGGCGCGATCTCGATGGCGATCGCCCTGTACCGGAACGGCTTCAGAAAGATCATCATGCCGCGCGAGAACCGGGACGAGGCTGCCGCCATCGAGGGCGTGAGCGTGTACCCGGTCGCGAGCATAAAGGAATGCCTCGCGGCCATCGAAGGCGGAATCGACGCGTACCGGCCGCGCAGGGCCGGCTCCTCGCGGGAGGAAACCGGGCCCGACTACGACGACGTCAGGGGCCAGGAAAGCGCCAAGCGCGGCATCGAGATAGCGGCCGCCGGGCATCACAACATCCTGCTTTACGGGCCTCCCGGCTCGGGCAAGACGATGCTCGCCCGCAGAATAACGTCGATCCTGCCGCCGCTTTCCCAGGAAGAAGCGATTGAAACGACCATGATCCATTCGGCAGGCGGAAGGCTCGGTCCCGGCCAGGGCCTGGTCATGGCGCCGCCGTTCAGGGCCCCGCACCACACGTCCTCCGACGTTTCCCTCGTCGGGGGCGGCAAGTTCCCTTCCGTGGGAGAGATATCGATGGCGCACAACGGCGTACTGTTCATGGACGAATTCGTGGAGTTCAACTCCAGGGTGATCCAGGCCCTCAGGCAGCCCCTCGAGGACCGGGAGATCACCGTGGCCCGGGCCTCGGGCACGCAGGTTTTCCCGGCGGATTTCATGCTCGTCGCGGCCAGCAACCCGTGCAGGTGCGGATACCTCTTCGACGATGAAATACCGTGCACCTGCCTGCCCCACACGATCAGGAGCTACTTCAAGAAGATATCGGGCCCCATACTCGACAGGATAGACATAGAAATCCCGGTGGCCAGGGTGCCGTACCGCGACCTCATGGCCGACAGCGAATCCGGATCATCCGCCAAAATGCGGTCAAGGATCGCAGGGGCGAGAACAATCCAGATGGAGCGATTCGCCGGCAGCGCGACACGATATAATTCCCGCATGACCCAGCACGAGATCAAGCGATTCTGCCGGCTCGACCGCAGGGGAGAAACGATACTTGAATCCGCAATATCGAAAATGAGCCTCACTGCCCGGTCGTTTTTCAAGATACTCAGGGTCAGCAGGACCATCGCCGACCTCGAAGCAAGCGGCTCAATCGAGCCGAAGCACCTGCTCGAAGCTCTCTCATATAAAAATCTGCAGAGAAACTACGAAATCTGAACCGTATTATCGTTGATTTCCCCGGAGGTCATGATAATCTGGACGAAAATCACAAACCACAACACACCGAGGAAGAGCCATGAAAATCACCGTATTGAACGGGAGCCCCAAGGGCGACCTCAGCGTCACCATGCAGTATGTCAATTATATCATGAAAAAATTCCCGTCGCACCGGTACGAGACCATAAACATATCCCCGCCGATAATGAAGATCGAATCCGACAGAAAGAGGTTTGACGAAATCATAAGCAAGGTGCGCGCCTCCGACGCAGTCATATGGGCGACCCCGGTGTATTACCTGCTCGTTCCGTCCCAGTACAAGCGCTTCATAGAGCTCGTTTTCGAGAGAAAGGCGCAGGGCGCCTTCAAGGGCAAATACGCCGCGGTCATCGTCACGTCGATCCACTTCTTCGACCACACCTCGCGCAACTACCTTCACGCGATATGCGACGACCTGAACATGAACTACGTCGGCGCGTTCAACCCCGACATGTTCGACCTGATGAGCGGCAGGAACAGGAAGAAACTCGAGACCTTCGGCGCCGCGTTGTTCTCCGCCGTCGAAACCGGGGCCCGCGCGCCGCGGACCTATCCCCCCATCGTTTACAAATCGAAGCAGTACAAACCCGGCCCGGTGAAAAAGCCGCTCGATCCCGGCGGCAACATCGTCGCGGTCATAACTGACTGTTCGGACCCGAATAGCAATATCGGGAGGATGATCGAACGTTTTTCGCGGGCGATGTCGGGCATGGTGAAGATAATCAATATTACCGGCATGGGGGCCAAAGCGGGATGCAGCGGCTGCTGCAGGTGCGGCCTCGACAACATCTGCATACACAATGACAATTTCGCCGAAGCCTACGATTCGCAGGTCAAGACTGCCGACATCATTATATTCGCGGGAACGATCAAAGACCGCTACTTCTCGTCGGACTGGAAGCTCTTCCTGGACCGCAGCTTCTACAACGGCCATGTGCCCATGCTGCCCGACAAGCAGTTCGGCGTGCTCGTGTCCGGCCCGCTCGGGCAGGTTCCGGCGCTGCGCGAGATGTGCGAGGCGATGGTCGAGATGCAGAGATCTAACCTCGCCGGCTTCGTGTCTGACGAGGCGGATTCGGCTTCTGTGGACACCCATATCGACGGCCTGGCGAAAAAACTCCTCGATTTCGCCGCCGCGGGCTACATTCAGCCGCAGTCGTTCCTTGGCGTCGGCGGAAAAAAGATATTCAGGGATGCGGTGTGGGGCAGGCTCAGGTTCGTTTTCCAGAAGGACCATGAATACTACAGGACGCACGGCGGGTACGACTTTCCCCAGAAAGATTACAAGATGCGCAGGCTCAATTTCGTCATGATGCTCCTGACGAAAATCCCGCGGATCAGAAAAGAGATACGAAAGAGGATTCCCCAGGAGATGGTCAAGCCGCTGCAAAATATTGTTAAAAATAAATAAGTCATTACAGGGGAGATCCGCCACGGAGACTCAGAGGACACAGAGAAAAAAATGAAAGAGGTGTAATTTCAGGGGATAGGGAGATAAAGAGTGGATGAGGGGGATTGCCTAATACCTGATACACCTGACCCGGTGGCCCGCGTCATGACCGCGCAGCTGCACCGGCGCGGCAAGACACTCGTCGGACCCCAGGTAACAGCGCGGATGGAACGGACACCCTTTCGGCGTTGAGCTTATGGTCGGCACCGAACCGGGAATGGTCTTTAACCTGCCCTCGGCCGCTCCCATCCTCGGTATGGCGTCGAAAAGTCCCCTCGTGTACGGATGCCCGGCCTTCTCAAAAACATCGGCGGTAGGGCCGTTCTCGACGATCTCCCCGGCGTACATGATCGCGATGTCGTCCGCCAGGTTTGCGACGATGCCCAGATCGTGGGTTATAAGGATCAACGACATGTCACGGGATGCCTGGAGCTCAAGCAGCAGGTCAAGTATCTGGGCCTGTATGGTCACGTCCAGGGCGGTTGTCGGCTCGTCGGCGATGAGCACGGCAGGCTGCGGCGCCAGCGCCATGGCGATCATGACACGCTGGCGCATTCCGCCCGAAAATTCATGCGGATATGAATTATAGCGCCCGGCCGGGTTCGGGATCCCGACCTGTCCGAGAAGATCGAGCGCGATGTCCCTTGCTTCGGCCTTCGATGTGCCCAGGTGGAGCATGACGCTCTCTGCTATCTGGTAGCCTATGGTGAGCACGGGATTGAGCGAGGTCATGGGCTCCTGGAATATCATGGCGATTTCCTTTCCCCTCACACGGCGCATCTCTTCTCCTGAAAGCGAGAGGAGGTCCCTGCCCCGGTACAGAACCGAACCGGAATCTATCCTCCCGGGAGCCGAAAGCAGGCGCAGCAGGGAAAATGCGGTCACGGATTTGCCGCATCCGGATTCGCCCACCAGGCCCAGGGTCTTTCCTTTTTCCAGCGAAAAGGAAACGTCCCGCACCGCGTAAACGGTCCCGTCCTCGAGCGGGAAAGAGACATTGAGGTTTTTTACATCGAGAAGTGGTGGCTGGCCGCCGTTCATGTTATGTTCCTGCTTTTTCTGGTCACATCGAACCCTGCCGAAACCAGTCGCCCGTACATCTCGTCAAGCTTGGCGGCGTCAAGGCCGGTGTCGAATCGGCATTTGTATATCATCGGCTTTTTATATGCAAGGATCTCGACCGTGACATACTGCACGACCTCGACCATGTTCTCGCCGGTCTGGACCGCCCGCTTCTCGTTTGTCTGCGCGAATACGATCTTGCTGACGCCGATCTCCTTCACGGCCGCGATGAACTCATCAAGCGTTTTAAACATTTTTTCCATGGGTTGCTCCGAAAAGGTCTTTCATCATTGGCATCCCCTCGGAACACTGTCAAGATATTTAATCATTTGGGGCATGACGCACAGCCTGGCCGTGCGTCATGCCCCAAATAAAAAACCATTAAAATAACAGTTGATTAAAATATTCAGATGCAACAGAATTGGATGCACTGATACATGATTCCGGTATCACAGGGGGGAGGCGGCCATGCCACAAAACAACACGGTTTCACGAAAGCGGTTCCTGAAGATATGCGGCACAGCCACCGCATCGACGGTTCTGGCCTCGTCCTGGTCAGGGCTTTTTCTGGGATGCGACGACGCCGCTTCGGAATACATCATACTGAAAAACGGCTCTGCCTATATAGAAGGAAAATACCTGCCGTGCGACATCCTGATCCGCTCCGGGATGGTTGCCGAAATCGACACGACACTGACCATGATCGACAGATACTCCTCTCTTATCAGCGAAAAAAGCCCTGAAATAATCGACTGCACCGGATTGTACATTGCTCCGGGCTGGGTCGACATGCACTGCCACATCGGGGGCATGGGGCTTGACCCCTTCTATCTCGGCCCGAAAATGGGCGTGACGGCCCTTGTCGACGCCGGGACCTATGGACCAGGGACCTTCTCGAGCTTCCTCAAGTCATACTGGAAAAAATCCGAGATCCCGATGTTCTGCTTTCTGAATGTCCGCAAAGACGGCATCAAGCTGACCAACATGTTCACCTTCAACAATCCCGGAGTCGAAGACGTGGAAGGCGCCGCCGGACTTACAGCAAAATATCCCGACATCATCAGGGGCCTCAAGGTCCGCATCGACCGGTCGAACACCAGCAGGACATATCCGACATTCCTTTCGGAAACCACGGCAAGGCTCGGCGCCGAACTCGGTCTGCCGGTCATGTATCATCTCGGGGAATCGCAGGCGACATCGGGCAGGCCGAACATCTCCGATTTCCTGGCCAACACGAAAGAGGGCGACATCATCACGCATTTCCTGAGAAACACGACCAACAGCGCCCTGAATCCTTCGTGGGAAATAAGGCCCGAAGTCGCCGCAGCGAAGTCCGAGGGAGTCCGCTTCGATGTCGGCCACGGGAAAGAAAGCTTCATGTTCGACACCGCCGCAGCGGCGCTCGACAGGGGATTCACCGATTTCACCATCAGCTCCGACCTCCACTGCCTCTCGTACAGCGACAAGGCGCTGACGTTCTGCAATGTAATCTCAAAGTTCCTCGCCCTTGGGCTCTCCATCGAGGACATCACCGAAAAAGCATCGGTGGCCCCCCGCACGATGCTCGGACTTGAGCCCGCGATCGCGCTCAACAAGAAAATCGACCTGACGGTGTTCTCCGTCAGGGAGGAGCCAAGCAGCTACTACGACGCCGGGTGGAACAAGATGGCCTTCGATAAAAGAATTTACCCGGAATACACGATCGTGAACGGCGCATGCGTCAGGGCCGGGGCTCAGGACAGGCTCAGGTTTTAATCCGCCATGGACTTCAAGGAGAACAGGCCCCTGTACCGTCTCATGGAGATCGCGGACATCCTCCGCGCCCCGAACGGCTGTGCATGGGACCGCGAGCAGACATCCCAGACGCTGAAGCCGTATCTCATCGAGGAAGCCTACGAGCTTTACGACAGCATCGAGAAAGAAGACATCAAGGGCATGAAGGAGGAGCTCGGCGACCTGCTCTACCAGGTCTACGCCCACAGCCAGATAGCCTCCGAAAAAAACCTGTTCACCATCGACGATGTCGCGGCGGGTATCGGCGCAAAGCTCATCCACCGCCACCCGCACGTTTTCGGCGACGACGTGGTGACATCCGCCGACGAGGTGAGCGACCGCTGGGAAAAAATAAAGAAAAAGGAAAAGTCCGACAGGGAATCCATACTGGACGGCGTGCCCGCTCACCTGCCCGCGCTGCTCAAGGCGTACCGGGTGCAGCAGAAAGTTTCACGCATCGGCTTCGACTGGGAAAAAATCGACGATGCGGCGGTCAAGCTCGAAGAGGAGATCGGAGAGCTCAGGGAAGCCATCGGCAGGGGAGACAGGGACGCGATGGCGGATGAAGCGGGAGACCTTCTTTTCAGCATAGTCAACGTGCTGCGCTTCATGAAGATCAATCCCGAAGAGGCGTTGAGGCGCGCAGTCGAAAAATTCATGGCCCGCTTCAGGCACGTTGAAAAGCTCGCGGCCGCCGAAGGCAGGGAAATTGATTCAATGTCGCTCCAGGAGCTCGACGCCTTGTGGGACCGCGCCAAGGCGAAGGAGCGCGGCGCTAACCGATGATCCTGGCGACCGCTTTGTAGATTTCCTCGATATCGTCCCTGGTAAGCGCTCCGCCCCCGAACCTGGAAGCGTAGATTTTCTCCCTGCATTTCCTGAGGGCCTCGGCGTTTTCCGGCTTCTGCTCCTTCTCGAGAGATGAGAGCGCGCGTTCGGTCGACCGCAGAAATCCCTCGCTGTCGTCCTTCTGCATCGCGGCGAACATTTCCTTTCTGTAATCGATCAACGCCGGTGATTCGGGTTCCTCCTTCTGGCCGGCATCCCTGCCGCCGGCGCCGACGATCGAATAACGCCTTCTCTCCCAGAGCACGACCAGCACGATCATGACCGCCAGCAGCGCGATGATCCCCCCGATAAGCAGCGGATTGAAATCGGGCCCTCTGGTCTCGTCCTCGAAATCCATGCGCGTCGCGGACTTGCCGTCCCCGGTCGCGGTCAGAGATATATCGCCGGTGCGCGCGGTTTCGAATTTTCCGGTCCGCGGATTGAAGAACACGAGGTAAAAACTTCCAAGATTGATTTCGCCTTTTTCCTCGGGTATTGCAGTAAAGATGAATTTCCTGTCGCCCTCGACGCCGCGGGACGTCAGCCGAATGGAGCTTTCGCCTTCCTCGCTTATGGTCCTGACCTTCCCGGCGCCGCCCGAAATCTCCGGTTTGCCCATGGTGAGAAGATTGCCCCGCCCGGACACGGTTACGGTCACGGCCTTCTCTCCGTACACCGGCACCGGGTCCCTGGAACAATCCGCCGCAATCGTGAACTCCCCGACAAGGCCGTTGAATCCGCCCGGCGCCCCGGCGACCGGTATGTCGCGTACGTCGATGTCCTTCGATTCAAAAACCAGGCGCCGCTGGCGCGCAAAGGGGAAAAACGATCCCGATTCCTGGACAGAAATTATGCAGCTCCCTCCCTCGACGGTCTGCCTGCCTGAAACCGTCGGAATCAATATATAGGTGACGAGGTGCCGCCTGGAATATTCGGCGCCGTCAAGGGCAACGACGCCGTCCTCCTGCTCCTCTTCCTGTTCCTTCACGACAAAGCCCCTGGCCTCGGGCGGCTTTTCTATCCCCTCGACCTTATACCGGCCTCCGGAAGAAAGGATGTAGTAGCGCATGACCAGCGGCTCGCCGCAATAGGCGGCGCGGCCGCTCAGCTCAGCGAGCGACCTGACGGATGCGGGCCCTTCGCTGTCGGGAAACACCGACGATCCCGGTCTCGTCGGCCTCGCCGGCCCGCTCTTCGAAACGGTCAGGGACAGTTTTCTTGTTGAAGCCCGCCTGCCATCCGTCTCGAAAACAAACGGCGGAACAGTATAGGTGCCGGTCCTGAATCCAGTTATATGGAACGTAAACACCGAGCTCATGGATTTTTTCCAGTTCACGATCTCAATGCTGCGGCTCATGCCAGCGTAGGTTATCTCCAGGCCCTGCACCGACGGGATGCTTACCGGCCTGATCTCCGCGGCGTCCGAAATCTTCACCTTGAGGGCGGTGGTCTCCCCGGCCGCGATCACCCGGTCGTCGAGCTCCACATCTATGTTCGCAGCTCGGGCCTGGCCGGCCATGGCCGCGACCAGGAGAACGACGCCGAGCGCCCTACCAGTTTTTCTCGAGATTTTCCCTTTCATTGCTCTGTTCCTTTCTCCTCTGGACCGGCTTGTTCTGGAGTTCCTTGAGGATGTTTTTCATCTGTTCGCGGTTCATCTGCCGCCTTGCCTGCTGTTTGCGGCTTTCCTTCTGCTGCTTCTCCTGGTCCTGTTCTTTCTGCTGATCACCGTTCCTGTCCTGCTCCTTATTATCCTTTCCTTCATCCTTCTGTTTCTGGTCGTTCTGTTTTTTCTTCAGTATGTACTCGATGTTCTTCTTGGCCTTGTCGTACCCGGGATCTATCTTCAGCGCGTTCATGTATGCGGCGACCGCTTCCCTGTATTTTTCCTGCTTCAGGTATACATTGCCCATGTTGAAAAAGGCCTTTTTCTGCACCTCGCGGTCTCCGGACTGAATCGATTTCTGAAAGCTCGCGATCGCGCTGTCATAGTCCCCGGTCATGTAATCGGCGTCGGCCCTGTTGAACGAAAGCCTGTCCTTGTCCTGCTCCGAGGGCGCGAATTTTTCGGCGCTGCGGTAATGGTTCTTCGCCTCGGGATATTTTTTTTCATGAAAAAGCGAGTTCCCCTTCGACACCTCGTCCCGGTACGGGTCGAGCCAGGCGATGAAAAGAAGCGACAGCAGAAATATCGGCAGGATTCTCCCTGCCCGCATCTTACGCAGCCGGGATATCCGCCGTCGCGCAGAAACAACCCGCTCGCGCAGCAGGGCGATCCTTTCCCTGAACGACTTTTTCCTCTTCCCGGATTCCCTTTCCGGAAGCGCGAGCTCCGCGGCCAGAATCAGTGCGAGAATCAGCGCGAATATCTGGTAGCGGTCCTTGCGCTCCTTGACGATCCGCGACCCGTACTTGTTCTTCTGCTGGTCGCCGATGATCTCGAGGATGAACCTCAATCCCGAGAAGTCCCGCGTGATGTCAATGTACGAGCCGCCGGTCATGGCCGCGAGCTTCTTGAGAAGTCCCGGATTGACACTCGTGCGCACGAGCTTGCCCGAGGAATCGTGCTGGTAATTGTCCCCGCTTCCCTCGTCTTCGTTCGCGGGAATGACCTCGCCCTCGTCACGCCCGATGCCGACGGAGTACACCGACACGTTCAGGTCGCGAAAGAGCGCCGCCGCCTCTTCGGCAGACCCCTCGTGGTCTTCGCCGTCGGTGATGAGCACGAGCATCCTCGAGGTGAGTCTCTTCTTCTCGAAGACCCGGTAAGCCTCGGCAAGTGCGCGGCCTATATCGGTGCCCTGGAGCCGTATCGCCGACGGGTCCGCCGCATCGAGAAACATCATGAACGCGGGGATGTCATTGGTGAGCGGGCATTGAAGAAAGGCGTCTCCCGCGAAAAGAACCAGGCCGATACGGTCTCCCTGGAGCGATTCGGCGATCCACCTGACCGCGTCCTTCGCCCGCTGGAGGCGGCTCGGCTGCACATCGCGGGCCAGCATGCTGTTGCTCACGTCGAGCGCGATGAGCACATCCGAGCCCTCGGAGTTCACCTCGCGCACCTCCTCGCCCCACTGCGGCCGAAGAAAGATGAAGGCGAAAAGCAGGATGCTCAGGATAATCAGGGCCTCCCTGGCCCTCGCAACCGCGGCCGAACCCCTGACAAGCGATTCCCTGACCCTGCTGTTCTTCAGCAGGAGCTTCAGCGCCCTTCTGCGCCAGAACAGGTACAGCACGTACAGCGCCAGCACCGCAAAGCTGACGAGCGAGACGTATATTATGTATTTATAGTTTCCCAGCCCCATCACGGTATCTTCCTGTAAACGGCAGACCTGAGTATTATCTCGATGAAGAAAAGAGCCATTGCCGCAGCGAGCAGATACTGGAAGCGGTCATGAAATTCATGGTACACCTTGACTTCGACCTCGGTCTTTTCAAGCCGGTCTATGTCGTGGATGTTTTCCCACAGAACGCCGCTCGACTGGGCGCGGTAGAATTTTCCGCCGGTCTTTTCGGATATTTCCCTGAGCACGGTCTCGTCAAAATGGTTCATCAGATAACGCTGCCCGAAAAACACGCCCCCGGGCCCGGGATACGGCACGCGGCCCTCCTTGCCGATCCCGACCGAATAGATTTTGACCCCCATCTCCTTACAGGCGTCCGCTGCTGTCTCGGGGTCGATCGCGCCCCTGTTGTTCATGCCGTCAGTGAGAAGCAGTATGATTCTGCTCTTCGCCTTGTCGTCGGTCATGCGCGACGCCGCGAGTCCCAG
>JAKLIV010000093.1 GCA_022709405.1 Spirochaetota bacterium
AAGATGTTCTCGATAAACTTGAGGCAATCAGAAAAGATGGAATGATCGATACGATCCAGGACGAGCTCGTTCGAATACTAAGATATAAAAAAAACTGGAAGCTGGTCGAAGCTGTTCTTGAAAGCATCTCTGAAATACGGGAGCCGTCAAATAATCTAATTAAAGAAGTTTTCAACACCGCCATTGATTATCAGGCGTGTCTTGATACGAGAATAATGGCGATCAATTCTCTGGGGATGATGCTTTCTTCATTATCAAATTCTAAAGAAAATGAAACATGTATAAAAAGTAAGACTTACGTTGATATGATGCATCAACTGCTTAACACGCCACAACCTCCGATTTTTCACAATGCAATAAGCAAGGTCATTGTCAAACTCAATAATGAAAAAGAATGCGCACAGGCAGGGGAGAGCGGAATTGAACCGTAATATCGATGTGTCACAATGCGATAATTGCGTTCATTTTATCACTCGCGGAATAGGATACGTCATATGTGGTTACTGGAAATACCATGCCCAAATGGCAACATATGTCGACGAGCAAGATAAAAAGGAATGTATAGTTGATTGCCCTGGACGTTATGAAAGCATGATTTTACATGGAGATCGACATGGGAGAAATGGCAAATCAAATCAAAAAGGAACATGAATATATATCACTGAGACTTGAAATTCTGAAAAATATATTCATGAAGTCGAAACCGGCGTTCATAATTAATATAAAAGACCTTCGTGAATGTATAAGATTCCATGCAGTGTACACCAGCATGTGCCATAATGGGAAAGAAGACGCCATAATATTTAAAAATCTTCAAGGCAAGGGAATTGATGTTTTTTATCGTGAAATAAACAGGCTCTCCATGGAACACGAGCTATGTAATGATCTAATATACGAATTGAATGAATCATTAAAAACATGGGACAGATCAGAAAATCCTTACGAGCTTCTTTCTCCCGATTTTATGATGTGCACTTTCGATTATATCAATCATGTAGAATCACATATAAAAAATGAAGACAACGTTCTTCTGCCTATTTTAGAACACTTTTTTTCATTTTCTGAACAGGAGAAAATGTGCGAGCTTCTGAATAAATATGAAAACACGATACTTGAAAAACCTGAAAACAAAGACATGATAAAAAATGTCGATTACCTGTTAAGAAAATACTCATGAAACGAAAGAACTGTTTAAATAATTTGTTAATGAAAAAAAGGCGTAAAAATCGGTACGCAAATTTATGCATGTTCCGACAACTAGACACTGTTCTTAAAGAGGAAAAAAAAATGAAAACCAATGAAATTATGATAACGAGTTTTGATTATGAAATGATAATAAATATGCTTTTAAAGATGAGAGAAAGCTTAACGAAAGAACAAAAAGATAATGCCGATAAACTGGTAATAGAAATTAAAAGGGCGTATAAAGTTGACCCGTATGAAATACCGAGTGATTACGTAACCATGAATTCAATATTTGAGATACAGGAAGTAGATAAAAATGAAACGCGAAAGATATCATTGGTCTATCCTAATAAAGCGAATATTGATGAAAAAAAGATATCGGTTCTGTCACCCGTGGGTACCGCTGTATTAGGTTACCGAACGGGAGAAATTATACACTGGAAAGTACCGGCGGGATATAAAAAATTCAAAATAAGCAAAATGATATACCAGCCTGAAGCGTCAGGGAAATATTATAATAAAAATGAATAGTATAAAAAATCATGAACTTCGATATCGCAGCAGTTTTTATGATTTTCGCGTTACGACTCGTGAGCGTACCTCTGGGAATTATACGCGCCATCATGGTTGTACGTGGAATTAAGCATATTGCAGTAACATCCGGGTTCATTGAAGAATTCATATGGATAATCGCGATATATAAGGCAATTACACAACTCGATAGCATAATAAGTATTGTCGCATACGCAGGAGGATACGGCGCCGGAGTTCTAATCGGCATGCTTATCGAGGAAAAGTTAGCTTTTGGATTGACAGCGGTAAACATAATAACATCAACAGATAATAACGAGCTTAAAAAAGAGATACAAAAATCAGGATTCGGAATAACAACATTTGAAGCATCGGGCATTGCCGATAAAAGGCAATTTATCAAAGTAATAACACCAAGAAGGCGTCTGAAAAAACTTCTTCATATTTGTAAACATAATTCATGCGACAGCTTTATTACCGTAGAAGATATCAGGAACGCCAGAGGAGGGTATAGAATTTAACAATATTAAAAATATTTCAGAAGGTTACAATGAAAAAAATTCTGATCGTAGAAGATGAAAGAATAACCGCAATGTATAATGCCTATCTTTTAAAAAAATATGGTTATAAATCAATCTGCGTACACACTGGCGAAGACGCAATAAGGATAGCTCTTAGTGATAATGATATATCACTAATACTTATGGATATTGATCTTGGAAAGGGAATTAATGGAATACATGCAGCCGAAAAAATTTATACGGAACGGTTGTTACCCATCATATTCTTATCACATAATATTAACCTGGAAGAAGTAAAAAGAATTGAAGCGTTTATACCATATGGATTTGTTTCAAAAAGCAGCAATGAAAATATCCTGATTATATCAATTATTACGGCGATGAGGATTTTTGATAATTATATGGGTTTACTACAAAAAATTGTAAAAATTTATAGCAAACTAAACTAACATATATTCCTGTTCACTAATCCTATTCGGTCTTGATGATGTTCGAGATGTTTGATATCTTCACCGTGTGCTCGTTCAGCTCCTTCACCACAACCTGGAACCTGCCGACTTCCTCAACGCTCTTCTGGATGGCCATGTTCATGTGGCTGATCGACTTCGACACTTCAGCGACCGCGTCGAGCTGTTCCCTGGTCGCGATGGAATTCTGGTCGGATATCCTGTTCAGGTCCTTGACCTCGGTGAAAATCTTGTCAGTTTCAACAGAAAAAGCGTCTGACAGCCTCGATATGTCCTCGATCAGCTCGGTGCTGTATTTCACCGACTCGTTCATCTTTTTCATCGATCCCGAAATGTTCATCACGCTCCCGATGCCCTTCTCGACCAGCGAATTGCTCTTCATCACCAGGCCTTCAATTCCCTTGGTCTCGGTGCTCGTCCTGTCGGCGAGTTTTCCCACCTCGTCGGCGACGACCGCAAAGCCCCTGCCAGCCTCGCCGGCGCGTGCCGCTTCGATCGAGGCGTTAAGAGCGAGAAGATTTATCTGGTCCGAAATGTCCTTGATCATGTTCAGGGCGTCCACGATATGGCGCGAGCTCTTGCCAATCTCCTTTATTATCCCGATCGAGTCGGATATTTCCTTTTCCATTTCCATCACGCTGGAGTAGGCGGCGCGGGCAGATTCATCCGCCCTGTCCGTCTTGCCCTTCACTCCCTGCATTTTCTCGCTGAACAGGCTGATCGAGTCGAAAACGTTCTTGGTTTTCTCGAACTGAAGGGAATAGTTTCTGGTCATCTGCTCTATTGACGACGTGATCTCCTCGACCGATGAAGACACTTCGACGATCGTGCTCGATGTTTCATCGGACTCTTTTACCAGCCTCCTGCGGCCCGACTCGATCTCGTTTTCAAGAGTGACCAGGTCCTGCACCGCCTTCTTGAGGCTGTTGCTGATGTTTCTTAGGGCGTCCGCCATGGCGTTCATGATCCGGATCATTTCGCCGATCTCGTCGCCTATATCGTATTTCCCCTGATAGCTCACGCGAACATCGCCCCGGGCGATCTTTCCCATGAATGCAGATACGGATTCGAAGACCGCGAACTTTCTGACCATGGACAGGAAAAAATAAACGGTGAGCATGACGAGGGCGACGACGCCGAACCCGGTTATCGTAAATATTGCCTTGTTTGTCGGCTGCCAGAATTCACGGAAAGGCTCGGCCGTCCATAAATAGAGATTTCTGCCCGGTAGTTTCGCGCAGAATCCGTAATACACGTTTTTCCTGAAATAGACGGGCGCAGCCGTTTTACCTTTGCTGAAAGCCGCATCGACCATTTCGGAGAAATGCATGGTCTCCTTCCAGTGCTCGGGAACGTCCTTCGTGATATTCCCGTTCACGAGATCCCCGAAACTGCTGTCCCGGATGACGCCTTCATCATTGAAAAAAAAGTAAAACTTTTTATCGACGAGGCCGCGGTCAATGACGGCCCGCATAACGGTTGCGTCATCGGAGTCCGCCTGCAGCTCTTTTTCGAGATGCGCGTATCCCGCATCAAATCCGGTCAGCTTGTTTTTAAGCGCTTCCGCCGCGTGGTCCTCCCTCAGGGAGTAATATGAATACAATGAAAGCACGACGAAAATCAGCATGACCAGGTTGATCATGGGCAGCACGATCCGGTAGCGAAGATTGAGCATGATGGGCTTGATGCCTGAATTTTCGCATAGCGCGATCTGGATCTTTCTCACTGCCAGATAATTGTAGTTTGACAGCATTACGCCCAGGGAAAGGGAAGAGACCGTATTGATTGCGCTGACCCCGAACTCGACCGTGCCGAGATAACCCCGAAGCACCTGGGCGAGAATATACAATTCAGGGGCCAGGCCGAACACGATGATGCTGTAGATGTACATATAGATGACCTGCTGCCGCATCTTTCTGTGAATCATTACATAATCGGCATCCCCCCCGGCCTGATTTTTGAAATAACGGCCGTAACGCCGCACCCAGAACGAGTTGAGTATTACCACAAGTGCGGTTGCGAAGACAACGGCGGCCACCATCGCGAACATGGTATTGATGACCTTGACCTTTTCGGTCGAAATATACAACAAAACGAGATTGAAAAGACATGCCCCTGTCCAGATAAGCGGAGGGATGAGGTGCAGCCGGAAAAAGTATTTCTTATTGTCTGCCATATGCGTCCCGGTCATTATGGAATGTTTTAATTTTATCAACAGTATAATTATCGGCAAAGAACAATATTCAACTTACATGATTCCCATCGTGCGGTGATCCCGCCAAAGGTATTCAGGGAATCGTTCATATGACAGGAATAAGGCGAATGATGAAAGCGTGATTGCCGGGGGGGGGCGGCGCAGGTGTGCATATTCAGAAGTCAGTAGGCCGATTTTTTCTCCTTGTCAGGGTCCTCGTCGGGCTTGTAGCAGTATCTGCATCCGTAGATCATGATCTTGGGGCCCCACTTTGTCTCGACCTGGGAAGAATACAGCGCCTCGTACTTCGACAGGACCGACCGGCACACCGGGCACATGCGCTCGCCCGGCGCCGGGCCAGGACGTTTGTTGACAGTTATTTTCTCGGCTGTGACCGAGGGATCCTGCTTCGCGGCCCTGGACTCCCGAATCCCCCTGATTTTCTCTTTGCCCGACTCGTAGGTCGATAGAAAATAAATGAACAGTATGATGCCGATTACGAGCCCGACCGCGTACAGAACCATGTTCACGCCTTTTTCCTGACAATATGATTGATCATGACCGAATCCTCCCGGGGAGGAAGAAAGGTCGAGTCCCCGAACCTGGCGACGAGCTCGAATCCGGCCTTATCGAGCAGGGACGATATTTCCTCGAACGCGTACAATCTCTGGAGGTGTTTTTCAACAAAAATTCCGTCCCCGTTCGAGAAAGTCATGGTCGAGCGGACAAGGCTTCTGGCCCTATCGTATGAATTTGTCCACGAAACATCGGTTCCCCTGATCGAATACGTGCTGAGCCTGCCGTCGAAGTTCGTCTCGATATTGTATTCGGTCGTCAGGTCGAACATAAAGACCGATTTTTCGTGCATGCCCTCCCGGACCGACCCGAGCACGCTCATGATATCAGTCGGACTGACCAGATAGTTCATGGTGTCGTGTACCGCAAAGATGAAATCAGCCGGTCGCGCCAGGGAAAAATTTCTTATATCGGCGCAGAAGACCCTGAACGACTTGAATATCCGGGTTTTCGCCACCCTGAGCATGTCGATCGAACGGTCGATCCCGACTATTGGATAGCCGTCCAGCGCGAACTTCGCGCCGAAACGACCCGTGCCGCAGCCGAGCTCGACGATAAGCGAGGGATGGCCGTAATATTTCAGCATCACCGCCCGTATGTAATCATACCACGACTGATAATCCACATGCCGCAGTATATGGTCGTATGTCCGTGCGAGGACCGAATAGGGGACTGTTTTTTTCATGGCCGGGTCGTGTTACGGAAATATATCCTGCTCTACTTTACGAAACACCGGAGGTATTTGTCAAATAAAAGAAGCATCCCTTAATAATGTTTGACAGGATGTTGAAAAAATCGGTATATTATACTCCGCTCCGGCAAAGGGCGAAAATATAAATGCAAGATACGGACCATGTTCGATATAAAAGAATATCTCGACAACAACGGGTCGGCGGTTGAAATACCCGACTACGACATGGAGGAGCTCGATTACAGCCTCACCGAGGACATCGACCGTCTCCTGAACAGCAGGTTCGGCAGACTCTACCTCAGCGACAAGTACCGGTACCTGAACAAGAACATATCGATTATATACCCCTCCCTCGCCTATCCGGGAAGCCAGTCGCTCCTGCTGAGCCCGGACAAAATCCGCTACCTTCTCTCGTTCTATCCGGACAAGAGCGACCTTCTGAAAATAGACAAGATCGTGCTCAGACCCAGGTTCATCGAGGTCGGCGACGTGGAGCTCGTGTCGCTGTATCTGCGCCGGAAAAAAATCCTGGTCATGTACCTCATCCACCCGCACCTTTACACGATCAGGAGCGGGAGATTCAGCCGCAACGCCGAATTCATAACCATCGACATAGACAGCATCGCCAGCAACAAGATTACCGGCAAAAAAGTCAGGAAAGACGACGACAGCGACCTGTACGTTCACCCGCTGTGGTACATCCTCTCGGTCGCGCCTTACGGCGATGAAGACCGGATCGACAAGTTTTTCATCAAGAGGGCCATGAGCCCGGCGAGCAGGGGCGTACTCGACGACATATCCTTCTTCTACTCCAGGCACGGATACTGACAGGCATGATAAACTACCACGTGCACACGTCCCTGTGCAGGCACGCAACCGGGACCATCGATGAATATATCCGCGCCGCGGCTGATGCCGGCCTGCATGAAATCGGGTTTTCGGACCACGCCCCGATACCGCTTCCCATGAGGGAGGGGATCACCATGGAGCCGGGCGAGGTCGAATCCTATATCGCGCTGGTGCTGGCATCGAAAGAAAAATATGCGGATTCGATCGACGTGCGCCTGGGCTTCGAGGTCGACTATCCATTATTCGGCACGTTTGACGATAAATATTTTTCTGATCCCCGCATCGACTTCATCACCGGATCGTGCCACTTCATCGGATCATGGGCCTTCGACCATCCCCGCGAGATCGGCGAATTCGAAAAACGGAAAATCGATGACGTTTACGCCGAATACTATTCGATATTGAGAGCGATGGCCGAGACAGGGCGCTTCGATATATTCGGCCACTTCGACCTCGTAAAAAAATTCGGGCACCGGCCGGTAAAGAATTTTTCCGCCGCGATCGAGGGGATCGCCCGAGTGATGGCGCGCGCCGGGACCGCCGCCGAGATCAACACCTCGGGCCTGCAAAAACCGGTCGGTGAGATGTATCCGTCGGAAGACATCGTGAAAATCCTTTTCGACTGCAATGTCCCGGTGACGATCGGAACCGACGCGCACGCTCCGGACAACGTCGCGTTCAACATCGCAGGCGCGATCGGGCTCCTCAAGAAAACCGGCTATCGTAAAATCTCCGGTTTCAGGTCGAGAAAGCGATACGAAATCGCCATTTGAGGTTGTGCGGATTAAAGATTTCACCCCCACCTGCCCTCAGTCAGGGCTTTGTAATCATCCTGATTGCCGCTGACACGACGGCATCCTGCCGTCAGCCCCATCAAGGGGGAGGAATGTGCTGACTTATTGAATAAATATGATACAAATGACATGACCGAATTAATTCGAAAAGAAAAAATCTACGCGCTCGAAGGAGCCGGCGGCCATCTCAGGGCCGGGGTCATCGCGCGGGCGGGCAACAATACCGACTACTCGGCGGATTTTGCCTCGGTGCGCTCCCAGGAGAAGGCATCCGTGTCCCGGGTCACCGGGATTCCCGCGGAGAACATTCTCTTCCTGAACCAGGTCCA
Organism: Spirochaetota bacterium; assembly: GCA_022709405.1. Taxonomy (GTDB): domain Bacteria; phylum Spirochaetota; class UBA4802; order UBA4802; family UBA5550; genus JAKLIV01. The sequence goes on from JAKLIV010000093.1 coordinate 8,138, forward strand.
CGGAGATTCCATATCGTTAGTTGAAGAGTACCCTTCCGGGGACGAGCCCTGGCATGCCGATGCGGACGCGATCATCACCTCACTTCCGGGTTTGTGCGCGGTGATCCGCACCGCAGACTGCGTCCCGCTCGTGCTTTTCGACCGCGAAAAAAAAATCATGGCCGCAGTGCATTCCGGGTGGAAGGGAAGCAGCCTCGGCATCGCGGGGAAAGCGCTCGCAGCGATGATACGCCGCTACGGCTGCAAGCCGGGCGATGTCCTGGCCGCGATCTTTCCCTCGATAGGGCCGCAATCGTACGAAGTGAAGGATGACGTCGCCCGTTTTTTCCCCTGCGACCTGCGCGTGGATTCGGGGAAAATATTCCTGGACCTGTGGAAAAACGTCGCGGATTCCCTTGAGGCCGCAGGCATTCCCCCTGTCAATATATTCAACCCGCGGATCTGCACCCTCATAAACCGCGGCGAATTCTATACCTACCGGGGCGGCGATTCCGGCAGGAACCTGAACTTCTCTTTCATTGCGTGATCGTCCAGTTCACACACAATGACAGGAACAACCCGGTTATCAGCGATTAGAAGAAATTCATCAAGCATGACCTGCACCTGATATAAAATCAGACCCGTAAAAAAAGAAGTTGAATTCCGGGATTCTTCAGTTGATAATAGAGCTTTCCTTTCCCCAGTAAATTTTCCCGACTTTATTAACCATGCCCAAAAAACGGGAGGTAATACAATGCCAGACAAGGGAACAAAAAAGAAAATCACAAGGATCGACGGCGGCGATGCATCACCAGGCGAAGGCCGCTCATTCACCCCGACGGCGGACAGCAGATCGCAGGCGCTGAAGTTCCGTATAATAGCCGCAGTTTCATGGGTCATCGCCATCGGTTTCGAAATCGGGGCGATCGTCCTGTTGCAAAGACCGCCCATCAGCACGACATGGCTCATCGTCCTCATCGCCGCGGCCCTGGTATTCGCGGTCATCGGCAACCTGCTGTGGAAAAAATCCAACAGGCTCGATCCCGCATCCGAAAAGGAACCCGTCAAATTCTTCATACAGAACCAGCTTGGCGCGATCATCTCGACAATAGCGTTCCTGCCCCTCGTCATTCTTGTCCTGACGAACAAGAACATGGACAAGAAGCAGAAGGGAATCGTCGGGGCGGTTGCGGGCGTCGCGCTGCTGATCGGCCTCGGCACCGGTATCGATTTCAATCCACCGTCACAGGAGAAATATGCGCAGGAAACGGCTCGGGTCGAACAGCTCATGGACAATAACCTCGTTTACTGGACAAAATCAGGCACGCGGTATCACCTGTATTCCGATTGCTCCGCCATCAACACCAGGAAGACCGACGAAATTTTTCAGGGCACGGTCGCCAAGGCGCGCGAACTGAAGAACATCAACCAGCTCTGCAGGTTTTGTGAAAACAAGGCGGCGAAGGAAAAGGGGCTGCAGCTCAAAGACGTGACGGGCGCAGAAGAAACTGCCCCGGCAGAAGCAGAAACCAGGTGACTCTACCGGAACGCCCGCATGATTCACCATTTGATGCGGTCACGGGCGTTCAGATATTTTCAGATTCCAGGACTCTATAATTCAACTCAATGGAGGATATCATGGAAACCTTGTTACCCATCCTTACCCAGCTCATCAGCGGCGCGGCGGGAGGCAATGCAGCAGGCGCAGCGATTAAGGACAAGTCTCTCGGCACCGCCGGCAATTCGATCGCCGGCCTCATCGGAGGGGGTATCGGCGGCGTGCTCCTGAACAATTTTGGAAACATGGCAGGCGGTTCCGACCTGCTCAGCATGATAACCGGAAACACCGGAGGACTTGCCGGAGCGATCGGGAGTCTTTCCAGCAGTACGACCAGCGTGCTGGCCAGCAGTGCAGGAGCGGGCGGCGTCGGCGGAGCGGTGCTAATGCTCGTCATAGCGATTGCAAAGCAATACCTTGCAAAGAGATGATCGTGATTCAATGAAAACCGCAGGCCTCCCCTCTAAGAACATATTCAATACGCGTATCTGCGCGCTCTTGAACCGGAGTGAATTCTGTTCCTACCGGGGAGGCGGCTCCGGCTGCAATTATTGTGTTCGGGATGTGTAAATGAATATCCTGGCGACTCTTCCTTTGATGATCTCTTCCCTTTGCCTGGCCATCGGGATGTTTTCACTGTGGATATACCTGAGAAGAATAAACGAAAAGGAAAAGCTTTTCTTCGCGCTCTGCTGTTTCACCCTGGCCCTCTACAGTTTTTTCTGCGCCGGCCTGTACAATTCGACATCCCTGAAGGAGGGCATGGTCTGGCAGCGTCTCCAGTTCGCCAGCATGGCCATAATGATCATTTTCCTCACGCGTTTCACGCATTACTTCACCCGCTCCGGGTCGAAAAGGGCGGTTGACATGTTTACCTGGATATCCCTCGTCTTTTTCATGGGAAGCGTCCTTGTGCACGGCGACCTTACCCTGTCGGCCGAAAGGCCCGCAATCAAGCACATATCGCTCGGAAGATTCTTCAGCGTCACCTACCACGAGGCCGAGCCCGGAATCATCTACCTCGGCCAGCTGGTTCTCACTCTGGCCGCATATATCTGGGTCATCAGGCTGATATTGAGAGCCCACTTCCTGAAGACCGCGAAAATGAGAATCGTGGTCGGCGCGTTCATCCTGCTTTTCATATCCCTGCTGAACGACATTTTCGTTTCTGCCGGAGCATACCCTTTTCTGTACACGGTCGAATACATGTGCATGGCGATCGTGATCAGCATGGCCTTCGTTCTGATCAACGATTTCATCGACATCCAGTACAAACTTGAAAACCTGAACGAAACGCTCGAACACAAGGTTGAAAGCAAGACCGAGGAGCTCAGGACCGCCATGGAGACTCTCGGGATGGTGAACGACGAGCTTGTCGCGTCGAACAGGGAGCTCGAAGAGGCCCACAGGAGCGCCTCAAAAAACATGTCCATGGCGGCCAACGTTCAGAAAAGGCTTTACGGCCGCGAGCTTCCCCGTCTCGACGACTGGGAAATCGCCTACTACTTCAAGCCCGCGGCCGATATATCGGGCGATCTGTACGACATTTACACGGAGGGCGGCAGACTCGGAGGAATCGCCCTTTTTGATGTTTCAGGGCACGGCATATCGGCAGGGCTGTTCACCATGCTCGCGCGGTCGATCCTTTTCAGAAATTACAGGATGCACAAGAAATCCGGCCCGGCAGCGGTTATGGAGGCGGTCAACAGGGAGCTCATCGAAGAGATGAGCGATCTGGATTACTACCTGAGCGGCCTGTTTCTAATGTTCGACGGCTCCAGGGTCAGGTACGCGAACGCGGCCCATATCGACGCGCTCCTGAAAAAGGGCGATGGGTCCAAATGCGGACCCCTGCTTCCCGAAGGCGCGGATTTCAAAGGATGCCTCCTGGGCCTCAGGCATATCAGCGAGCCATTCGGCGCGTACGAATTCACTGCTGAAAAGGGCGACGTGATAGTTCTCTTCACCGACGGCCTGAATGAAAGTGCGAACCGGGAGAAGGAGCGTTACGGGATGAACAGGGCGATCGAAACACTTCGCGGATGCCAGACCGAAGATCCAGAGTCGATCATACGATGCCTGCTTGAAGGCCTCAACCTCTTTACGGGCGACGCAAAGCTCGCCGATGATCTCACCATCATTGTGGCGAAAAAGAAATAGCTCATATCCCGTAATCTTTCCTGAACGCCTCCAGGAAGCGCGACGTGAGCTCCCTGCCCTCGTCGAATATTTTCTTGTTCGACTCCGAACCCCTGGTCCACACGCCGAGTCCGTACTTCATGAAGTAGTTGTCCATGAATTCGCTCAGCGCCGAAAACTTCAGTATCACGCGTGCCGGGTCGCGCGTGTCCCACTCGAACGAGACCGACGAGCCCTCGCCGCCGTTTGCCCCGAGCATCACCCTGGTCACATCGTACACCAGTTGTTCCATGTTCGACGGAATGAACGCGTCTATCAGCCACGCGGGGATGATGTTGTAGTAGCTGCCGGTAATGCGCGTTTTCGAAACGTCCACGAGCTTCATGGTCCACAACCCGCGGCCGCGCGCACTCGCGAGCCTGAAGGATACCACCATATTGTCGGTGATGAACTTCAGCCCGTGCACATCGTGGACCATGTCGATCACCGCGTAATATTCCAGGTCCCTCACCGTCGACAACTCGATCTCCTCGGCGAAAACCGGCTTCCCGTTGTCGTCCGAAGGCACGAGCCTGCCGCCGCGTGTATACAGAGAAAGGCCCAGCGCATCATCGCGGCTGTCGAACACGATGAGCATAAGGGTGCGGCCTTTTTGACTTTTCACTTTCATGTTAATTTTATACAGTCCCCTGACCTTTTCGAACGATCTGGCCAGCTCGGGATAGTCTTTTTTCAGGTTATCGAACCGGTACCCGTACCTGAACTTCAGGCTCGCGTAGGGGATCCCTTTGTATTCCCTGATCTCGAGAAAAGACCTCATTGCCGTGTACCGGTTGAACAGCGCTGAGATGAGAGGAAACTGCCTGCAGAACGCGTCGATCACTGCGCGCGACTCCCCCTGGATGTTATCGAAGAGCGCACAGCGCGACGATGCCAGCGCGCGGATATTGGCCGGGTCGATTATTTTCAGCATCCCCTCTGCGAACAGGAGCGCGTTTACATGGGAGTACCTGCCGGTCGCAGTGGTCGAATTCACCGATACGATGAACGACCTGCCGCCGGCGACGCTCCTGTCGTTTTTCTTCAGCGCGTATGACGTGGTATAATCCCAGATGCGCGACATGGAGCACCGGTCGCCGTCGCCAGTCACCAGGCTGATGAGGTATTCCTCACCCATGCCGCAGCCCTGCGTGCGAAGCGCCCTGAACCCGTTGCCCGCATCGGTAAAGTAGGGGCTGTCATACAGCTTCATGAAATTGAAATCATTCGTGGTCGAGCGCATGAATTTCCTGAACCCCTCGGTCTCAGGGTCGGTGCGGTAATGCACGTCGGTCCTGTCAAGGACCTTGGCGATTTCGATCACGGCGTCTTTGCCCCTGCCGCCGGGGACGATGTCGCACAGCGCGTCATTGTAGGTGTAGGGAGAGATATTCATCCACGAGGCGAGAGCCAAAACCATCAATGCAGTCATGTGGGTGTACCTATTGTCGAATTATAACGAAATGCAGTTTGCCAGCCCCCTTCCCCCTGAAGGGGCGGAACCTTACTTCACGAAGCGTTCGAACACCGCGATCATGTCGTTGACCGCGCGCGTCCAGTTGAACAGGTCGACGACCCTTTCCATGCCAGCTTCGGACATCGCCGCGAGCCGTTTTTTGTCGCCGATAAGATTGTTCACCGCTTCGGCTATCGCCGCCTCGTCGCGCGCCGGGACCACGATCCCGGTGTCTCCGACAACTTCCGGAAGCGCTCCGCCGTCGCTCGCGATGACCGGCACGCCGCACGCCATTGCTTCCGCCGCGGGAAGGCCGAATCCCTCGTACACCGAGGGCACGACCGCGATCTCGGACTCGCCGTAGTGGCGCACGAGGTCAGCCACCGGGGTCTTGCCCGTGAACTCCACGCGGCCGGCGAGGCCCAGCGTCTCCATGAGCCGGTCGGTCACTTTCCGGTGAGGCGCGCCCCCGTCGACGACCGTGAGCGTCACCTCTTTCCTGATCGACGCCATCGCCTTGAGGAGATACACGAAACCCTTCTTGCCGTCCTCTATGTTTCCCACGAAGATGATCTTGCCTTTTTTCTTCTTCACGCCCTTGAGCGGATGGAAGATCGTGCGGTCGATGCCGTTATATACGACGGTCTGTTTTTCGAAAGGCACGCCGAAGTCGCGGTTGATGGTGCGGCGCGAGTCCTCTGAAACGGTGATTACATGGTCGAGCCTTTTCGACACGAAGGCCTGCATGAGCAGGGGATAAAACATCACCGCCTTCATCATGTTCTTAAACGACGAGGCGCGCTCAAGCACGTTCTCGAGGTCTATCGAAAGCGGGTGGTGTATCGTAGCGAGCACCGGAATCCCCAGCGACTTCATCAAAAGCAGGCCGTAGCCGAGAGACTGGTTGTCGTGGATGATGTCGAAGCCGTGCCTGGCGTGGAGACTGCGCAGCAGCGCGAAGGCGCGGTACCCGAACGAGCTGATCTCCGGGAATGCCCCGAACCTGCTGTGGAAAAACTCGTAGAAATTGATCGGATTGAAGATGCAGAACGGGTCCGCCGGGTTGATGACTGAGGCGCCTTTCCTGATGAAGTACTCCTCGTTGTGTATCGTATGGACGGTCACCCCCTCCATGTTGAGCGGATAGGGTGGGCCCACAATCACATGCACGTCGTGTCCCTGGCGCACCATCTCCTCGGCCACGTACTTGAGGTATATGCCCTGCCCGCCTGAATAGGGGTTGCCCCGGTAGCACAGCAGGCATATTCTCATAGGATTTTTTTCCGGTTAATCATTTTTTGTCCCTGCAACCGCCGTTTTTCATGAATACGCTTTTTGCCGGCTTCTCTCCCTTGAGCACGACCTTCGTGGGGTCGAGCTTTTTCACGATCCTCGCCGGGTTCCCGGCTACGACCGTGTTCGCCGGAACGTCGCGGGTCACTACCGCGCCCGCGCCAACGATTGAGTTCTCGCCGACGGTGACGCCCTTGCACACGATGGCCGAATCGCCGATCCATGCGCCGCGCTTCAGGATTATCGGCGCCGTCTTGCCCGGGCAGTCGGTGCGGTCGTGGATGTCGTGCCAGTCGGCGTCCGTAAGATAGGAGAAATTCGCCAGCATGCACCCGTCCTCGATCACAATTTTACTTGCGCTGCTGATCCGCACGCCGTTCATCACGAGCACGTTGTCGCCGATGGTTATGCCGCCCTCGCACCCGTTCATTTTCACCGTGGTAAGCGTGGTCTGCGAGCCGTTCGCCCCGACCATGACCACACCCCTGCCGATACTGATGTTCGGCCCGTACACGACCACGTTCCATATTCCCCAGACCAGAGGCCTGCCGCCGATATGGGCGAATTTTTTCTTGAACGACAGATGATAGATGATCGACGACCTGATAAAATAGAACAGCGCGTATATGTACGAGTACGGGGTCCTCTTGTCGTTGTTGAACATGTTCAGCCAGCCTGCCCGGTCATTCCACGGCGCGCGTCACTTGTCGGATATCTTCGAGAAATCGAGAAGGCCGGTGAAATTCGCAAGGATGTTCTCGAGCAGGGCCAGCCTGTTGTCCCTGACCGCGAGGTCTTTGTCCATGACCAGGACCTTGTCGAAGAATTCGTCGATGATCGCCTTGCCCTCGATCAGCAGCCTGAACAGGTCGATGTATCTGCTCCCTGCGATGTATTCGGCGATCGACCCGGCCCTTGCGCTGAAAAATTCATGCAATGCCTTCTCTGCGCCGTCCCTGAGGTTCTTTTCGCTGAACGAAAGTGCGTAGCCCGCGTTCTCGCGCCTGAAGGCGGTCACGATGTTGTTCATCCGCTTGAATCCCAGGAGCATCTGGGAGAACTTCTCGTCTTTCCTGAACTCGTTCACGCTGCGCGCCCTGCGCATGAGCTCGGTGTAATCGGTCCCGCCGGTCGACAGGCACGCGTCAACCTCGTCGTAGGCGAGGCCTCGCTCTGAAAAAATCGTCTTGGCCCGCGCCGCAACGAAATCCGTGATCTTGTCGACCAGGGCAGCGCCGTCCCTGTATCCCCCGCAGATTTCAGAAAAAACGTCCCGCAGTGAAATGTTGATTTCGTTCTTTAGCACCATCTCCACGACAGCGTTGGCCTGCCGCCGTAGCGCGTACGGGTCGGCCGACCCTTTGGGGATGTTGCCGACCGAGAACGAGCCGAAGATGTTGTCGATCTTCTCGGCAAGCGACGTGACCAGCGAAACCATGTTTTCGGGAAGCTTGTCGCCCTGGAACTTGGGCCGGTAATGCTCCTCGATCGCGGCCGCGACGTCCGGGTCCTCGCCGTCCATGAGGGCGTAGATTCTGCCCATCTGGCCCTGCAGCGAGGTGAATTCGTACACCATGGCGGTCTCGAGGTCGGCCTTTGAAAGGTATATGGCGCGCTGGACGTTATCGGCAGTTTTTTTGTCCAGGCCGAGCTTTTCGGCCATCACCGAGGCGATCTTCTGCATCCGCTCGATCTTCTGGTAGATCGACCCGAGCTCCTTGTGAAAGAGCACGTCCCTGAGCCCCGGAACGCGGTCGGCAAGCTTCATCCTGCGGTCCTCGGTGAAAAAGAACTTCGCATCGTTGAACCGCGCGGTCACGACCCTGCGGTTGCCCTCAATGACGTTTTCATTTGACGGGTTGTTGGACACGACCAGGAACCTGTCGGTCAGCCTGCCGTCCTTACCCATGACGGGAAAATATTTCT
>JAKLIV010000094.1 GCA_022709405.1 Spirochaetota bacterium
GCCCGGAATTTCGACTCCGACGTTGAAGCCCGGAAAATATTCATGAAATTCCTGTAGCTGCTGCCTATTATCCGCGTTATGAGCGTCATGAGCCTTACGTCGTCTTTGCTCATGACCCCGTGTCCGGGAGGAACGAGCAGGTCTACGGTTCCGACGAATGCATTGCCGGATTTTATGGGGAATATTACGAGTTCGCCCGTGGTGTCGTTTTCTATCAGAGCGTTCAGGTCCTGGCCGGCGTGCAGCTTTTGAAGGATGCTGCTCATGGAAAAGAAATATTCAAGAAAAAGAGTCTTGTCGAAACTGCGGGTCTGGGTGATGTCGTCATCGAATTCGACGGTTTTCGTCTTCACGATTATGCCGCTCATGAGGGGATTGATGATATTCCTGTGCTTCTCTTTCAGCTCGATGAGCGGCACCTTGCGGACTATGTTGAGCTCCGAGAGTTCGTCTTCCTGATTCAATCCCGCGGCGTTGAGGCGCCCCAGGTCTGCGTTCACCAGCAGGTATTGGCTTCCTTTTTCTTCTGTCGCGAGCGACAGGCTGAAAACCGGCAGGCCCGATTTCTGCAGAACGGCCCGCGCATCGGTAATAAAATCCTTTATGCTCCTTGCGTTTTCGATACAGTTCGTTATATCGATCAGCAGCTTGGTTTTTTCAATTTCCGACAAGTTGTTCAGCTCTTTAATTTTCATGTTCATAATCTGTCACAACCGAAAATTCGTTGTTTATGCCTCAAGAAGGCGGGATCGGTTTTCCTGCGTTAAAAGATGCCCGGATTTCTTTCTTCCCTGTTAATTTTGTCGGTCAAAGCGGAATTTTTTATTATTTTTTAATCCCCGAACGGTTTTTTTATCCCGGGAATCAACTTATCTTCATCTTATATTCATGTTTTAAGTATGTTCTGTCCGGGAATGGAGCTGAAAGGGGCAAATTTCTGAATCTTTTCATTGATAAAACGAAAATATTAAAATATGAATATACTCAAAATAAAGAAACCCCTGAACCGGGAACCTGATAAATTAAACTCCTTCCTGATATTTGGCTTGACTCAATCCGCCGCTCTGAGATTTGTTCATCGATATGTCACTGGTCTCAGGTATAGCGCCATTGTGCATATAAAAATCCCTTCAAGGAGAATCCTATGAAAAAGGCGCCTTTTCTTTTCATTTATATATTGCTGATTATCGGGATGAGCTGCGACAGCGGCGGCAAAGACAAAACCGGGTCAACGGGCGGTATAGACACTTTCGAAGAAAGTTCTCTCGTCCTGCCAGAAGGTGTAAATATAACATCAGTTGACGGAGACATGACTTCTGTCATATCAGGAATGGACCAGGACGAGATGATCGCTTTCTCGACCTGCATTCAGGCATGCAACTCGTCTTCGACCATGGATCCGGACTGCTTCATGAATTGCATGAACACATCCGACATCTTTCCCGACGGCGGAACATTCAACCTGTGCATGACGGTAACCAATATTACATCGGTGAATGTCACGATCACCATCAGCGCCGGTACCCGCTTTAATCCGGCCGATTCCGACTTTCAGCCCATGCTTGTGATATATGACATTACGATCACCATAACTCCCGGCACGAGCAGATACTGCATCCCGGTCTACTGCCTCGCCAGGACCAAGTCCGCTCCCTCGTCCTCTGATGACAAATACGATGAAGCCGATATGATACCGGAGAGCGGCTGCCTGAAAGATATCGTCGACATCACCTCAACGAAAGACATCGAGAGCCTCAGCCACACCGATCTCTCAAGTATACAGGACATCATCTGGAACTGCGTGGATGAAGGGGACTTCTCTTCTGACGATGAAACTTTCTTGAATGGTCTTCCCGATGCGGACTGAGCCCTGTTCAGGCCGGCATTGATGTCTGATACAAGTAAAAAAAGCCCCTGATCCGGGGCTTTTTTTTAATCTGATGCAGCAGGCATCTATGGAGGTCCGCCGACGCCTGCATTCCTGACATCCGAATCACTTCAATCCGAGTCGTATCGATGGCAGGATGTCCGCCACCCATCCCGGTTCATCCAGGGCCTGGTTCTCGGTGCCGAGCAGGCGTCCCGGGTACTTGTCCGAATCATTCTCTCCCTGAACATAGTTTTCTATGTCATTGTCACCTTGATCATGCCGGACATATATCGCGAGGTTTTCCCCCGGCGTACACCTGAATGTCGATTCAAGCGGGATATCGACCCAGTCACCGGCCTTGAGCCCGTCGGGAACTTCAACAGTACCGGTAAAGACGGTCTTTTCGCCGTACATGTTGTCCAGATAGGCCTGGCCGAGCGCGAGCGCGTCAAGGTCGGAATGCCCCATGACTATGGTGATATTGCCGTAACTCTCGGCGACGGAGTCGTTCTGCAGGCGGAACCCTATGCTGTTGATACTGCCATTCAGGCCGAGCTCGGATGCTATATACAGCGGCTGGAACTGGCCGGTTACCGACCCGTGGAATGGCGGATACAGGTCATGGTTCCCGGAGCCTATCACGTCAGCCGTGCCGCCCGCGAAGCGAAACTTTACCGCAAACCGGTGATTGCTCGATGTCAACGCTCCGCCTGATACAGAATAAACCCTGGTATTCAAGCCGAGATCATCGCATCTCAGGTTCATTCCCGCGCTGCCGTCCGATACATCGACATCAACAATCAGGTTGCTGGCGCCATCATAAGTAAACGACCTTGAAAAGGGAAGCCATACATACGAGGCGTAAGCGGCGTTGGCCGGCACTTTGAACGATACGTCGTTCGCGACAATTGTCGAAGATCCGCTGTAATTGCCTTCAAATGTCGTCGTCCCCAGCTCATCGAGGTTCGTGTGCCCTAGGCGCACCGTAACCGTGTAATTGCAATCGGAACCAGGGCTGGTGGCCACTGCAAACCCGACTCCCGTGATGACGCCCGAGCCGTTGATATCGCCCGCCTTGTACAGCATTTGCTGTCGGATATGAGATGGTGACGCCATGAACGGCAGGGGCTGCCCGGTTGTCGCATACTCAAGCTTATTGTCGCCGCCGGCGAACACGAACTGCATGCACAGCAGGTCACCGTACGAGCCAAAAGCTGTAGTCGCATTCCATTCCGCTGTTCCAGACGCGCTATCGGCTACGATGTCCGCTGCAACACGATTGGGTACATTGGTAAAGTTCGTGGGCACGGCCGCCGAGCACCCTGAAGTCCTTTCAACATCGACAATAAGGTTGTCCTTTCCATTATAGTTGAAGGGAGTGTCAAGCGCGATCTCGATCCAGCTGTCGGCCGCAGCGGCAGGAATCGTAATGGTTTTATTGTCAAGGACGGTGATTTCCGAACCCTGGCCAGTCTCCACGTTGTTTGCCCATGTTGTGCCAAGGACGGTAAGATCGGTATGCCCCATTTTGATGGTGACATTATGACAGGTCGCTACTTCGCTCGTAAGTACGCCCTGCTGTACGCGTATCTTCGTGATATATCCACTGCCGTTAATTTCCGAAGCCAGGTAAAGATACTGGATTTTGGCATCCGCTTCGCTGAATATGGCGCTATTTCCCGCTGGTGTAGTATTATTGTATGCTTTTGTAAACGTACCGCTGGCCGCTTTGCCGCCCCCTTTGCTGCTGCTGTCGTCGCAAACCGTCAGCGCCGCTGAAACAACACAAACAAGCAGGAATCCGAACAGTTTTTTCATGAGCCCTCCATTTCTTTATACAATACAGATCAGGCCCGGAACAATTTCCTGCATTCCAGGTCGTGTCTATTGTTATTCATGCCCGGGAGCGATGTCAAGTTTATAATGCACGTCAATGTCGCAAATCCGCATCTGACTGCGCTGATCATTGTGCTTGTGCTGCCTGCACCGAACTTCGTCGAAGTGTGGTCCGACAGTAGTAACTTTTCACCTTTGGTGTTCAGAAATAACGTCATTTTTACCTCCCCTGATCGTATTATAATTGGCCGGGTTTTCACCCGGTTTAACTTGACATCAGGAGGAGCATTCCGTATGATTAATTCGCCCGGAGAAAAAACCATGGCATTGCAGGATGAGGACCTTGTAAAAATCGGCGCCTATGTGCAGCAGCGCCTGCCCGAATGGCTGGCGGGAATGAACTATGCCCGGACAATCTACGACCGCGACATGGAGCTTCGCGAGCGCATTGTCCGCGTCGAAGAGGAACTGAAAAACCAGCGTGAACTCTTGAAGCAGGGCTTCGAACAGATGGACAAACGCATTGATCAGGTCGACAAACGCATCGATCAGGTAGATAAACGAATCGACCAACTCGACAAACGCCTGGAGCTGTTTGAGTCCCGTTTTTCCAGGATTACCGTGATTATTACGGCCGGTTTTGCCATGATGACCGTGCTCATGAGCGTATATCGCTTCGTGGGGCAGTAGCCCTGCCCGGGCCGGACCTCAATCCGCAGACTCGATGAGCATGCGGCGAATACTTTCAGATCTCGCGATGATGTTTTCAAGAATAATGCTCTGCGGATATCGCGCGTAAAGCTTCATCGCCTTTTCATGCACAACGCCCATCACCTTCGCCATGTCTCTCACCAGCGCGGCATCTGCGGATTCCATTGCATTCACGACCATCATGTCAAGGGCCCTGACTTCACCGATGAAGTCTGGCTTTTCCCTGATTGAGTCGATGAAATCCCTGCAGTACAAGGCTGCGGTTTGACGGTAATTTTCGCGGCTGTCGGTCATAGGGATAAAAGCTTATAAAAATAAATTACCGGTCAAACTATATTTTTTCTCTTGATGAGAATTTCTCCTGATTCGGTTTTTTGATATCCGAAAACAGTTTTAGGTTGACCTCTGCGGTTTTTCATGTATGATAATACCAGTGTGTGCTGCTCGTGTATCTTGTTGTATAGGAGCGAGGCGCGCCTTTCCGGTCTCTCTCCGCATTCGTGTTACCCTGTATCGCTTCACTGGTTGATGTTTCTGTTTCATCGGTTTCCTTCGAATTGTCCTGAAATATCGATAAGAGAGGGTGCTGCCATGATCAAGAAACGAATCTTCCCCGGAATTCTGGCAATCATGTCCGTATGCGCGTGGTTTATCGGATGCGACGATTACGCATGGATGGACCCGCAGGCGCAGAGCTACACATACTCGGGCCTCAACGATCTGGACGACAGAACCTATTCGCCCGACGGCGTCGGGTACCTTGCGGTGAGCCCGGAGGGCAAGAAACTTCTGCACGTCGAGGGTTCGCCCTACGAGATGGGATACCAGCACGGGTACCTCTGCGCCGAGGGCGTGTACCACATGGCCTCGGTGGAATTCTGGGGCGGCCTCCTGATCCATATGCTCGAGCTCGATGTTACAGTCGAACAGCTCGTTGCCCTCATCGGCGGAGAAGACGGCGTGCAGTTTCTCGTCGATCTTCTCTATCTTCCCGTGAACAAGGCTGTCAGGGACGGGGACGTGCCGGAAGAATTTATTGAGGAAGTTGAAGGCATCGTGGACGGGGCGAACGACGCCGGATACCCGGTCGAGTATAAAAGCGTGATGATGAACAACATGGCCTTCGACGCAATCCTGGGGCTCGGATACCCGATCGTCGCTCCCCTGATACCTCTGGCGATTCCGTTCATGCAGGTGCCTCACGCGTGCAACGCTTTCGTCGCCACAGGCGGGGCCACCGTCGACGGCAGGACCCTCATGGGAAGGGACTTCATGTTCGCGAACGGGGCCTACTACAAGTACGGGCTCATGATCGAATATGTGCCAGACTCCGGCAACCGCCTCGTGAGCGTCATGGCGCCGTCCTTCGTGGGAACAGCCGCAGGCATGAACGACAAGGGCATCGGGATCGGCATTGACATGGTCCCATCGGCGAACTGCAACGAAAACAGGCTCGGGATGGGCGGCCTGCTCATCAACCGGTACGTGCTCCAGTACGCGAACGAGCTCAGCGAGGGCGTGGCCATTCTCACGAAGAAAAGACTCGGCGTATCCTGGCTGTTCCCCATCGCCGACGGACTGGGAGAGCAGACCGGCGGAGCGACCGTCGAAGTTTCGGCAAACATGAAACGGGTCAGGTTCGACGATTACATCCAGCCGTCGTGGTCTAAATCGTTCGGCATCCCGTCACAGATCGAGACAAAGGAAGACCTGATCGTGACCACGAACCATTACCTGAATCCGTATATGTATCTCACCCTGGGAGGGGCCATACCTGATTCGACATGGCGCTACGAGACGCTGACAGATCTGTGCCTTGAAAAATACGGCGAGATAGACAATGATACCGCCCGGGTTCTCATCGACTTCCTGCATCCGCCGAATTACGGATACTACGGAGACGACACGGACCAGCCGGTGGAATCGTCGATATCGATGTTCGATCTCACCAACCTGGAGGCCTCGGGCCTGTACGGCCTGTATTCGGATCCGTGGGCGGTGTTCAAGTTCTGACTCAATCGATCAGGAGCTTGTTGATGGGGATGAGCTTGAACAGCCGCCATTCCCTGATCTTGCACACGTCGATCCTGAAGAACATGATCACGCTCGGGAACAGGACCAGGTTCGACAGCGTGGATATGATGAGCACCGCGCACACCAGTAGGCCGCTGCGGAACACGGGCATAAAGCTCGAAAAGATGAGCACCGCGGCGCCAAGGCTGTTCGCCAGCGACGTATACACTATCGCGAGGCCGGTCTCATGGTGTGTTTCGGTGATCGCCGTCGCGAGCGGCAGCCCTTCGAGGCTTTTCTTGCGCAGCGTGTTCAGTATGTGACACGCATCGTCGATTCCGATACCGATCGCGATCGGCGAAATCAGCGCCTCGGTCATCCCGAACGGGATCCCGTACCATCCCATGAAGCCGAATATCCAGACGATCGAAGTGACCATAGGCACCAGCACCACGAGTCCTGTTTCCGGGCTCCTGAAAAGTAAAAACATGATAATCCCGATGGATATGATGCCGGAGATGATGCCCTGGATCTGGGCCTGGTTGATGTACTTGGCGAGTATGACGAAGTTTATGGTGCCGCCGGTTATATAATATGTATACCCTTTCGGGTTCGGCTTTGAGTCGAGGTATTCCCGTACATGGTTGAGAGTCGTCTCGATCTTGCTCGTGCTCATGAGCTCGCCGCGCAGGGTCCCCATGCGCATGTACAGCACGGTCTTGGTGTAGTCCGGACTCATGGTCGGCTCCAGAAGGTCGGGCCTGCCGTCATAGTTTTCATCCTCGCCCGAAAAAAGCTCGAGATAATCCAGTATGGTCATGGTGTCCGCGGGCACGGTGTAGTATGCGGGGTCCTCGTTGTTCATGGCCTTGTTCATGCGCTTCAGGTATTCGTTGAAGCTCGCGTTGTGCAGGATGTGGTATTTCTCCCGGTTCTCGGGCTGCCTGAGCCACTGCTGCACCTCCTCGATATAGGCGAGGAACTCCGCGTCCAGGATGCTTTTCCCCGGCCCCGGGCTGAACACGATGTTGGTCACGTACGAGCCGTCGAAGAGCTCGTTCGTCCGGTCAAGGGACGTGCGGATGTACGATCCCTCCTTGAAATAGCTCGTGGCCGAGGTTTCGGTCTTGAGCATCAATATCCCGGCGACGCTTACCGCAATCGTTATGAGCACGACGACGATCACCTTCCCGTAATGCCGGGTTGACAGGCGGGACATGAATCCCACCGCCTTCAGGACCATGTCGTTGTATGTTGTCCCGGCGGATTCACCCTCGACCTTCACCGGAGGCAGCTTCAGAATCGACAGCGCTGCGGGAAGGAGCGTGAGCGATATCGCTATGATGATCACCGTTCCGAGCGCTATGCCTATGCCGAATTCGGTCAGCACCCTGACATCGTTCGTGGTGAGCGTCAGGAAACTCACGAACGTCGCGAGTCCGGTGAGAAGCACGGTGTTGACGATGTGAAGCATGGCGCTCACGAGCCCGCGGCTCTTGCCCAGGGCATGGATGTTCTCGAGGTCGATATAATACTGGTTTACGATATGGATCGAGTATGCGCTCCCGATGGCGATGAGCAGGGGAGGGATGATCGAGGTCAGGACCGTCATCTTTATCCCCATGTAGCCGAGCAGGCCCATAGTCCAGACGCTTCCCATGACGATCGAGGTAATCGGAAGCACCATGCCCCTGATCGACTTGAAATTCAGGTAATAGATGACCAGCATGATGATGAGGCCTATGGGCAGATATTTCATCATGTCCCGGTTGTTATACTCGTTTATGAACTTCTCGAAGATCAGGCCGCCCTGCAGGTGGATGTTGACAGGGTCATGGTTGTATTTCCCGAAGAGCGCCCACAGATAATCGGTGAATCTGTCGTAGTTGAGCTGGCTCCTGAGGGTCATTGATACGGCCAGCGCGCGGATATCTCCCGTTTTCGGGTCGAGCGAATAGAAATTCGATTCGAACGAGGGGTTTCCCCTGAGTTTTTTTGTGATTTCAACGAAATCCTCGGGGGTCTCCGGAAGGATTCTTTTCCCGTCCTTGTCCTTTTTCAGGATAGATACAGACCTGAGCGTATCGTTTTCGCCGTTGATATCGGTGAGGGTTATCGGGTCAGACGCCTCCTTCATGATCTGGACCGACTTGTACAGGTACAGGTCTTCCCAGGACTCTAACACGTTCCTGAAAGCATTTTCGGCAAAGGGCTTCGCCCGGTCGATGCCCGACATTTCACGGTAGGCGAGAATGGTGTCGAACATCGCTTTGCCCGTTTCATCCATTGCCGCGCTTATCTTTTCCGGAGAAACCGGCCGGTACGATGAATAATCATACAGGTTCCTTTCCCGGCTCGGCTGATCGTATTTCGATGCGGTTTCGATCTCCTTCTTCGACCGCTTCACGGACCCATTGACCTTCACGCCCGAAAGGTCGAGCAGGGACTTCAGGCGACCGTCTTCCCTCTCCTGGTTGAATATCCGGTACTCGTGTATTTCATTGACCAGCCCGTTGAGGTGCCTGAACGTTTCCGCGGTCATGAGCTTTTTGCCCTGGGCCGGCTCGATCGCGGCGATGAAGAAGGTGCTGCTGTCGCCGAACATCTTCTTTGTTTCCTCGCCGAGCTGGAAGGTCGGGTCGCCTGCCGGCATCGCGTTTTTTTCGGAATTATCGTATTCGAATAAGGTGATGCCGTATGCGGTGACGACCGTTGTCAGCAGCAGGAGCGCGATGATGATCCGCGGGCGCGCTATTATGAACTCAAGCACTTTTTTCATGAGGCCTCTCAACAAGCTTTAAGGTTATATTTTTTTGATCGTATAATCGGCGTTCCCGAAACCGATTTCCCGGGCGTAATCGATCTGGAACCGGCAGGGGATGTTGTAGGCCATGTCCGACAGCTTCTTCCCGGCCCGCGACTCCACCAGGTCGAGCGAGGCCGCGTCCAGGGCCACAGGGTCGGCCGACACGAGAATCCCGATGTCCGGAACGATCTGATGGAACCCCGACATGCAGTCGCAGTCCTTTGAAATCCTTGTCAGGAAATTCACGTACAGAGCCTTGCCTTTTTTGTTCTCGGCCACGCCGAACGCGTGTTCGACCACCTTTTTCTGGAGGTCCTCATATGTCGCGCCCCAGTTGTACGTCACTGCGTCGAACCGGCACACGGCAAGGCACTGGCCGCAGCCGATGCAGATTTTCTTGTCGATCACCGCGCATTCTTCGTTCATCGTTATTGCGGATGCGGGGCACCACTTGACGCACACGCCGCATTTCGTGCACGCCTTTTTTTTCACCGAAGGCTTTGCGGTCGAGTGCTGGGCCATTTTCCCGCCCCTGCTCGCGCATCCCATGCCCATGTTCTTCAATGCCGCGCCGAAGCCGGTGCCCAGGTGCCCGGTAAAGTGCGAGACCATGATGAGCGCCTGCGCCTTGACCACGAGAGTCGCGAGCTTCACGCTTTTGAATAACTTTCCCGGGACCGGGACCTCGATTTCCTCCTCGCCGAACAGGCCGTCGGCCATGAGTATGGGCATGCCGGTCTGCTCGAATCCGAAGCCCTGCCTGTGGGCGTGCTCGAGGTGTATCACGCCGTTCGAGCGGTTGCCCTTGTACAGGGTCGAGGTTTCGGTGAGAAAGGGCGCGCTCTTTCTTTCCTTGAGGAGCCTCGACAGCATCAAAAAATAGAGCGGCCTGACAAAGCCGAGATCCTTCGTTTCGCCGAAATGGGTCTTGACCGCGACCATGTCGCGCTCCTCGATGAAATCGAGCAGGCCGGCCGATACGAGAAGGCTTTCGAGCTGTGAGCAGAGATACTGATCGTCTGCTTTCTCGCGGGATTCGATGAAGTATACTGTTTCAGGCATGGCTACCTCACGCAAGATGGAGCGGAATGTTTTTCGAAGAAAGAAACGACTGCGAGGCGCTTGAACAATGAAAATGTGGAGATGATGGGAGTCGAACCCACGGCCTCCAGAGTGCGATTCTGGCGCTCTCCCAACTGAGCTACATCCCCATAATTAATCAAACAATCGATGCCATGGTCAGTTTTTTCAATCAAATTTCAAGAAAAATAATAATTAATGATTAATTATTGACGCATTTTCAGGAAAGGGTTTTCATTCTGAAAATGTTCGACCGATCAACAGCATGAAAAATAAATTAACCTTATCGATTTTCCTGGCCGCTCTTTTTATTGCAGCCTGGAGCCCGGCTCCCGCATGGGCCTTTCTCGCAGAGAATTACCTGTACATGCGCAATGGCCCATCCTTCGCGGCAAACAACATTTTCAGCCTGCTGGGCTTCGACTACTCGGTAAGGGACCAGGGAAGCGAGCGCTCGGATTCCTGGGAGCTGCGTCCGGGCCTGGGTTATGCATTCACGGAATGGGCGTATATCGAAGTGGACTGCGTCCTCGGTAAATACGGCCTTTCCAGGCTTGCATCGTCGAAAAGGGAAAAGCACCCGTCCGGTTCCTCGATGATGCTGGATTCGGTCATTTTCGACGTGATTTTCGGGATCGCAGACCAGGGCAAGGTGCCGGTCGAGCTCGGCATCGATTTTTTTTACCGCTGCCCGACCGATCGCGCGGGAGACATGCTGAACCGCGACCACAGCGGGGGTTTCGCCCTGATTCTGGGAGAAAGCTACGGAAGCGGCCATAACACGACAGTCAACCTGTCGTACGAGCATAACAGGGGCAAGGACATCTTTCAATGGGCGGTCGGAAGCTCTTTTCAGATCGCGCAAACCGGCACCGCGGCCTTTAAAATCGGCTTCGAAATGATCGGAGACTATTCAGGTCATTCCGCGCTGATCCCCGGAGTCTACACTGTGCTCGACAAATCCTTTTCAATCAAAACGGGAGTATCGATCGGATTCAGCCAGTACACGAAAGAGCATCGAAATGACGGAAACAAGGAAGACGACCTGAGGGTTGCTTTCGCCATTGTTAAGAAATGGTGACCGATTATTTCGTGAGCAGCTTTTCGAATTCTTCGGCCGGCATGGGCTTGTAAAAATAGTATCCCTGAAAAGACCCGCACTCCTTCGACACGAGAAAATCAAGCTGCTTTTTGTTTTCAACGCCTTCCGCAGTCACGCTGAACCCGAGGTTGAAAGCGAGGTCGATGATCGATGTCGTTATGCTGACGGAATGCGGATCGTCGGGCAGATCGTCGACAAACGACTTGTCGATTTTCAGTGTGTCGATGGGATACAGCTTAAGCTTGCTCAATGAAGAATACCCGGTGCCGAAATCGTCGATCGATATCGATATCCCCATGGCATGGAGCTCATTGAGCCTCTTTATGCATTCATTCTCATTTTCCATGATGCCGCTTTCGGTGATTTCAAGATCAAGCCATTGCGACTCCAGACCGCTGCCGTCAAGCGCAAGCCTGATGTTCCTTATCAGTTCGGAAGACCTGAACTGGTAGGGAGAAAGATTCACCGCGACCTTAAGGGGCCTGAATCCCCTTTCCTGCCATGCCTTGTTCTGCCCGCACGCCTTCCTCAGTATGATGTCCCCGATTTCCGCAATCATGCCCGAACGTTCGGCGATCCCGATAAATTCTCCCGGAGGGACGAAACCGTAACGCGATGAGTTCCACCTGATCAGTGTCTCCATGCCGATCAGCTGGCCGCTTTGGTCCACCTTTGGCTGATAATACGCCAGGAACTCGTCTTTGTCGATGGCCCTCCTGAGCTCTTCCTCGATTTCAAAGTATTTCAGGGTCTGGTCGTGCATTTTCTGGTCGAACATGATGTATGAGTTCTTGCCGGTTTCCTTTGCCATGAACATGGCCGATTCGCTGTTCTTGATCAGCTTCTCGCCGCTGTCTCCGTCAAGCGGGTAGAGGGCCACTCCCATGCTTGCGGTAAGCTTGATGATCGTGTTGCTTATGGCAAACGGCTCGGTCAGCGATTCCTTGATTTTCTTGACGATTTCCATTACATCATCCGTGCTCCCTATATCCGAGAGCAGTATCATGAAATGGTCTCCGCTTATTCGGGCGATGAGATCGTCCTTTCTCAGGGTCTCGTTCAGGATGATGCCGACTTCGGTCAGCACCTTGTCGCCGACTTTTGTCCCGTGCATGTCGTTTATCTTTTTAAAATTGTCCAGGCCCAGACTTATCACGGAAAATACCTGGCCGCGCCGGTGCGCCCTTACGATCTCGATGATGAGCCGGTTCATGAACATTTCCTTGTTCGGGAGCCTGGTAAGCTGGTCGTAGAACATCAGGTTGTGAAGCTGGTCCTCGGCTTTTTTTCTGCGGGTGATGTCGACGAAGAAGCAGTCGATCTGGTCCTCGTTCTCGTATAATTTCATCGAAAGGACGACCCAGGAAGACGAACCGTCCCTGCGCACTATCTCGATTTCATTGCTGTAGATCTCCCCCTCGGAAAGGAGCTGGCGCGCCATCTCGGCTCTCTGGGCCTCATTCAAGTAATGGCTCGACAGTATATCGATGCCGATGACATCTTCAGGCCTGCCGTAGCCGAGCATCCTGCAGCCGAAATCGTTGATCGAAATGGTGCGGCTGTCGCTTTTTCGGAATGAAAACATCCCGACAAGGGCATTGTTGTACAGCGTCCGGTATTTTTTCTCGCTGTTCAGGAGCGAGTCCAGTATCTGTTTCTGGTCAGTTACGTCCACATGGGTTCCGATTATTCTTACCGGTTTTCCCTGCCCGTTTCTTTCAACGACCGTGCCTTTTTCAGTGATCCATTTCCAGTCGCCATTTTTCGTTCTTGCCCTGAACTCGACGATAAATGCTTCACCTCCGCCCTTGAGCTGATTTTCGATGTTTTCGAACACCGCGTTCCGATCGTCCGGGTGTATGAGGTTTTTCCAGGTATCGATGTTCTGCGGCAGCTCATCCGGCTCGAATCCGAGCATGGTGTAATATCTGGAGCTGAAAAATGCCTGGCCGGTCTCGATAAACCAGTCCCATATTCCGTCACTTGTCGTTTCAAGCGCAAGTGTGAGAAGCTCCTCCTTTGATTTAAGGGTTTCGCTTGTCTGCTTGATATGCGTAACGTCAAGGAGAGAAATAATCCTGGTTTCTGAACCCGGCATCACTGAAACCCTTGCGAGGACCGCCTTTGTTTCATGCCCCCTGTTCATGAAATCGAATTCATACTTTTCGGGTGCGCTTTGCCCCCCTTTTCTCATCTCATGATAGGATAAAATCCTGTCACGGTCATATTCCGCGACAAAATCTGCGAAGCTCTTATTGTGGGCTATTTCATCGCTGCTGAAGCCGCAGAGCCTTTCAGCCTCCGAATTCATCATCTCGATGATCAGTTCTTTATCGACGAGAAATGTGGCTGTGCCGGTATTCTCGAAAACGGAACGGTACCTCGCCTCGCCCTCTTTCAGGTTCTCTTCTATGATCGTTCTCTCCGCGATCTCCTTCTGCAGCGAGATATTCACTGTCGACAGCTTCTCCCGCTCGTTAATGAAATCATTTCTAGCCGCCCTTTCCTTGTTTAACGCATCGTTAAATCCATTCATAAGGATGGATATCGAAAACGCGGTCATAGCGTTGATCACGATGAAATTGATCACATTGACAATATCCAGCCATCCTTTGTCAGGCAGCGAATGAGGATGATACCGGAAGAGAAATCCGAGAACCAAAAAGGCAAGCGCGTTGCTGGCAATGCCGAGCGCCGTAATCCTGATGTTGAAAATCAGGCTCAGCAGAATCGGAAAGATAAATAGCCAGATCAGGCCGGTGTGATAGTAGTCATCCGAAAGAAGCATCAAGACGCCGACGACGTAAAACACATACGCCGTGATGAAAGCCTTGACCTTGAAGGGGATGGCCTTGATGAAAAAACTCAGGCACAGCCACGAGTATCCGGCTACATATGCAATAATGACGCCACGCTGATCGTTCAACACAGAAAAATACACGGTCGGCGCAAAAGCGATCAGGCCGGCGATCATGGCGAAAAAAATCGTCGAATTATAAATGAACTCACGCCAGTATAAAAAATCCTGGACGGTTGAATTATTCCTGGATTTTATAAATTGAATGGTTCTGTTCAGAACAGAATTGAAAGACGCTCTCATGACAATACGCAATCATTACGGTGTAATTAACGATTTATACCCTGAATATATAATTTTACAGGAATATCTGATATTGTCAAGGGCTGCCAGGGAGAATTGACATGAAGGTCTGCAAGCAAGACTGTTGATATCCCCTGAACAAGGTCCTCATCGCGGGCATTGCTCAGGGGATACCGTGACGGTTTATTTTTTCACGACCACCTTTGCCTTTACCGCCTCGTCCTTGAAGCTTTTCGCAAAGGTGAATTTCGGAACTTTTGTCGCTTTTTTTGCCGGTATAGTGATCTCTTCTCCGGTCATGGGATTCCGGCCTTTGCGGGCCTTTGTCGCCGGTCTGACCCGGATGTGGATTTTTCCGAATTTGCCGACCGGGACTCTCTCTCCCTTCATTACTCCGGCATGGATGATATTGAAAAGATCCTCTATGATATCTTTTGCCTGTTTTTTGGGAATCTGATGCTTTTCGGCGATGTGCTGCGCCATGGTGGAAAAGGTTACTTTGTCGGGTAATTTAACTTGATTGTTTTTACTGGCCATAGGGACTCCTTGATTAAAAAATTATAATGTTCGTGACATAATAAAATTCATTGTCAATTTGTTTTTTGTCTTAAATGAATAAAATGTACAAACCATGGGTAAAAATCCCCGAAAAAGCCTTAAAGCGCGTTGTTTTCACGCCTCATTGAGGAAAATTGCGTCTCTTATTAATTCTTGACAAAACAATCTTTATGTTTAATTATAAAACTCCGTCAAAAAAATACAATCACGTTTTCAATATTCAGAACTGGCAAACGTCGGCAGAAAGCCATGTGTACGGCATTTCTCCTGCTGTCTTACCAGTCATTCTTCCCGGGTCGATTATTCGCTGAATCAGGAGAAAAGCACATGAAAACGCAGAAATACTTCATCCCGGCCCTTATCGCATGCATGATGATCGTCTGCATGACAGGCTGCGACAATATTAAAAACGAAAGCGATGACATCAGCACTCCGGACTACCCCTCATGGATAGACGCGTCCCGGAAAACCCACAAAGAAAGAATCAGCGTGACCTGGGAAATGATCGCCAACGCAGATTACTATGTCGTCACGAAATCCGAAGGCGACCGCTATCATTTCCAGGAGATTGAATGTCAAATACCCGAATCCGCATACTACGACGAGGACGTCGAGGCGGGGAAGACATACTTCTACAAGGTCAAAGCGGTAAACGCCGCGGGTGAAAGCGTCTACGGGCCCAGCGCCGAGGGATCGACGATGAAGGACACCGAAGCGGACCGTGTCGCAAGCCCCACGTGGCTCACCGCAACAAAGGGAACCGAGACGGACAGGGTCATCCTCATGTGGGACGACACGGACGCGGAGTCCTATAACATTTACCGTAAAGAAAAAGACGGCGGAGCGTACTCCCTGATACGGGAAAACAATACAGCAAACGCATTTGAGGATTACGACGTCGATTCAGGAGCGCATTACCAATATACTGTCGAAGCCGTATCCGGAAACAACAGCAGCGAATTCTCTCCCTGGGCAGAAGGCTACTCGGGCGAGCCCGGCGACCTGACCCCGGCGGAATTCTACGAAATTTTGAAGCCCATCGTCGAGCATGTCTGGAAAGTCATCGACGACAACGAATTTATTTTCCCGATGGAGATAAACGGCGCATTCGGCGGCGGCATATACGCAGTGATGGAGGCGGTGAATGATTCCCATGGGGATTTCATCGGATCAACCGTGACGCTTGAATTCAACGACTTTAACCAGGAGGGCCATGTCGCCAACGGGACCCTCATGCTCGACCTTGACACGATCCTC
>JAKLIV010000095.1 GCA_022709405.1 Spirochaetota bacterium
GTGTACCGGTATGTGCCGGGCGATACCTTGAATGCGATCCAGAAAGACCTGGGCAGGATCGACGAGATACGGCTGTACAACGGCAGGGTGATACAGGGGGCCATAATTTCGCGCGGGGATGAATACCTGGTGCTCACGGTATCGGGCACCGTTAAGATTCCCGAAAAGCAGATAAAGAACGTCAGGATAATCCGTTAATCCGCGCCCGCTTTCTTCTCTATTCCGCGGCCTACGACATCGGCCATGAACCGCCTGAAATCGGCGTCATCGATTTCGAGATAATCAAGAATGCCGATTTTCTTGTACTGGAGCATGCCCTCGGTGAGCGCCGCGAGAAAGATCGAAAGCTTCCTGGGATCGATGTCCCTGAAGATTCCCTGCTCGATTCCCATGCGAATCGGCTCCTCGCCTGAAAAAATCACTTCCTTGAACCTGTTGACCACAAGCCGCATGTCTTCGCCGCCCTGATCGTAATCCGCCTTCACTTCCATGAGGATGTTGTAGTAATCCCTGTGCTGGTAAAAAAATTCGAGGTAGGAGTCGAAAATCGAGATCAGCTTCTGGTTTGGGGTCGTGCGTTCGGCCATCCTCTTCCTGAACATGCTCACCATCATGTCTATGGCTTCAAGGCAGATGGCCTTGTATATTTCTTTTTTATTGCTGAAATGAAAATATACAGCGCCCGTGGTCAGGCGCGCCTTGGAAGCGATGGCCCTGATCGATATGCCGTTGAAACCGTGTTTGGGAAAAAGGGCCCGCGCGGTGTCCAGTATCTTTTCTCTGCTGTTCTTTCTCATCCAACTCGTTCCATTAATTAATCAGAAATTATCGTTGAAAATCCTGCCCCCCAACCCCCCCAAAGGGGGGCTTTGATTTTCAACTGATGCCGGTTTTTTTAAAAGTCCCCCTCAGGGGGATTTAGGGGGCTTTGGGAAAATCCCTGTATTGTCGCTACTTCAAAACTACTGCAAGATTTTTGCTTACGTCCTTGGCTTCCCTGACCGCCTTTTCGATGACTTCCTTAACGGTCGGGATGTCGTGAATGTATCCGGTGCACTGCCCGACCAGATGGACGCCGTATTCCAGGTCGCCCTTTTCGGTAGCCGCCTTGATCCTGTCGAACGCAGTGGCCATATGCATAAGCTTGACCATGTTTTCGGGCTGCGCAAGAATTCCCAGAACAACCTTGACGACCGGGAGGTTCATCTCTTTGGCTATCTTGGGGCCTACGATCATAGCCCTGAAAAGGTTCATCCCCTGGCGTATGGTTTTCTCTGACGTTTTTGTCTTGAGGACGCGGCACCACAATCCGTCAAAACGATCGGAATAGATGGTGTCGTCGGATGTCGCCGTAAGATGGGCCTGCTTGGTCTTTTCGTGGAGCGGGCTTTCCTTGGTCGTGGCAAGCCTCGTTCCCATTCCCACGCCCTCGGCTCCAAGGGCCATTGCAGCCGCGATTCCCCTGCCGTCGGCAATCCCGCCGATCGCCACAATGGGAATCTTCACGTGCTCCTTGATCGCCGGCACGAGGCAGAACGTGGTTATCTGGCTTCCATGGGCCGCGGCTTCGTTTCCGGTGACCTGAAGGGCGTCGGCGCCCTGCTTCTCGGCCGCCATCGCGTGCTTCACCGTGGTCACGGTCTGGATGACCTTGCCGCCGTACTTGTGCGCCCTCTCGGCGATCCAGTCGCATTTACCGAGCGATACGTTTATCACGGGAACCTTCTCCTGGAGAAGGACCTCGGCGTTTTCCTTCGCGCCCGGCATGAGCAGCGTGGCGCCTGCGCCGAAGGGCTTGTCCGTCAGCTCCCTGATCCTTTTTATCGAGGCCCTGGTCTGGTCAGTGGTCAAAGGACCGGTGGCGAGCCAGCCGATTCCTCCGGCATTGCATACGGCGGCTACGAGCTCCGGCGTGCTGATCCAGCTCATCCCCGGAAGAATGATCGGGTACTTGATGCCGAACAACTGGGTTATTCTGGTCTTCATAAATATCCTCCAAAATGATTTCTCTTTATATTTCAACCCTGGCGGGATGAATGTTCCACAAAGGACTATCGTACACCACAATTCACATGAAAGTCAACCGTCGGGCGTGTCAAGCCATATCGGCGTGACAGGGGTCCTGATTCACTTCTTGAATTTCGCCGAAACTTTCGCGATCTGCTCCTCGGCCTCGTCGGCCATTCTCTTCAGGAGCTCCTTGCAGGTCACGACGTCGTGAATGAGCCCGATCGACTGCCCGACCATCATGGGCGCGACATCGACGTCTCCCTCGGCCCAGGCCCTCTTGCACCGGTCCCCGGCCATCAGCGGGATGATTTTATCGAGACCGCCGCCGCCGGCCTCGACCGCGAGGATGTCCTTGACCACCTTGTTCTTGAGCGCCCTTCCCTGGAGATTGATCGACTTGCAGATCAGCGCCGTGTCGTTTTCCTGCCTGCGTACAAGCTCATTCCTGATGTTGTCGTGCACCGGGCACTCTTTTGTCGCCATGAACCGGCTCGCCATCATGACCCCTTCTGCGCCGAGCATGAGGGCCGCGGCCATGGTCTTCCCGTTTGCGATGCCTCCCACGGTCACCACCGGGATGTTCAGGGACTCGACCATGCGGGGGGTCAGCACCATGGTCGTCACGTCGTCGTTCAGCGGGTGCCCGCCTTCCTCGATGCCCGCGGCGTAGATGCCGTCGTATCCCACCTGCTGGGCGTGCAGCGCGTGGCGCACTGCGCCCACTTTATGAAAAAGCTTCACCCCGGCCTTTTTCAGCATGTCGATGGATTCCATGCCGCACGCCTTGTCGATCGGCGAACCCGATATTTCGAGCCCCGCGACCTTTTCCTCGGCGCAGACCCTGAGATACATCTTGTGATGCTCCGGTCCCACATGGACCGACGGAAGAATCGTCACGTTGACCATGAAGGGCCTGTCGGTGAGCTTCCGCGTCTCCCTGATGGCGTTCCTGAACTCGTTTTCGGTCGGGTAGTTCGCCGCGGTGAGGTTCCCCAGTCCCCCGGCATTCGATACCGCGGCGCAGAGCTGCGGCACGCACAGCCAGTACATTGCTCC
The DNA here is from genome assembly GCA_022709405.1 of Spirochaetota bacterium. Lineage (GTDB taxonomy): Bacteria > Spirochaetota > UBA4802 > UBA4802 > UBA5550 > JAKLIV01. The sequence goes on from JAKLIV010000095.1 coordinate 3,067, forward strand.
GCATATAATCGGATAATCGACCCCGAACATTTCGGTAATCTTTGTCTTTATCATCATGTCCTCCCGCTATTCACAGTGAAGCTTTTAATTTATTTCTTGACCAATTAACATAACAGTGTTATGTTTGTCAAGTGATTAATCAAATTTTCGAGGTGTTCCAATGTTCGATTCCCTTTTCAGTCCGATAAAAATCAACTCCGTCGAGATAAAAAACCGGATTGCATACCCTTCCCTCGGACTATTATATTCATACGACGGGAAGCTCAATGACCGCTACTACAACTTCTTCAGGGAAAGGGCCCGGGGGGGATGCGGGCTCGTTACCGCTGGCCCTGTCGGATTCAACAGCGTCGGCAGCGGCCTTGTCACACTTCAGTTGAACGATGACAGCGCCGTCCCATCGTTTGCAAAGCTTGCAAAGATAATCAAGGACGAGGGAGCCGTTGCCTGGGTCCAGCTTTTTCACGCAGGGGCCTATTCGTACTCGAAGATAATCACCGGTGAAACGCCGGTGGCGCCCTCGGCCATATACTCGAAGTACAGCAAGCAGGTGCCCAGGGAAATGACCATTGAAGAGATACGCGAGACGCAGCAGGGATTCGTCGACGCCGCGCTCAGGGTGAAGCATGCCGGATTCGACGGGGTCGAGATCATCGGCTCCGCCGGGTACCTGATCACGCAGTTTTTATCCCAACTTAAAAACAAGAGGACCGACATGTACGGCGGCCCGTTCGAAAACAGGGTCCGCTTCGCCAGGGAAATAATCGAGATGATGCGCAGGGCGCTCGGACCGGATTACCCCATCACGATCAGGATCGCCGGAAACGACTTCGTGCCTGAAAGCAACACCGACCTGGACGCCGCGGAAATCGCGAAGGTCTATGAAGCGGCCGGAATCGACGCGATCAACGTAACGGGCGGATGGCACGAGTCCCGGGTGCCTCAGCTGTACATGGAGCTGCCGAGGGGCGGATTCGCCTATCTGGCCGCGAACGTCAAAAAGTCGGTGTCGATTCCGGTCATGGCGTCAAACCGCATAACGGACCCCTGCACCGCCGACCAGATCATTCGTGACGGCATGGCGGACATGGTGAATCTCGGCCGCGTGCTCATCGCCGACCCGTACTGGCCCGAGAAGGCCCGCCAGGGAAGGGTCGACGAGATCAAGCCGTGTATCTCGTGCGGCCAGGCGTGCGCGGACGAGCTCTTCAGCGGTAGGCCGGTATACTGCCTGGCAAACCCGCAAGCGAGCTTCGAGGGCGAGCGGATCATACGTGAAGCGAAAACCCCGAAGAAAGTGATGGTGATCGGCGCGGGCCCGGCAGGTATGGAGGCCGCGGTCACCGCTGCCATGGCCGGACACCGCGTCGAGCTCTATGAAAAATCGGCGGACATAGGAGGCCAGCTCTGGATCGCCGGGACTCCTCCCCACAAGCAGGAGATATGGGAGCTAATCAGGTACTATGACACGATGCTCGACAAGTACGAGGTCGAGGTCGTGCTGGAGAAAGAAGTTGACATGGACTTCATCCGAAAGCAGAATCCCGACCATGTGATCGTGGCCGAAGGGAGCGAACCCATGGTCCCGCCGATAAAGGGCATTGACTCGCCCGGGGTCATTTCGGCATGGGAGCTGCTGGCGCAGGACCCGGCGATCGGGAAAAAGGTCGCGGTCATCGGAGGCGGCGCGGTCGGCATCGAGACCGCGGAGTTCATAGCGTCGAAAGGAGCTGTGCAGGGCGAAACCGCCGCTTTTCTGCTGAAATACGGCGCGGAAAGCCCGGACAGGATCAGGGACCTCATGAAGAGGGGAACAAAAGAAGTGACGGTGTTCGAAATGATGCCCAGGGCGGGGGCCGGTCTCGGAAGATCGACCAGGTGGATACTCATGAGCAATGTCGACATGTTCGGCATCGATATAAAAAACAACGCCAGGGTCCTTGAAATCCGCGAAGGCGCCGTGATCTACGAACAGGACGGAGAGAAACACACTGATCGCTTCGACACGATCGTCAACGCAGTGGGCTCCAGGCCGGTCAGAAAAATTTCGGACGCTATCAAAGACTCGGGCATACCGCACGCCATAATCGGCGACTGCGTCAAGCCGAGGCAGATAAACAACGCAATACACGAGGGATTTCTCGCTGCAGCCGAAATCGAATGACACGGTGATGGGACAGCCTCTGAAAATAGCGCTCGCCCTGGCGATCGCGTCAGCGCTTTGCCGGCCGGCGGCAGCCGAAGGCAGAGTGCGTTTCGAAACAGACCTCTCTATCGAACGGGTTTCCGGATTCACCACGTACCAGATCGGCGGCGATTTCACTTCAGGCGACGGCGTGTCGGGAACCTACAGGTTTCCCCTGAGCGAGCTCGAATTCCCGGTAAACGTGTTCATGACCACCGTGTCGGCCGGGCTCACGATCGACGAGAAATTCGTCGTTCGGGTGAAATACAGGCACAACAACCTTTTCGGCGCTCACAAATTCAACAGCTTCGCGGGCAGCATGAAAGACTCGGACTGGGGCTACTGGTACCTGGCCTCGGGCGGCGAGGCGTGGGCCGACCCGGACACGCTGGACATCTACTCTGAAAGCGACGCATACCTGACCGCTGCGGAAGCGCGGATCGGGTTTTTGTACCGGGCCGTCAGCAAGGAGACCGTGACCTTCGGCCTGGGAATCGGCTTCCTGTACCAGTTGTTCGATTACAAGGTGAAAGACATCGACCAGTGGTATCCCTCGTACGAAGAATATGCCGCCCACATCGATCCGGACTTCAGCGGCCATGACAGATACGGCGGCAGCGTCATAGAATACCGTGTCGAATACTTCATCCCCGCGATAGAGACCGAGCTCGGGCTCACGTTCGGCAATCTGTCGTTCGTGTTTTCGCTGGGGTTTTCGCCCTGCGCCTGCGCCCGGGATCTGGACGACCACCTGCTCAGGTACAAAACCGCGGAAGGAGAAAGCATCGGGTTCGCGGTGCTGTCCTCGCTCGACCTGAAATTCGCGGTGCACAAAAATGTGGCTATAGGCTTCACCGCCGGGCTGGTCACGGTCTATGCCAGGGGCGAGCAGGTGCAGAACCAGTACGAGGATTACAACGGTGTACCCGAGGGTGAAATCGGCACGGTACAGAACCTCATTTTCACCAGGCAGGTCAGCGCAGGCATGAAACTCTCCCTTATGTTCTGATAATCATGTCCGGATTCATATTTACAGTGCCGTTTAAAATCGTTCCATACCATCATTCCGACCGAAAGAGACATGGCGCCATCAAGGAGAGAACGGCTTCCAAAACCGCCGGTTTTTCACTTTTCGATCCTGAAAAATCTTACGATAATATCCATGATAACATTAAGCCGGCATCAGGAAAAAACCATGAAAAAAGCCATATCGTTCGCTTTTGCGGCACTCTTGATCATCACGTCGTCAACATCCGAGGCCTCGCTGCAGCAGCGTCTTCAGTGGTGGCAGGCAAGGTCCCTGAAGCTGAATGAAATTCATGAGCGCCTTTCGGCAGACCGCTCAACCGCCCCGGAGGTCCTGGACGTCATTGAATACGAGCGCAGGGGGGCGCGCGAGGCGCTGGCCATTTTCGAAAGCTATACGGGAAACCCAACCAGGCTCATGCAGACCGAACGGCTGTTCACCGGAAAAGAACTCTCCGACAGGACGGCCCTTGTCACGGGACCGTTGTTCAGCCTGCTTTATCTCGAACTCATGGTCAACGGGGCCGGCGACCGCGAATCGCTCGACCGCGCGCGCCGGGCGGTCACGAACCGTCTTCAGGGCATGGAGCCGTGCGCCGAATGCGGCATCAACGAGATAAGCGGCGAGGTTTTAGGCCGCGACATCACGCCCGGGCAATGGAAGGTCCTCGCGATGGAGCTTTATTTCGGTTCGCTGATGGAAAGCAGAACCGCGATCCGGAAGGCCCTTGAAGAATACGTCACCGCCGCTCTTGTCGATCACGTGCAAGGCAGTGGGAAATCAACCCTCGGCGAAATCGACAATATCATCCTGAAAGAAACCCTCGCATGGATGCCCGAACACGCCCCGGCCATGTTTTCAGATGAATCCGCGGGAAGCCTCGAAAAATCATGGTGCTGGCGAACCATATCGCGCGACCTTGAAAACTGGCGCGCATCATGCAGCGAAATCAGGCGGCTCCTGCCCGCAGACGGGCAGGTCGGCGCACTGCGCATGAAATATCTCATGAACTACATACCTGAACTCGACGCGCACATCTTCGGGGAATTCGGGAAGGAATGCATCGATGCAGCCTGCGCCGCAGTGCGGGCGGAAGATTCATCCGCCCATGCGGCCCCTTCTTTAAAGGCCCTTATGGCAGGCCTGATCGAAGAAATCGACGCGATACGGAAATCCAGGGCCCAGTCGATCACCGGAAGGGAAAGCGACGATTATTTCAAGGCGCTCTCGAAGGATTTCGACTCAGCGGTATCCGGAAAGATATCGGCATCCGAAAGGCCTCGCCCCGGCCGCGACCATAAAAACGGGAATACCGGGCCTTCGGGACTCGCGGCGGCGCTCGAGCAGGCGAAAAAATACGCCGAAAGATCCAGGGCGTTTCTCGCATGGCTCTCGCACACGCGCAGGATGGAGGCCTCGGAAATGCCGTCCCTTTACCGCTACAGGATCGACCGCAGCGCCGCCTACATCGGGTTCATGAAAGATCTCGCGGCCGGAGCGTCAGGCCTGACTGTTTGTGAAAGCCGGAACCTGTCTGACCGGTTCACGACCGCGGTCAGCAGGACATACAATGTCCTGAAATCCGTAGAGGCGGCCGTGTCTCCGGACAGAAAAATGATCACACGCATGACCGCCAGGGAGATAACGGCATGCAGGGAGCTGAAACGCGATTTTCATGCGAGATCGACCGAAGCCGGCCACGACATCTCGGCGCAGCTTCAGAAATTCATCAGCAGCACGAACGAAAGCTCGAGCCTGGCCAGGTCAACTGACGGAAACCTGAAGAATAAAATCGCCCAGTATGAAATTGACCACTTCGTGGACACTGCAAGGATGTGCTCCCGCAGCCATGACGCGTTGCGCTATGACGAAGACGCGCTTTCGGCGTACCGCGAATCGTTTATCAGGATGAAAACCGAGGCGGCAGGGGGCAATTCAGTCCTTCACCGGGATGACGGGCCGGTCAGGGCCACGATCATCACAGCATGCCCCGGATTCGATGAAGGAAGGCTGGTCGCCGAAAGGGCGGCCAAGGAGTACCTGAAAAAAGAATGCGAAGACGCCCTGGCCAGGATCGGCTCCCTCCTGGGCTTTTACCGGCGCCTCGGATCGGCCCTCGAAATCGCCCCGGATCGCAACGAGATTGAAGACATCAGGCGAATCATTTCCAGGCGCTTCACGGTGAAGATTTCTTCGTGGACCATGGACGAACGCAACTACCGCGAGATCGACGCGAAGGCGTTTTACGAAATCGCGCGCGCGGCCCGCATCTCGGCAGTGAGATCGCAGCAGGCATCAGGCCCGGACAACAGGCCGAACAGGACCGTTCCCATCAACGACGGCAGCCTGTCCTTCTTTCTTCCGGGGCAGTGGACCGAGAAAAAGACCGGCGAGCTGGACAGAATGAAAGGCAAGATATCATCCTACTGCAATCCGCTCACCGATTCTTCGATCGACGTCGCGAGCGTGTCCGCAGACGGCAGAAGCATGCAGGACATATCCGTTGAATGGATAAAGAGGGAAGGCATGAAACCCGTCAGGTGGAAATTCATCAGAAAGAACGACCGGGAATTCTGCTGGGCGGTCGCCGGAAACGGTAAAACCCGGATCATGGAGACCTATGCCGTCATACAGGAAGGCAGCGTGATAATCATATCAGGCGAAACCGAGCGCGGCAGGCGCACCGAGTTCTCCCAAACCATGGCCGGGCTGATAGGCTCGATGGATTTTTAGGGAGCGATCAGGCCCGACCAGCTTCCTTTCAGGGTCGGCCGGCCCAGGGACCTTTCGAGGATTCGGAGAAAATCGGCGCGGGGGATATGCCGTGCGCCCAGGCTTTCGAGATGGTTCGTGTGCACCTGGCAGTCGATGAGTTCGAATCCCATGCCGCGCAGTTTCATGACAAGGTGCACGAAAGCCGCCTTGGACGCGTTGCTCTCCCTGGAAAACATAGACTCGCCGAAAAAGCATCCGCCCAGCGAAACGCCGTACAGGCCCCCGGCCAGAATGCCGTCTTTCCAGGTCTCGACCGAATGAGCGAATCCCAGGCGATGGAGCTCGCCATAGGCCTCGACCATTTCCCCGGTAATCCAGGTGCCGTCGTGGCCTTTCCTCGGGGCGCCGCAGGACCGGATCACGTCAATGAATGCGCGGTCGCAGGTGATGTCGAATATTTTCCGGTTCATGACCTGTCGCATAGTGCGCGACACGCGCGCCTCTTCAGGGAAAAGCACGAAACGCGGGTCCGGCGACCACCACATCAGCGGATCGCCATCGGAGAACCACGGAAATATCCCGCTCGCGTAGGCGAGCAGGAGCCGCGCGGGAGAGAGATCCCCGCCGACCGCGAGAATGCCGCTATCGTCGGCGAGATCAGCGGCCGGAAAGACGATTTCATCTGTCAGGCTGTATATGGGCATATGGACTCCCGTATAGGATCAAACCAGCACGCTCATAATGACAAGAACATTTTATGGATTGACTGGTTTCCCGGACAGATATAAGGGAACCTCTATAAATTACATTCCGGATGTTCCCTTGCAGGCAGGGATGCATGCCGGAGCAGCCATATAAAAAAGGCCCACAGGAAAATCATGCCAGCGGAATTAAAATTCATTTTATTTCAGATGATGGTCATTCTTCCGTTTATAGCGGGATTTCTCCTCAAAAAAAAACTGGCCGACCCATCGGTCTTTTCCAGGAAGCTGGTGCGGGTGAACATCATCGCCCTGGACCCCCTCATCGCACTCTGGAGCATATGGGGCCTGGATCTTTCAGGCGGCCTGTTCATGCTTCCCGCTGCGGGGATACTTCTTTCCGGCGCCGGATTTCTGATCGGCCTTGCGTCCCCGGGCCTAATCAGCCTTGAAGACAAATCCAGAAAGACATTCCTGATCAGCTCATGCCTGGCGAATCACGGTTTCACCATGGGCGGATTCATTTGCTATCTCATAGCAGGAGAAAAAGGTCTCGGGCTTGCTGCAATATTCGTCTCGTATTTTCTGCCTTTCGTTTTCACGATCGTTTTTCCTTATGCCGCAAGCAGCGGGCATTCCATCTTTTCCCTCGATTATTTCAGGAGACAGTTCATCAGTTTACAGAACATGCCCCTGTATGCAGTCATTGCGGCCATATGCCTGAAATCATGCGGCATTAACCGTCCGGAAAATTTTTATTTTCCTCTCGATCTCCTGATCGCAATATCGATCATCCTGTATTACCTGACACTGGGAACGAATTTCAGCGTCAAAGACCTGGCGGGAGTAAAAAAACTGCATCTCGGACTGGCCGTCATAAAGTTTTTTATTCTCCCGGCTGCGGCATGGGCAACTCTCCAGTTCGTTCACCTTGATCCGGCGATAGAAATGGTCATATTGATACAGTCTTTCATGCCGGCGGCGATTTATTCGGTTGTTACTTCAATCCTCTACGATCTGGACACGCGGCTCGCCTCAGGGCTTTTCGTGGCGAACACACTCGTTTTCATCATGATCGTACTGCCGCTTATTATTCTTGCGCGGGGAATTCTGCTCCAATACCCGGTTTCCTTTCATATCTAATCAATATTGAAGAAACCCATTAATTTTGGCCTTGTTACAAAAAAAACTTGAAAATATTCCGGTAAAAAAATGTAGTGTGCCTAATGGGGTTTTCCGGAATGACTGTGGCTGTACTTTTTACATTAAAAATTATGCTGAACTTGTCATTCAAACCGGTGCTTTTACGCACACTCGCATATTGCGGCATAGATATACATCCAGCCGACCTGTTCCCGAAAATCATAACCTCTGAAAAAACGACGCAAAACCATAAAACCAGTACACTAAACTCCGCCTGCCCTAACACGCGGGCTGGTGTTAATATATAAAAACATCAAAGGTTAGAGGTACAAATCTAATGAAGACTTTAAAAAAACTGGCCCTGTCGCTGGGTATGACTATGTTCAGCGTCATGGCAGCGTTCGCCAGCGAGGCGGATCTTGCTATACCGGATCTGCATGCTGGTCAATTCGAGAACTTCGGCGGACTGTCCGGATACTGGATCCTGCAGTACGGCGCGCTCGTAATCTGCGGTACGCTGGGAATAAGCTTGCTCCTGCGTCACCAGGTCAGAAAACTGAAAGCGCACGATTCCATGCTGAAAGTTTCCGAAATCATCTACCAGACTTGCCGCACCTATCTGCTCCAGCAGGGCAAGTTCCTCCTCATGCTGTTCGCATTCATTTGCGCAACGATGGCGTTTTATTTCTTCTTCTCAGCTCCCGAAGGAACAGCCGCTTCCAAGACAGCGAGCACGCTGATACAGGTTCTGCTGTTCTCGGTCGTAGGTATGGGCGGTTCATACGCGGTTGCATGGTACGGAATCCGTATCAACACCTATGCTAACTCCCGCACCGCTTTTGCAGCTCTCACAGGGAAACCCTGGGACGTTGTTAACATCCCCCTCCGCTCAGGCATGAGCGTCGGCCTTTTCCTGATCTCCCTTGAGCTGGTCATGATGGTCATCATCCTCCTGTACGTTCCCCGCGAAATCGTGGGCGTGTGCTTCCTCGGTTTTGCCATTGGCGAATCCCTGGGCGCTTCTGCTCTTCGTATCGCCGGTGGTATCTTCACCAAGATAGCCGACATCGGATCGGACCTCATGAAAATAGTCTTCAAGATCAAAGAAGACGACCCCAGGAACCCGGGCGTTATCGCCGACTGTACCGGTGACAATGCTGGCGACAGCGTTGGACCAACGGCAGACGGTTTCGAAACTTACGGCGTTACCGGCGTTGCTCTGATCTCCTTCATCACCCTGGCAATACCCACACCGGAAATCCAGGCGAAGATGATCGTGTGGATCTTCGCAATGCGCTTCCTCATGGACTTCTGCTCGGGAATTTCCTATTTCGTAAACCAGGGAATTTCTTCAGCCAAATATGCAGGCAAAAAAGAATTCGACTTCGAAGAGCCTCTGATGAGACTTATCTGGATCGCCGCGATCCTCTGCATAAGCACCTCGTATTTCATGAGCTACATGCTGATCGGCGACATCGGCGACATCATGGGAAAACCCGAACTCAACGTTCTGTGGTGGCAGCTCGCAACGATCATCAGCTGCGGTACCCTCGCTGCTGTTCTTATTCCTGAATTCACCAAGATATTCACCAGCGCCAAGTCGAAACACGTTGATGAAATCGTCACCGCTTCCAAGGAAGGCGGAGCTTCTCTTACCGTTCTTTCCGGTATCGTCGCCGGTAACTTCAGCGCATACTGGATCGGCATGCTGATCGTCGGCCTCATGACCGGCGCGTACTTCGTCAGCGGATTCGCCCTCCAGGAAGTCATTCCCGGCGGTTACGGTTCAATCTTCGCGTTCGGCCTCGTCGCCTTCGGTTTCCTCTGCATGGGCCCGGTCAACATCGCTGTTGACAGCTATGGCCCGGTAACCGACAACGCACAGTCGATCTTCGAACTTTCCCAGATCGAAGCGATCCCCGGCATCAAGGAAGACATCAAGAAGACCTTCGGCTTCACCGCTGATTTCGATATGGGCAAAAAATACCTCGAAGAAAACGACGGCGCAGGAAACACGTTCAAAGCGACAGCCAAACCGGTTCTCATCGGAACGGCCGTTGTCGGAGCGACGACGATGATCTTCGCGATCATCCTTCTCCTCAAGAAAGTCGGCCTCCTGCAGCTTTCACTCACCGACGCCCCCGTCATTCTCGGTTTCATATGCGGCGGCGCGCTGATCTTCTGGTTCTCCGGATCTTCGATGCAGGCTGTAACCACCGGCGCTTACAGGGCCGTTGAGTTCATCAAGAAAAACCTGAACCTCGACAAGTCCGAAGCCGACCTCGAAGATTCAAAGACGGTCGTCAGAATATGCACCCAGTACGCCCAGAAAGGCATGTGGAACATATTCATCGCTCTCATGGCGAGCACACTGGCTTTCGCCTTCTTCGATCCCAACTTCTTTGTTGCTTACCTGATCTCGATCGCGTGCTTCGGTCTCTTCCAGGCCATCTACATGGCGAACGCCGGCGGATCATGGGACAACGCCAAGAAAGTCGTTGAAGTGCACCCTGACAAACTGAAAGGCACCGCACTCCACGACGCCACAGTCATAGGCGACACAGTCGGCGACCCGTTCAAGGACACGTCATCCGTATCCATGAACCCGATCATCAAGTTCTCGACCCTTTTCGGACTGCTTGCAACTGAAATCGCGATAGCGATGAATCCCGTTGCGCACGCCGTTGAAGGGGCGCTTGAAGCCAACAAAGGCGCGGACCAGGCAGTTATCGACGCTGCGGTCCTCGCTGCTAAAGAAGGAGCCAAAGCAGACATGAACTATGCACCGTTTATCGGCATAGCATTCCTTCTCGTGGCCCTGATTTTCGTATGGCGTTCGTTCTACAAGATGAGAATTCACGAGTAGAATATTCGGTCATTGAATACAAAAAAAGGCCGTCCCGAAAGGGCGGCCTTTTTTATATACTGCCGCGCCTAACTCCCTTTGCCGGAGAGGTAATCAGGGGGGTGGGCCAAAAACCTGATTTCAAGAGGCGCCTACAAATTAATATAAAAATTAAATGATTTTGTTGACTCGACAATTATGTTATTATTCAATTAGCCATTTATAATTCTGGAGTCAGCCATGAGAAAAAAAATCGTAATCCTTCTTTTCTTTATCATGAGCACCTGTATCTGCATTCCCTTCATCCATGCAGCCAACAAAGCGGAGAACGCGGGATTAGCGGAAACCGTCCATCAATCGGTTGCGCATGAGGCGGAAACCGATAATGCATCCGGGCATGAAAGCGCCACGGCCGCGGTCCATCATGCGCCCCACATTGACGGTAAAGACCTGAGCCTCCTGTGGGCGCTCCCATTCCTGGGGATACTGCTTTCAATCGCGATATTCCCTCTTTTGGCGCCCCACTTCTGGCACCACCACTACGGCAAGGTTTCCCTTTTCTGGGGACTGGTTCTCTTTATAGCCTTCACGATCGGATTCGGCCCGAACACCAGCTTTTTCTACCTGGTTGAAACATACCTGGGTGAATTCATACCGTTCATCACGCTCCTTCTGGCTCTTTTCACCGTTGCAGGCGGCATAAGGCTCAAGGGTGAACTTGTCGGAACGCCGAGGCTCAATACGCTGTTGATATTCATCGGAACCTTTCTGGCGAGCTGGATGGGAACGACCGGTGCCGCCATGTTGATGATACGCCCCGTGATCAGGGCGAACGAATGGCGCAAGCACAAGATCCACGTAATCATATTCTTCATTTTTCTGGTCGCCAATATCGGCGGATCGCTGACCCCCCTGGGAGACCCTCCGCTGTTCCTTGGATTTTTGAAAGGCGTCAAATTTTTCTGGACCACCACCCACATGCTCCCCATCATGGGAGTGGCGACTGTCATATTATTGGCGCTTTTCTTTGTCATTGACACCATTTATTATAAAAGAGAGACCGAAAGGCCTGCAACACTTCCCGGTGGTGCGAAAATTGCGATAGATGGTAAAGCCAACTTTATCCTTCTCGCCGGAATCGTCGGCGCCGTTATTTTCAGCGGCCTGTGGCATTCGGACATAAACAACCCGGCCGATGTCGCCATAACCGCATGGGGAACGGGCATGCTCACCAAGGGGACGCTCGCGCAGGTGATAATCCTTCTGACCATTACGGTCTTATCGGTGAAAATAACCTCAAAAGAAACGAGGGACGGGAACGGATTTTCCTGGGCCCCGATCATCGAGGTGGCAAAGCTCTTCGCCACCATATTCATCACCATGGTAATGCCGATCGCCATGCTCAAGGCCGGAGTCGACGGCCCGCTGGGCGCGATCGTTTCCCAGGTGACGGCCGACGGCCAGCCGGTGAACAAGGCGTTTTTCTGGGCGACCGGCGCTCTTTCGAGCTTCCTCGACAACGCGCCGACATACGTCGTATTTTTCAATACCGCTGGCGGCAACGCGGCCCAGCTGATGTCGGAGCTGCCGCAGACACTTCTCGCCATAAGCGCCGGCGCGGTATTCATGGGCGCAAACACCTATATCGGAAACGCTCCCAACTTCATGGTCAAGTCGATTGCGGAGGAATCCGGTATCCCGATGCCGAGCTTTTTCGGATACATGCTCAAGTGGTCCATTCCCATACTGATCCCGACATTCATCCTGCTGACATTGGTATTCTTCTAAATTAAACGACAGGAGACAAAACGATATGGAAAAAAAATATTACGAGCTTGTTCTTGAGGGAGATTACAATGCGATCAACGGTCTGCTGAACGGTTTTCTCCTGGGTAAAAATCATGACTGGACTTTTTACTTCAGCAAAAAAGCCGGCGTGAAGACCGAAACGCTTATTGAAGTCATAGCTGACTGGATAAGTATGAAAAACAAGATACACCACATAATCATGGAGGATGTATTTTATAAAGAACTAAGAAAAGCGGTTGAGAAGTACAATAAACCCCTGAAAATAAAATCCAAATTCGTCAACCTTAACTATATAAAATCAGCGAAGCTCATCAAAAAAGCGCACCTGAATTTCAAGGCGATAACATACGGACGCCAACATGCCGCTGAGATGAAATTCCTGCTCAAGAACATCCCTGCGGGAATCGTTCTGCAGAACTACAAGCCTGTCGAAAAGGTAGTCAAGGACGTAAAGGGCGTCGAGCTTTACGCGCCGGAACATGAATACACGTTTGAAGCTTCAGGAACCCTCGTCGGCAATATCGGAACGATGATCGACCTGAAGCAAAAACTGGATGATTACCCCCTTATCGAGGCGGATAAAATCCATCTGAAATTTTAAAATTGAAGAAAAATCCATTTAAA
>JAKLIV010000096.1 GCA_022709405.1 Spirochaetota bacterium
ACGGGCATCGTGATTGACGACTGCATTGCGGGAATATACACGAATTTGATTATCCTTGTAATAATTATCGCGTCAAAGGCCTTTGAGTACCCGATATATATGACGAGATGATCCGGGACGGGCGCGTCCTGGATCGTTGCGATACATACCCCGGTCGGGGCATTTGGACGAGGTTGCCGTGAAAAACAGGAAAATATTCAGTGCGGTTTTATTCTGCCTTCTGTCTGCCGCGAGTCTTGTCTTCTTCTCGGAAGCTTCAGAAACGGCGGACATGAAAAATCGCATGACCGACCTGAGAAAAAACATCGATTATCTCACGTCCAGGCATTTCGATACCGCGGAATATCTGAAGAGGTTCGGTGCGATAGAGAAGGAGATCGCCGAATACGAAAACGCGGCTTCCGGCGGAGAGGCCGGGGAGCCTGCAGCCGACAATTCATCCCTGAAGAAAGTGATCGATGTGAGCGCCGAGATGCTCGACCGCGAGGTCGCGGAAAAAATCGCTTCGGTCAAAAGACTCGAGACCCTTTATCTGGTAATGCTCGCATTCGGAGCGACCACCGGCGTCGCGTTCGCCTTCTATATCGTCGTGATGTACAACAAGCGGAAATAATCGCTTAATGGATTATCTCTTCAATACCGAAAAAATCAGGTATGTCAAGGGCGAAAAACCCCGCGTCGACTGCATTCTCTGCGCCATCCGGGACCGCGACCCGGCGGTTAAAAGCCTCGAAGTCGCGAGAACCTCAAGCTGCATCGTTTCGGTGAACCTGTATCCGTTCAATCCGGGGCACATCATGATCTTTCCGATGCGCCACGTTCCCGGCATCGAAGGCCTCTCCGACGACGAGGCGCTTGAAATGCACCGTCTTCTGCGTGCCTCGATCGGGATTCTCACCGAAGAGTTTTCTCCGTCCGGTTTCAATGTGGGCTATAATCTTGGTTCAGGAAGCGGGGCGAGCATCCCGCACCTCCACCAGCATGTGGTGCCCCGTTACGAGAATGAAATCGGGTATCTCGACGTGCTGGCCGGGACCAGGGTGGTGGTAACCGACCCGGTCGAGGTCATGGAACGGCTGAAAAAGCGCTTCCTGGATGTCAGTGCTTCCTGAAACCCTTTTCGACGTCGGCGAATTCCTTCATCTCCTGCTTCGTTATATTCACGATATAGGGCTCCCCGCACATGGGGCATGAACCGCTGTTGTCGCCGATTGTAACGCAGTCGATCGAGAGACCGAGTTTTGACCCGCAGAGAAGGCAGGTATAATCGCATACACGCATTTTGGGTACTTTAAACATTGATATCCTCCGTAGTGGCTAATGATAAAGACCGGTACAGATTCGCAAGAAAAAATTTATGGGCGTTCACAGCCTCTTTAATCCCCCCTGGGTCAGGCTGACACACGGTTTTTTTACCCGGAGTAAAACAACAATTATTTGACAAATTTAAGCATAAAAGTAGAAATTGTATTAAATTTTCATGTTTAATGGGGATATCCCTGTTTACTAGAGGAAGGGCGTCAATGTATATTATGCCGTTTTCCCGGTAAATTGTGCCATCACCTGAAACAAGTGCTGGTATTAACATAAACAACCACTGGAGGTCACCATGGCTATTAATCCGATAGTTGATTCAAGAGACGTTCGTTTCATTCTTTTCGAGATGCTCGAAGCCGACAAACTCACCAAGTACGAGAAATATTCATCCTTTGACAAGGACATGTTCGAGGATGTTCTCAACCTTGCCGAGACCATCGCAGTCGAGCAGGTATATCCGATCAACGCCGCAGCGGACAAGAAGCACGCGCAGTACAAACCCGACACCAAGGAAGTCATCATTCCCGAAGAGTACTTCCCCGGCCTCAAGGCCTATTACGAAGCCGGCTTTCTCGGCCTGACCAACAACCCGGAAGTCGGGGGGATGGGCATGCCGGAGGTCATCGGACAGGCTGCAATGGATTATTTCTCAGCGGCAAGCATCGCCTTCTCGATGTATCCCGCACTGAGCGTGGGCGCTCTCAACCTGGTCAAGAATTTCTACAACGGCCCGGACAAGGCCCTCATCCTCGAGAAGATGTTTTCCGGCGAATGGGGCGGCACCATGTGCCTCACCGAGCCCGATGCCGGTTCCGACGTCGGCGCACTGAAGTCCAAGGCCTCGAAGAAAGGCGACAATGTCTACAAGGTCACCGGCCAGAAGATATTCATCTCCTCCGGAGACAACAATTACTACAAGAACATGATCCATCCGGTCCTCGCCCGCATCGAGGGAGACCCCGCGGGAACCAAGGGAATATCCATCTTCATGGTCCCGAAATACCGGATCAAGCCCGACGGAAAACTGGGAGAAGCGAATGACGCGGTATGCTCGGGCATCGAGCACAAGATGGGAATCACCGCATCCGCGACCTGCAGCATGAGCTTCGGGGACGAAGGCAAGTGCGAAGGAGCCCTGATGGGCGAGCAGTGCAAGGGCATGAAGATCATGTTCCAGATGATGAACGAGGCCAGACTCTATGTCGGTCTGCAGGGCATGTCGGTATCGAGCGCGGCGTACATGCACGCTCTGACCTACGCCAAGAACAGGGTGCAGGGAGCCCATGTGACCCAGATGACCAACCCGGACGCCAAGGGAACGCAGATCATCAACCATCCCGACGTCATCCGCATGCTCCTTTCGATGAAAGCCAGGGTCGAGGCCATGAGGACGCTGACCTACTACCTCGGCCAGAACCTCGACCTCGCCCATGTCGAGAGCGGCGACGCCAAGAAGGAAGCCCAGGCGATCGTCGACTTCCTGATCCCGGTCAACAAGGCCGGCAACACCGACACCGCGTGGGACGTCACCGGCGACGCGATCCAGGTTTACGGCGGATACGGGTTCTGCGCAGACTACCCGGTCGAGCAGTACGCACGCGATTCCAAGATACTCTCGCTGTACGAGGGAACCAACGGCATCCAGTCCATGGACCTCACCATGAGGAAACTGCTCATGGACAAGGGCTACTACAACTACGGCGTGTACAAGAAGAGAATACAGGAAACCATCGCCGCGGCGAAAGGGATCGTGGACGAGACCTATGTCAAGAACATCGAGAAGGGCCTCGCCAAGCTCGACGAAACGGTCGAGTACCTGAAGGCTCAGATGGCCGGCGGCAAGTTCCTGAACCTGTTCGCCAACGCCACCCCGCTCCAGCAGGCGTTCACCATGATGACCTACGCATGGATGCACCTGATGGGACTCGTCAAGGCCATGCCGAAGATGAAAGCGCTCGTCGGCGACAAGAAGGGCGCCGACCGCGAAGCGCTGCTCAAGGACAACCAGGAAGCCGCGTTCTATTCGGGACGCGTTCTTTCGGGCCAGTTCTACATCGGCGCCGAGTTCCAGAAGTTTTTCGGCAAGTGCGAATACATACTCCAGGGAGAGACCGCGGTGCTCAAGGCCTCCAAGGCGATCTTCACCGGAGCTCCGGAAGAATAAGAATCATCGATCAGTTTGGAATACAAG
Organism: Spirochaetota bacterium; assembly: GCA_022709405.1. Taxonomy (GTDB): domain Bacteria; phylum Spirochaetota; class UBA4802; order UBA4802; family UBA5550; genus JAKLIV01. Next base: position 3,509 of record JAKLIV010000096.1, read on the forward strand.
GGGCCGTCCGAAAGGACGGCCTTTTTTTTGTGTGGGGGGTTAAGCCCCCGGCCTGGGGCCACCCCCGGAGGGGGGTGATAAGATTTGCACGCCTGAATATTCACGTTGATTGAGGTAGAACATACATAGAACATGAATAGAAGATGAAGATAAGTTGATCTGGAAGTAAAAAAAGCCGTTTTTTGGGCCATGATTCACGATAGCAGCAAGTACAGGGTGGATTCCCTGCGGACATGACATCCGGATTGCCGGTCTCCTTCACCTGCTCAGAAGCCACATCATCGTGTGCGGGCTGTCGATCATTGGCCAGGACGTATGGCCTTCCCCGGGCATGATCGTCTGCATGTGCTCCCCTGTGCCTGTCAGGGTCTCGAGCTCTTCGATGATAGAGGTGTTGATAAGCGAATCATCTTCGCCGTAGAAAAGCCATATGTCGACATCGCCGAGGTTTTCGCAGTGATACCGAAGCCAGGAAGTGACGCCTTCGGCCAGGATCGCATTGACATCGAGCGTGTATCCGCTCTCGACCCACTGGTGCGTCGAGGTATCCATCGTCATGTTGTCGGCCATGAGCATGGCCGCGCATCCTCCGGCGCTGTATCCGGCCATGTACAGCCTTTCAGGATCGATGCCGTTTTCAGAGTCCCTGATAAATGAACTGACGATCTTTTTGACTTTTTCGATTTCGGTGTAATCGCCCTCGCTTCCCGAATGTATGTCGATAGAGAACACGACGCAGGGAAGGTTCGGATTGGAGAATCCCCATGTCTTCATGGACAGCAGAAACGGCCATTTTTCTCTTGTCACATAGTAGTTTTCGGGAAACGTTATCGTATAGTCGTACGGTCCGAAATCGCCGACGACCGTTCCGGTGACCGGGGAATGGCCCGCGGATGCGACCGTGTAGGTCGTCCTTGACAGGGATTTCAGCTCCGCGCCCGATTTGACGTATACATGGTATGTTGTCGCGGGCGAGAGGGAACCCAGCGTGATGTAGTCGTCATAGACCAGGTCGTCAGCGGTGATAGTCGTTGTTGTCTTGTCAGCGGTACTCGCGTCGAATTCGTCCGCGCTGGTTATGGCGAGCGGCCCGGCGCTTACGATATAGCTCACCTCGCCGGAGAATTCCTTATTGTACACGATGTCAAGCCGGTAGGGAGAGCCCAGCTGCGAATTCACGAGCGCGAATTCGGACAGCCCCGAAGGGATGCGGGCCGTCCATCCTGCGTACAGCGTCATATCTTCGGTGACGGTGTCGTTTTCGAAATCCCACAATGTCGTGCATGCCGGTTCCCTGTACCATCCGCTGAAAGCGTGGCAGATCCTGACCGGGTCCTCGGGTTCGGCGACAGTGGCGTTTTCCCCGATGCACTGGCTTTTCACGAACGTGCCCCCCCGGGGGTCGAACAGAACCGTCGGGTTTCTGTCGGTGTTATCCTGATTCGAGGTGATATCGCATGAGATCAGCAGAACAAATGTAAACAACAGCGGGGCTATTTTGAGGGTTCCGGTTTTCATCTCGGGTCACGGCTCCTGAAAGCGTTAAAAAAAGCATCTACATTCAGAATGAATTAAAAAATCCTTGCATGCCCGGCATTTTCTGTCAATAGTTAATCATGCGGGTTGTTCTGCGATGGTTCGCTGCATTGCAGGAGTTCAGTATGATTGAATCCGCACCGGTCGAGACCGGCATATACGACAAATATCGCAGCGTAAAAAAGGTGCTGTATGCGGAAAAAAGAATATGAAATCACTGACCAGGCTGAAATCGAGGGGATTCTCCGGAAGGCCCTGATCTGCCGCCTGGCCATGACCGACGGCCAGGTCCCCTACATCGTGCCCCTCAATTTCGGCTATCGCGACCGGGCCCTTTACTTTCATACGGGACACGCTGGAAAGAAGATCGACATCCTGAAAAACAATCCCGTGGTCTGCTTTGAGGCCGATATCGATGCGGAACTTGCGCCTTCCGATACCGCCTGCGGCTACTCGATGAGATATCGCAGCGTCATTGGCACCGGCAGGGCCGAATTCCTGGATGACCGCGAGATGAAAAGGAATGCTCTCGACATCATTATGGGGCACTATTCGGATAGGAAAAACCCGGAGTACCGGGAGGATTCGTTTGACCGGGCCTGCATTATCAGGGTAAAGATCGATGCCATGACCGGAAGAAAGTCGGGTGTAAGCCATGTCGGATAACGTTAAAACAAAAAAAATCAGCATGAAGGTGTTTGCGGTTGTCGGCGCAGTTTTATTGATACTGACCGTCGCCGGTATTCTCAATTTCAACCGCACGCAGAGGCTCTACCGCGTGGTGACCCTGTTTGACCACGACGTGATCGTGGAGAACTTCCGCACCATGGGCGAAAGATTTGAAGCGCGCACCGTACATCACGGCGAGGCTGTATCCCCGCTGAAAAGCGCAACCGTAGACCTGCCGGACACGTATATTCACCGGGGAGAGAAAAAATCGGTGGCCGAATTCATTGACCGGACGTGGACGACCGGCTTCATCGTACTCAGGGGCGGCACTATCCTGTTCGAGCGCTACTACCGCGGCAACACCGCGGCGTCGAGGACCATTTCATGGTCCGCGGTGAAATCGCTGGTCTCGGCGCTTATGGGTATCGCCGTTGCCGAAGGATACATTAAGGACATCAGACAACCGGTCACCGATTATGTGCCCTCGCTCGGGGTTTCGGGCTACAACGGGGTGCCGATCAAGGACGTGCTGCAGATGTCGTCGGGCGTACGCTTCGACGAGACCTACGCGGATTTCAATTCGGACATCAACAGGATGGGACGATACTTCGCTCTCAACATGCCGTTCGAGGAATTCATCCTGTCGCTTGAATCCGAAAGAAAGCCCGGCGTGTACAATCATTACGTCAGCATGGACACCCAGGTGCTCGGCATGGTCATCCGCAGTGCGACCGGTAAAAGCCTTTCCGCGTATGCTGAAGAGAAACTCTGGAAGCCGCTGGGCATGGAGTCGGATGCATTCTGGCTCATCGACAGCGACGGGGCCGAGGCTGCATTCTGCGGGCTCAACGCGGTGCTCCGCGACTATGCCAGGTTCGGGAGGCTCTATCTGAACAGGGGGAACTGGGACGGCAGACAGATCGTGCCGGCCGAATGGGTCAGGGCCTCGGTGACTCCGGATGCGCCGCACCTGGCGCCGGGCAGGCGCGACAGCTCGAGCTGGGTGCTCGGCTACGGCTACCAGTGGTGGATACCGGAGAACCCGGACGGCGACTTCCTGGCGATCGGCATTTACGGGCAGGCGATCTACGTGTATCCGAAATACGGCATCGTCATCGCCAAATCTTCCGCCTATCCGGATTACAATACGGACGGCGAGGACATGGAGATCGAGTCCATCGAGATGTTCAGGTCCATAGCGAGAAATATCGGCCGCTGAAATATCGGCTACTTTTCATTCATTTGAGCCACTGAAACGAGATAGGCCTTTCTTTCTCAATGGCCTCTATCGCCTTGTGTATTTCATACTGGCAAAGGTCGGTTTCGTGCCTGCCGTGGCATGTTTTCCCTTCAGGATCGTTCCGGTAATACCCGTACAGCACCGGCAGGGCCTTTCGTGACCCGATCATGCCCAGGGTCCACACCGCGGTATGGGTGCGCTTGCGCGGGGGATTGGTTTCGTCCCGCAGGTAAGAGATAAGGGCGTCCTCCGGTGACCCGGGATATTTCTCCACGGCAACGGCCATGTTCTGTTTTATCGTGTACGCTATCCATCCATAAAGACCGCCCAGAGTCACGGCGCAGACAGCCGCCGAAATGCCGACAAGCAGGATGATTTTCCTTTTCATGTTTTTTACCGCCTCACCGGATACACTCTGACGGGCAATTCACCGCAGAACAGTTATATGCTTTCCGGGAGCTCGAATTCAAGCAGAAAAGAAAAATTTCTACAGGGTCCGCGCCTGTTTCACGAGACAATCCAACCGAAAATAAAAGCTGCTTCAGTAATTAATTAACCTATGTTAATGCAATGATACGCATAGCAAGCCATAATTCTATTATTCAGCAGCCAACACAAGGAGGACCATGATGAAAAAACCCAAGAGCCAGCCCCTGTTCGACACCAAGGATTTTCCCATCTGTGTCGCGCGCCACGGATGCATAGAAGGACTGGGCTTCGAGATGGATGATCTGAAACAGAAGCCGATCATAGGCATCGTAAATTCTCCGACCGATATAAACCCGGGACACATGCACCTTAAGAACATCGCGGAGAAGGTCAGGGAGGGCGTGTTCATGGGCGGCGGTGTCCCGATGGAATTCAGCGTGCCCGCCCCGTGCGACGTCTTGACCGAGGGAAACAGCGGGATGCGATTCATCCTGGCCCAGCGCGACCTGATCGCCGATATGGTCGAAACGCATTGCCGCAGCATGCAGTATGACGCGCTCGTGATGATCGCCAGCTGCGACAAGATCGTGCCCGGCATGGTCATGGCCGCTGCAAGGCTTGACCTGCCCGCCATTTTCGTTACCGGCGGCCCCAGCGCCTTCAACATCAGGTTCAATCCGAAACAGAAAGAGATAAAGAGCATATCCAACCTTGATTATGACGATGCCCCGGGCAAGGCGGCGACCATCACCGTGGCGACCTGCGGCTCATGCGAGGTCATGGGCACGGCAAATACGATGCAAAGCGTGGTCGAGGCCCTGGGGCTTACCGTCCCGGGCTCATCCAGCGTTCCGGCCTTTCATTCCAAGAAGCTCATGTTCGCCAGAACCGCGGGCAAGAGGATCGTCGCGATGGTCGAGGAGGGATTGACGATACGGAAGCTCGTGAACATGAAGTCGCTCGAGAACGCGCTCATGGTCGAGCTCGCCATGGGCGGCTCCACGAATGCCGCCCTTCACATTCCTGCAATCGCGCACAATCTCGGGATCGATTTCCCCCTGAGCAAATTCAACGATTTCAGCAAAAAGATACCCACGCTCTGCAAGCTGATGCCCAACGGCCCTCACGGAATGATCGATTTTTACATGGCCGGCGGCGTTCCCGCGGTTGTCAAGGTCCTTTCAGACGACATCCACCTCGATGCGAAAACCGCGATCGGGATGTCATGGGCGGATCTCATACCGTTTGTGGCGGTCAAGGATCCCGGCGTGATACCGGACAGGAAGAACCCGTACTATCCCGAGGGCGGGACCGTGGTCCTGTATGGCAACCTCGCTCCCGAGGGCGCGGTCGTCAAGCAGTCGGCGGTCGCCAGGGACATGCTGGAGTTCACTGCCAGGGCGCGCGTGTTCGAATCCGAGGACGCTTGCCTCGAGGCCATACGGGAAAAGTCAATTCATGAGAACGAGATACTCATCATCAGGAACGAGGGCCCGAAAGGCGGTCCCGGGATGCCCGAAACCCTGGCCGCGACAATGGGCCTATCGGCACTCGGCCTCAAGAAAGCCGCCCTCATCACCGACGGCCGTTTTTCCGGCGGGACCGAGGGGCCGTGCATAGGCCATGTTGCGCCCGAGGCGTACGACGGGGGGCCGATCGCGCTGGTCAAAGACGGCGACGAGATAACCATAGACATACCCGGCAGGAACATCGAGCTGCATGTTTCGGATGACGAGATGAAGAAGAGAAAGGCCGCGTGGAAGCCTTTCAGAAGGGAACTGCCCGAGGGATTCATCCAGAGATACGTGAAATATGTCGGCTCCGCCTCGAAAGGCGCGATTTTATCGTAAGTAAGGAAAATTTATGCGAAAAAAAATGTTCTATGGATGGCGGATTGTTATCGGCGGCTTCATTCTCAATTTCATCGGCATCGGGATCGGGATCAACACCCTGGGCATATTCTTCAAACCGGTGATCGAGACCTACGAGTTCAGCCGCGGCGACTTCTCGTTTTACTTCACGATAGCGGCGCTGGCGATGATGTTCGCCGCTCCGGTGGTCGGCAGGCTCATCGAGAAGCTCGATGTCCGCCTGGTGATGGGGGCGTCGACCTTCATCCTTGCAGCGAGCTTCGCCGCTTACTCGCAATGCAAAACCCTGACTCAGTTCTATGTGATGGCCGCCGTTGTCGGCATCGGCCACGCGGGGAGCCATATCCTGCCGGTGTCGACCCTGATCAACAACTGGTTCCGGGAGAAGCGCGGTCTGGCCATGGGCATCGTGTACACGGCTACGGGCCTCGGCGGCCTGATCTTCAACCCGCTGGGAAACTGGCTCATCCTCACGTACGGCTGGCGCGCGACCATAATCATCCTGGGAGCCGTGATCGCCCTGGTGGCCACGCCCACTGCGGTTATCGTCATGCGAAAGCGGCCAGAGGACATGGGCCTGTATCCCGATGGGGCGCCCGGGCCGGCTGCCGGCGAGGCCGGTGTGCTCGATGGATATACCCCCGGTGAATTTGTCAGGACGAGCACCTTCTGGTTTCTGGCGATCATGATCTTTCTTTTCAACACGCTTAACTCCGGCGTACAGCAGCACCTGATCCCTTACCTGACCGATATCGGCCACAGTTCGACGTTCGCGGCCAATATCGTGGCGCTTTACCTGGGCATGACCGTGGCCGGCAAGCTTTCACTGGGATATATCAGCGACACGAAAGGGCTGACAACAGGTCTAGTGATCTTCTGCGGGATCCTGACGGCGGGCATCATGATTCTCTTCGGCACCAGGATCGTGGCCGTGGCCATTATCTGGGCCATAATCTACGGCATCGGAAATGCCGTGCAGACCGTGATCCCGCCGCTCATGACTGCCGCCTGCGCCGGGCTCAGGCACTTTGCCCCGATCTACGGGATCATAGCCGTCTTTCAGACCGTGGGCACCGGCCTGGGAATGCCCCTATCGGGTTATCTCTATGATACATTCGGCGACTACAACCTTGCTTTCGGCCTCTGTGTCGTCATGTGCGTTGCGGGCGCAATCATGGGAGTCCAGTCGTTGAAGCGGGCCCGGTTCGCCAGACGATGATGAATGTCGACAGTAGAACGCGTTGCCGGCGATCATTACCGGTAGACATTTGTGTGAATCATTCTCATTTACCGAAATATTTTCATGCCGGCCGAGACTTATCCGAGTCCCGGCCTGTATGTATTTCGGTAATTATTCATGCCTGCTGCTTAATCCTCAATCCAAAAAAACCGTCCAATTAGTATGAAAAATTGAATTTGTGATTGACTCAGGCATCTGTATGATGTAGATCGTAAATGCCGAACATAATACGTTAATATCGTACGTCAGACAGTTTTCATCCAGAGTATGGGCCAATGCGGCGCCCATATCACTTTCAATAACCACATTACAACTGGGGGTAAGAATGCCACAAAAAAGCAGGAGTATTTTTTACGGATGGTGGATCGTTGCCGGGGGTTTCATCCTTTTCTTCTTCGGAATCGGTCTTGGTATCAATACTGTCGGTATTTTCATCGAGGAGATCGTCTCTTCAATGGGCTTCACCAGGGGCGGTTTTTCTCTTTTCTTCACCATCGCAGCCGTATCGATGATGTTTGCAGCCATCGTTATCGGAAAGCTCATCGAGAAATTCAACATCAAGATCATCATGGGCGTCTGCACCTTTCTCTTTGCTCTCGGTTTCGGTCTGTATTCACAGTGCCGTACTCTCACCGAGTTCTACCTTACCTCGGTGCTCATGGGCGTGGGCAGCGCGGGCGTGCACATCATTCCGGTGACGACCATGGTGAACAACTGGTTCGTGAAAAAACGCGGCCTGGCGACCGGTATCGTCTTTGCAGGCACCGGTATCGGCGGCCTGGTGCTGAATCCCTTTGTCACATGGCTCATTGAGACGAATTATCTTCACAAACAATACGGCTGGGAAAGCGCCTTCATCATTTGCGGCGTGCTGGCCGGGGCGATATGCCTGCCCATCGTTTTTTTCATCATGAAAAAAACGCCCCAGGAAATGGGTCTTCTTCCCGACGGCAACGACGGTTCAGCGAATGACGGCGGCGCACAGATATCCGGCGACACGGTAAAAGAAGCGGTTAAGACCCCCGAGTTCTGGCTTGTGGCTGCCATGGCGCTGCTTTTCAGCCTGCTCAACATGGGCATCAATCAGCATCTGTTCTCCTATTTCAAGGCGGAGGTGGGATTCACCGCCTCGGCGGCTTCGATGATCGTCGGCGGTTATCTCGGCATGACCGTTTTCGGCAAGATCGCCATAGGGCAGATCACGGACAGGACGAGCCTGTCTTTCGGCATAAGCATGTTCATCGCCATCATCATCGCGGGCGTGGTAATCCTGATCAACGCGAAGTACCTGTGGATTGCGGTGCTCTTCGTGGTCGTGTTCGGTTTCGGGAACGTCATCCAGACCGTGGTGCCGCCCCTGGTCACCGCAGAGTGCTTCGGGCTGCTCCAGTACGGGCTCATATTCGGCATCATTTCCGTGTTCATGACCATCGGCTCAGGAATCGGCACCCCTCTGTCGGGCTTCATCTATGACAGAATGGGGTCGTACAAGCCTGCTTTCATGCTGTACATAGCGCTTCTTGTCCTGAGCCTGCTCATTGCCCTCATGGCGCTGAAACGCGCCAGATACAAGCGGTAATTCAAAGAAATTTGCGGATTAAAAGAAGGGGCCCAGGCCCCTTTTCGCATTTGTACAGCGAATTCCCAGTTCGCCCCTTATTGCCGAAGTATTAGATATTGGATGTCTGAAGATTCAATAAGGGAACTTCAATAAATTACATTTTGGATGTTCCCTTGTGGGCACAATTATCAGAAAAATCAGGTTTTATCATTTTTCAAATATTGAAAAACCTGATTTTTAGAGGTGCCCATAATAAAAGGTGATTTAGAATTGCCTGTCTATGATATCTGTGGTATTATTTTAGCCAGAAAAGCTGCACGAGGTAATCAATGCGCGTCACGACTGAAGGGCTGCTCAAGAGATACCGGGATTACGACCACATCACCAGGCTCAGGGCGCGGTTCTTTCTGGGCGCCTGCATTGCCGTGGTCTTTATCATGCCCCCCATCATCGCCTACAACATCTACCTGAGCCTCAACAGAGAGGTGTACGGCTATGCGATTTACTGGCCGATCATCGCGCCGCTGGTATTCATTTTTTTTATCTATATTATTGTTGCCTTCCTGATCGCCACAGGCCGCTTTTCTATCGGGGCGCACATTTTTTTCATCGCGTCGCAGCTGCTGATATGGTCAATCATAATCGTCGATAAAAGCGGCCCGCTGGAGCGCCTTGACACGATAGTGGTGGTGATCGCGATACTATCCATGAGCCCGCTTGTTATAACCCGGCGCGCGTGGCTTATCCCCGCCTATTCTGCGGTAACGGTGCTGGCCAACATACTCATCGTAAAATTCCTGATCCCGGGCCTCACCCACACCGAAACGGTCGATTACCTCGGCGACGTCGGGATTGCGGCAGTGGTCGCCGCAATATTCTCTTATAATCTGTTTTCAATCAGCAGGACGGCGCTGGATCAATCGGAAGAGAGCAGGAAAAACCTGGAGCGCGCCAACGAGGAGCTCGCGGCCACGAACGAGGAGCTCGAATCGACCAACGAGGAGCTGACCGCCACCAACGAGGAATACGAGGCGCAGAACGAGGAATTGATCAAGTCGCAGGAGGTCATCAGGGAATCACTCGAGGAAAAAAACGTCCTGATCAAGGAAGTCCACCACCGCGTCAAGAACAACATGCAGATCATCTCCAGCCTGCTGAACATGCAGTCAGAGAACGTCGATGACTCCCTGATAAAGAAGCCCCTCAATGACGCCGTCAGCCGTATCCGTTCAATCGCACTCATTCACGAAAAATTATACAAGGCGGAAAATTTCAGCCGCATCGACATGTCCACCTACATCGCCGATCTGCTCGAGGAGAACATTTTGCTTTGTTCGAGGCCAGACCAGGAGATTCAGGTCTCGACCAAACTTGAACCAATCACCCTTTCCATCAACCAGGCTGTCCCCTGCGGGATTTTAATTAACGAGATCATCACGAATTCAATCAAGCACGGATGCGTGGACGAAACAGGCTGTCGCATCGTAGTTGAAATGCATGCTTTGGACAACATGGCGACCATTACCATTTCTGATTCGGGGCCCGGCCTCGAGCATGATATACAGGATTACAGCGGCGCGAACACCATGGGGATTCAGCTCATCAATGCCCTGGTCAGCCAGTTAAACGCGGAGATTTCGGTCAGCGCTGAAAACGGCACCACTTTCACCATCCGCTTTAACATCATCAACTAGAGCGAGGAATCTCTCATCCTTCATCTGTCACATCTGGATTACTCCGTTAAAACATCGACGTGTCCGCAAATCGCGTTCATTCAATCTTTACGACGGATTTTTGCCGGTAATGCGACCCTGAAACCCGTAACGACCCGGTCGATATATCGGCAAACGTTTCAAGGTATAGCGGTGTAGCGCCGCCGATGATGCCTTGTCCTGCTGCAATTGTAATCCACTCCTGATAAATCTACAGCAAATATACTGCCGATCGCGTGTTTATGGAGTTCATGCTATGCAATATCTGATTAATTACGAATTAAACTTGATTTTCTTTATTTGTTTATGATAGCTGTAGTCGCATTGAAATGAGAAGCGAGGCATGAGGTAATTAATGGGCGGCATGATTGAACGATTGTTTGTCAGATACCGGCATACAAGTTATGTCACCAGGCTCAGGGCCCGTTTCCTTCTACAGGCATGCGTTGCCGTAATCATTGTCCTTCCCTTCATCATCGCGTATGATGTCTACCTGAGCTTCGCAAAGGAGGTTTTCGGACATACGTTTTACTGGCCGATCATAGCTCCCCTGGTTATATTTTTTATTATCTGCATTTTCATCGCGCTTCTGATCGTCAAGGGCCGCTTTTCCATATCGGCCCATTTGTTTCTGATAGTATCCCAGTGCGTGTTGTGGTCGATCGTATTCATCGATAAAAGCGGCCCTCTGGAACGCATGGACACGGTCGCTGTTATTGTCGCCGGCCTGTCCATGAGCCCGCTTGTTATAACCCGGAAGCCGCTGCTCATTCCTTTGTATTCGGCGATCACCATACTGGTTTCGATTGTCTTCATCCGGCTGCATGGCGCGGCTATGGGACTGTCCCACTCCGCAATGGTTGATTTTGTCGGCGACACCGCGATCGCGTCCGTTGTGGTTGGCATCATGGCGTATAATCTTTTCTCGATTAATAAGGCGGCGCTCGATCGATCCGAGGAGAGCAGGGGAAAGCTGACAATAGCAAACAACGACCTCATCGTCGCCAATGAGGAGCTCGAAGCGACCAACGAGGAGCTCGCAGCCACCATGGAGGAGCTGACCTTCACCAATCAGGGAATAGAGGCCCAGAACCGCGAATTGATCGAGTCAAAGAGGATCATCAGCGAATCGCTCGAGGAAAAAAACGTCCTGATCAAGGAAATACATCACCGCGTCAAGAACAACATGCAGATAATCTCCAGCCTTCTGAATATGCAGTGCCAGAACGTCGAAGACCCCCTGATGAGGCAGCCCCTGAACGACGCCGTCAGCCGCATCCGTTCAATCGCCCTCATTCACGAAAAAATTTACAAGGCTGAAAATTTCAGCCGCATAGACATGTCTTCCTACATAGCCGATCTGCTTAAGGAGAACATTCAGCTTTGCTCAAAAGCCAGTGAAGACATCCGGTTCTCGACCAGGCTTGAACCAATCAACCTTTCCGTCAACCAGGCGATACCGTGCGGGATTCTCATCAACGAGATCATCACGAACTCAATCAAGCACGGATGCGTGAATGAAAAAGGCTGCAGCATCGAGGTTGAAATGTACGCTTCGGACGGCGTGATGACCATCATCATATCCGATTCGGGACCCGGCCTCGATCATGACATACGCGATTCCGGAAGCGCCAATACCATGGGGATGCAGCTCATCAATGCTCTCGCAAAACAGCTGAACGCGGAGATTGCGGTCAGAGTCCAAAACGGCACCACGTTCACCATCCGGTTTAACATCAAAAAGTAATGGCCGTTTACTTCTTAGCCATGTAGTTGTTTTCGACTATCGATTTCCTTGTCCTGATCCTGATGGCATAGGGGAGGGGAACGTAGTTTTCGACAAAATAGGCGATCTTGCCGAATGCCGAATAAGGCGTTATCACTTTCTTGTTTTTCATGAATTTTCTGAACGCGATGTCGGCGATTTTTTCCGCGGTGCCGGTATACGGGCCTGTCAGTTTCAGGTCGGGATTGCCGGCCCTTTTTTGGAATCCCGAAAGAAAATCAGGCGAGCATAATGTCGAAATCCTGACATTCCTGTCCCTGAGTTCATAATCAAGGGCCTGGCTGAAATATTTGACATATGTCTTCGATGCCGAGTAGGTTGAGCAAAAAGGTGTTGGAGTGAATGATGCAATGGAAGATACATTGAGAATCTTTCCGGATCCCCGTTTTATCATGTCGCTGGCGAAGAGCAGCGTCAGGTGGGACAGTCCGGTGATATTCAGATTAAGCATTTCGATCTGCATTTTCGGGTCCATGCGTTCAAATTT
>JAKLIV010000097.1 GCA_022709405.1 Spirochaetota bacterium
TTATTCTCGCCGATGTCCCAGATCGAGGAGAGGTCGGGCACGGTTATGTCCGGAGATATCCCGCTGAGCTGGTTCGAAGTTCCGCCCGGCTGGTAGAATATATGCGTCGTGATCTTGATCGCGCCCCGGTCAAACGGCAGCTCGTTGTACGACTGCACGGTGCCCTTGCCGTAGCTGCTGCCCGGGCCGATTATGATGCCGCGGTGATAGTCCTTGATAGCTCCGGCGAGGATTTCGGCAGCGCTCGCGCTGAATCTGTTGATGAGCACGACCAGCGGCCCCTCGTACAGGAGCCCCTTGTCGTCATAGATAACGTGCGCCGGCCTCTGGCCCTCCTTTATCTGCACTATCGGGCCGTAATCGATGAACAATCCCGCTATTTCGATGGCCTCGTTCAGGAGTCCGCCGGGATTGCCCCGGAGGTCGAGCACTATGGCGCTCACCTTCTTCGTGGACATATCCCTGAGAATCGTTTTCATGTCTCCGGCGGAGCTTTTCCCGCGGGCGGGGTCCTGGTAGAACGACGGCAGCTTGATGTAGCCGATTTTTCTCCCCTGCGGCGACACATGCACCTCGGATTCGGCGTCGCTGTCCTGCAGGCGTATTTCCTCCCTCACGATCGGGACGATCATCCTTCCGGGCTGGGTCTTGTTCTCGGTCTCCCTGAGCACGGTCAGCCTCACCTCGGTGCCTTTCTTGCCGCGGATGAGCTTGACCACATCGCGCAGCTCCATGTCTATCACGTCGGCCGGCTCCTCGTCGTCCTGCGCGACTGCGACGATTTTATCGCTCGGTTTGAGCTTGATGCCTGCCGGGAGCTTGTCGGCCGCGCCTCCTGGTATGATCGACTCGACGATCACGAACCCGTCCTCGGAGCTCAGGCGGACCCCGATGCCCTCGAGTTTGAGCTCCATGGATATCTTGAAATCCTCATGCTCTTCCTGGGTGAGATAATTCGAATGAGGGTCGAGTGCGGTCGAAAAGGCGTTCATGAACCGGGAAAGGATCTCCTCGTCGCTGAATCCCTCGACAGTCTTCTTCATGATTCTGTACTTGTTTTTGAGCTTCTCTTTTGATTCTGCGATGTTTTTTTTCGCCGCCATGTAGTTGAGGAGCTGAAGCTTGATGCTTTGTCTCCAGCGCTCGCGCATTTCGTTTTTATCAGCCGCGTAATCGACCTTGTCCCTGTCGACCACCATCTGCTCGTCTTTGGTGAAGTCATACTTTAAATTCATCAGTTCGTCGAAGAGCCTGAGGTTCTCGTCGAAACGGCGCTTGTACACCGCGTATATGTCATATATGAAGGAGAGGTTCCCCTCGTTGATGTAATCGTCTATGACTGATTTGTATTTCTGGAAGGAGTCGATGTCTTCCTTGTAAAAGTAATATTTTCCATAATCAAGTGAGCTGATGTAATTTTCAAGGGTCCTGGCGGACAGTTCGTCATCGAGAGTGTTGTACTCGACATGCATGCCCAGAAACTGGTTCACCAGCATTGGAACGTCGGATTGCTTGAGTCCCTCGGATTTTTTCTGGCATGAAAAGACCAGAAAAAGGGTCATTGTGGCGATAATGCATTTTCTGTACATCGGCGGGCTCCATCCTCAATCGATAAAGATAAGCTACTATTCTCGTATTCTTGAAATAGTCAATTAAAAATTGGGGAAGAACCGGATGCGGAGTGCAGACTTTCCGCAGGGAAACGGGCGCCTGGCCCGCTTACCTGCGCTTTTTTTTCTGCATGTTTCTCAGCATGCTTTCGCCCAGCATGAGATACTCCATCAGCTTTTTAGCCGTTATGCTGCCGCTTGAGGACGCTATCAGCCTGACAGCCATGTTGTATTTTCTCCTCATGTGCTGGATCGCGGGGATCGTACAGCGAAATTCCTTTGCGAGCTCCCAGTCCTTTATGATATATTTGCCCTGCTTGTCTTTTTTGTTGCGCTCGATGAACTTGTGGACAAGCTTTTCGTCCCAGATTATATTGTCGCCCTTGCTGTAGTCGTGCTCCTTTGTCCTGATCGCATTGCGTTCGGCGGTGCCTTCCATTTTTTTCGCTTTCCAGTAGGGATGGCGATTCCTTGCGTATTTTATATCGTCTATCGTGTATCTGGTCTTATCAAGCCAGTGCCTTGTAACGAACGCCTTTCGCCCCGGAGAAATTTTATTCTTCAGGGATTTGTCGATATAGTCCCTCGGGTTTTTCGCTTTAAGCAGGTTTTTCTCTTGTTCGGTAAAATTTGGTTTCATTTTTTTACCCTCGCACTATTGATTTTCTCCGGGACAGCATTCCTTATTGTCCCACAAAACCCGAATTGGGTCAAAAAAAAATCCTGATTTATGAATTTTTTTTATGGATTTCATCATGACGATATTTTATTGTTCATAGCGGAATATGTCCCGGAACCCTGTTTTTTGCCGGGGTTTGCAATGGATTTAACGCTGGAATATGGCTTGTAGACACATGAAAATCATAAAGATGGATTCTTTATCCCGTTGTGCGGTAGTTCTTGCGGCCTGGGCCGTCGCCTGTTCATGCTATTCATATGAAGTCCGGACGGTTAAAAGGCCCCTCGTAGACTCCGCAGATCAGGGCCTTTTCAGCGCATTATCCGCATCCGGCGAGTCACTGTACGATTGGAAACCGAAAAGCGCGGACGCCGAAACGGCTGCGGTCAGAAAGTATTATGCCGTCATGAGCGGGAGCGGTCCGGTCGCCGAGATGAACAACAGGGCGGTGATGCTGGCGGTCGGCGAGCAGTTTTACGAAGCCGAGATCATCCTCAGGCAGGCGCTTGAGGAAACGGAAACCGAGCCGGCGCTCTACAATAACCTCGGTATTGTATGCGAGATGACCGGAAATGCGAAACAGGCTTCGGTGTTTTACCTCCGCGCCTGCCTGCTTGACGATAAAAACAGGCGCATCCGCTCGAACTTTCTTGGCCTGCATGAGACATCGGTAAAATGATACTTGATCCCGCGGCCCCCCGGATGGTATTATGGCTAAATCAGGCGAAGGCTGGGCATTATGCTGCATGATTCATATTCCAGAAAGCACAGTTACCTGAGGGTCTCGCTCACCGACAAGTGCAACCTCAGGTGCAGGTACTGCATGCCTCCGGGCGGGATCGACTGGCTTCGGCATGACCAGGTCCTGCGCAACGAGGAATTCGTGCGTCTTGTCCGGATTTTCGTCTCCATGGGAGTGACCAAGGTCAGGTTCACCGGCGGCGAACCCCTGGTCCGCAAGGGTTTCATCGAGATCACACGTGAAACCCGCCGGCTTTTCCCCGAACTGAACCTGTGTCTCACCACCAATGGCGTCCTTCTTGAAAGGTTCCTCGACGATCTCGCAGACCTGCGAGTGAGAAACATCAATATCAGCCTCGACACGCTTTCCCGAAAACGCTATGCGGACATAACCACGATCGATGCATTTGACAGGGTTATCGCCGCCATAGACGACGCATCGGGGATGAACTCCTTTTCGGTCAAGGTGAATGCGGTGCTTTTCAAAGAGACCCTTGATGAGCTCGGCGATTTCCTGGACTTCGCGGCCGAAAAGAACGTGATTCTCAGGTTCATCGAGCGCATGCCTTTCACCGATTCCCGCGGCGATTATTCATTTCTTTCATCCGATGTCCTCATCGAGGCCCTTGCCGGGCTCGGCGAGCTCAGGCGCGACAATTCGATCGATACCAGCGTCGCGATGATGTATACGGTTTTGCGGCAGGGCCGTGAAGTTAAGATCGGGGTAATCCCACCGATGACCCACAAGTTCTGCAGCAGCTGCAACCGGCTCAGGCTCATGTCGAACGGGAGGATGAGGACCTGTCTCTACGACGACGAGGGGGCAGACCTCATGGAGCCGCTCAGGTCCGGAGCCGCTGATGATGAGCTTGCCGGGATCATCATGAAGGCCATCCGCAAAAAGAAAGAGGGCCACAGCATCGAGTGTCGGTCCGACGAGGGAGGCTGCCAGGCCCTGTCCGCCCATTCAATGTCTCGCATCGGAGGATGAGAAAGAGCTACATCCCCGGGATGCTCGTAAACACGCCGTGGGGATCGACCTTTGTTCTGAGTATTTCGAGCGCTTCGGGTTCCGGCGTTTTTGTCACCGGGACCGTTCCGCCTTCAGGCCTGAGGAGCTCGAAGCCGGTCGCCATCTGCGCGAGCTCGAAGCTCACTCCGGCATGGAGCGATTTCACCCGCATGCGCTTGCTTGTCGGCTCGAAGTCGTAGATGCCGGCGTTGGTGACCACCGCGACCGGGCCATTGCCCAGGAGCCCGGCCTTCTGGCGCGAATCCCCTCCGGTGAGATGTCCCACGCTGGTGATGAAATCCACTTTTTTCGGGAACTTCTGCGGGCTCTGGATTCCGACCAGCACCATGTTCTCGGTGAGCGAGGAAAGGTCGTTGTTGCCGCCTGACCCGGTAAGCCGAGCCTTCGGGCTCAGAAAATCGTCGCCGATGAAGTGTGTGTTGATGTTGCCGTACATGTCGATCTGGGCGAACCCCAGGAAGGCGATGTCGACGTAGCCGTTATACGACTGTGCGAAGGAGTAGACCATCTCCTGTATTATGGGGGATTTCCTCCAGGTGAAGGGGTCCCCGACCGACCAGGGCATGTCGCCCCCGATGGGGTTCTGCCCTCCCGACTCGTATACGAGCGTGATGTTGGGGGCATGGGTCATTCTGGCCAGAATGGCGGCCACCATGGGGAGGCCCGTTCCCACATAGACGATCTGGTGGTCCTTGATATGCTGCGAAAGAACGTACGCCACCATTTCAAGAGGGTTTGCCGGTTTTTGCGTGTTCATATATTGTGCCTCCTCATTTTTAATAGTAGATTCCGGGGTCTTTGCCCGGCAGATAGGGCTGGTACGAGAAATCGAACTCAGCGTCTTCGTTGTCGTATTCGCAAGCCTTGGTCAGGCGCCTCGCCATGCTGATCCATTTCGCTCCGCCGAGCTTGTCGACGAACTCGAACTGGTCCTTGCAGTTGATGGCCCATTCGTCCATGAAGAGCTTCATGTTCTCGTCGGACGGTCCGGCGAACCGGAATATCTTTTCCCACCACTGGCGCGACCAGTAATAGTATCCGGGCATGTTCCCCGGGCATGCACCGAAGGGAAGCTCGACCACCGCGTCCACGTACATGAAGGGGATAACCACGCCCTTGTTGTCGTTGCGCAGCTCGGATTCCGGGACGATCTCCTCCGCGGTGATGATGACCTTGCGCGCGGCTGCGGCGAGAGCGGCGTCGTTGACCGCAGGGCCGTAGATGCGGGCGTTGCCGCACCGGTCCGCCGCCTGAACGTGTATTATGGTGGTGTCCGGATAAAGCGCGGGTATGAACACGACCGGGTCCGGGTCGTCGCGCATGGGATTCTGCATTACCTTCACATAGGGATTGTATCGTATTATATCGGAGCCGAGGAGCTGCTTGCTGAATATGCCGGGCATGCCGAGTTGCGCCGCCTTGAATCCCTGCGCCATGGATCCATGGCTCCACTCGGATAGTATCTTCACCTTGCCGGCCTTGAGCTGCCGGTTATAGTTTCGGTCGGTGCCGCGCATTTCGGCCCCCAGGTACGAATTGTGCGAATATGCGCACACGCCGTAGTTGATCATGTAGCTGTGATTGGTGTTGGGTGATCCAATGAAGTGCAGTCCCTTCTTCTGCTGACGCATGATTTCGAAGTATGCCTGATGCGGAGTCCGGACATAGGCAAAGCCCGTGTCGGTGCAGATATCCCCGTCCTTGACGAATTCGGCGATGGCCTCTTTAAGAGACATCCGCTTGTCCCGCTGGGAATGGTCCTTTTTGAGATGGGACTTCCTTGCATCGTTGAAATCGATCAGGCGGTCGAGGATCGATGTGTCCTCGATCTTGAGGTTTTTGAGCGCCTCCTGGTTGTAGCTGTACTTTATCATGTACGACCCCCTTGAACTATATGCATTCGCGAAAGCCCGCTTTCGCGGTAGCCGGCAGTCTCAAAAAATCACTTTTGTCAAAACTGACAATCATGAATTTATATGTCTACAATTAATTTAATGTAATTCTAAAAATTATTTGTTTAATATAAGATAAGATAAAAATCTTGAAAATATTTCAGGATTTAGGAATCCTGATGAAAAATTAATGATGAGCGGCTATATTCATTCATAAAGCAACCATCCGGACGGTTCTGGTTCCGGGATGAATTTTCAGATTTATACAGATAAGAATGACCAGGGGGACACCACATGAGAAGGCTTTTACTGTCTTTTGTTTTTTTGATTGCATTCGGATTCATGCTTTCATGCGATTCGATCGATGTGAATGATTCAGGCGATCTTGCCGCTATCGAAACGACCGGAGAATCCTCGAGCCAGGACAACAACACAACACAGATCCAGGGCGATTCAGCCGGCGATACAATGACTGCGGCCGAGCAGAAGGCGTTTTTTAAAACCTATGTTTCCATCGGCGACAGCCTCACCCAGGGCTGCCAGGGCCTCAACGTAGAGGAAAACAGGACGCATTACAGCTATCCCGCGCAGCTTGCCCGGGCCATCGGCACCGGGTTCAACCAGCCTCTCATCGAGTTCCCCGGCGTCGGGGCCCCCAATCCCGAGGATGCGGTAAAGAACGGCTGGTACGATACCTGGTCGATCACCATATCGAAGCTGATCAAGACTTTCATGTACTGGCACCGGGTCGACAGATATGACAATCAGGCAAACCTGAACAATTTCGGAATTGCCGGAGCGACCCTCGACGATATCCTGTCATATGACGGCACGAAAAAAATAACCGACCTTGCCGACTCCCCGCTCATGTCCCTGGTAGGCCTGATGAATCCCTGGATATGCTCGGTCGTGGGCCTCAATCCCGCGAAAGCCAAATCTGCCGTCGAGCAGGCGCTCGACCGCGACCCGACATTCGTCAGCATCTGGATCGGCAACAATGACACGATATTCGGAACGATTATGACCGACGATAACAACTTCGTTCTGACGGATATCGACAAATGGGAGGCAAACTGGGAGATACTCGTGGCGAAAATCAAGGCCAGGAAATCAATCAAGGGCGTTGTCCTGATCAATCTTCCGGACAATACCCTGATTCCGTATTTACAACCGGTCCCCAACAAGTACTGCGCGGTTACCGAGGGGGCCGATATTCCTGCTGGATCAAGAGCTCCCTTTTTCTCGACAAGAGTAAGCAAGGTCGCCGATGTCATCACTCCTGACCAGATTAAAACGATACAGGATCGGACTATCGCTATCAACGAGATAATCAATGCGACGGCTGAAGAGGAGGGATGGGCCCTGGTTGACGCCTATTCCATGATACGCAATGAGCTGAGCGTCGGAGTGGCTCTTACACGCGCCAATGGAACGAAAAGCGACATTGTAGTGAACGGCGATTACGCCATTGGCGGATTCATGTCGCTTGACGGCATACACCCCTGTTCAACCGGATACGCGATAATTGCGAACCGGATTGCAAAAGCGGTCAATGAAACTTATGGCACCAGCATACCGGTAATTGATGAAGTCGCGGTATGGAAAAAAGACACCCTGTGTCAGGATCCGGTAGATCCGAGGGACTATCCGGCGCAGATGGGAAACATGACCTACATTTTCAATACTTTTTCACGGATAATGGGCCAGCTTCTTTAAGATTTTATAGAAATGTGATCAGAGCCGGGGAGGGGATTTTTGACCCCCTCCCATCCTCCCAGTCGAAGCGTTTAGAACATCCTGTTCTGCTTCGACACAGAGCCATCCTGGCTCTAGCCTTGCCAAGGGGCAAGCGGCATGGATGCCGCAGTATCGATTGCGAACATGGATGTTCAGAAAGCAATCGATTGAGGTGACTGAGCGAAGCGAAGTCGGTGAGGGTCGAAAATAATCCACTACTATCCATTTTCTTCAAGCGCCCTGTTCAACTTCCCGCTTTTAAAACCTTCGAGGTCGAGTCCGACGAACGTGAACCCGAGTTCGACAAGGCGGGCGGCAACAGCCTTTCGGGCCGGCATCAGCCTTTCGGGTTCGGCGACCTCGATCATGGCCACGCCGCCGGAAAAGCTCCGTACCCTGCACGGGTAGAAGCCGAGGTCGTGCAGGACCGTCTCGGCGTTTTCGACGCGCCTGAGGTCTTCTTCGGAAAGCGCTGTGCCGTACGGGAAGCGCGAGCACAGGCACACGGTCGCGGGCCTGTCCCATCGTCTGATACCGCTACCCCTGGCGTACCTGCGTATTTCGTCCTTCGTGATGCCGAACTCGATGAAGGGCTGCCATATCCCGTCCTCGATCGAAGCGCGCAGCCCGGGCCGGTAATCGTCGAGGTCGGATGCGTTCATGCCTTCGGTCACGTGCGCGAAGCCCGCTGACGCGGCCCAGTCCTTCACGATCCGGTTCCTGATCTTGCGGCACAGGTAGCAGCGGTCAGGGCCGTTCTTGCTGAATTCGTCCACCATGAGCTCGTTGATTTCGAGCACGGTTCGGGGGATTCCTATCTCGGCCGCTCCGGATTCGGCCTCCGCCATGTCGCGGGCCGGTATTATCGGCGAGGATATGGTTATGGCACGGGCGGATTCTCCGAGGGCCCGGCGCGCGATAAAGGCGAGCACATGGCTGTCGAGTCCCCCGGAGTACATGACCAGGAGCTTTCCCTTCGATTTCACGGTTTCAATGAGCCGGTCGAATTTTTCAGCATCCATTCTTTTCCCTTGCTCTGAGCACCGCCTCGCGACGCAGCTCGTCCATGGGTATCCCGGATTTTTTCGACAGCGCGTAGATGTCCCTGAACTCGGGCTTGATCCTTTTCGACCCGTCGGGCAGGATGCTTTCCTTGACCGAAACCGGGCCCTGCTCCAGAATCACGGTGTATTCCCTTCTTTCGAGAACCCGGCGCTCGACCCGGTAGTAGCGCACGCCGATCGTGCTGGTGCGCACGAGCACTGCCTCAAGCACACGTTCGAGCGATGATGCGGGCGCCGCGGCCTTTATTCCCACACCGGGTCTGCCCCTTTTCATGATTCGCTGCGTGAGGTTTACGTCGAGCGCCCCGGCCTGATTAAGGGATTCCATCGCGCTTTCCCAGTCCTCGGGAATCATGTCGTCGATGTCGGCTTCGATGATGTACATTACTTCGGCCTGTTTCAGGGGGATTTCAAAGAGCAGTGTGCGAAACACATTGGGCCACGAGGGTATCCTCTTCGTGCCGGCTCCGCAGCCCGAAGCCTGAAGCACGAGGTCCGAGGGCGGTTCCCCGCCCGGGCACAGGGCCTTCATTGCGGCGGCTCCGGTCGGCGTGGTGAGCTCGGTTTCGATTTGGGTCTGCCGCACTTTCATTCCTTCGAGCACCTTTACCGTGGCCGGCGCCGGCACCGGCACCACGCCGTGGCGCGTCTTCACCACGCCGCGGCCCAGGGGCAGCGGTCCGCAATAGCACGCCTCGGGCGAGAACCACTCTACCGCTGCCGCGATGCCCGTTATATCGAGTATCGAATCAGCGGCGCCGATCTCGTGGAAGTGTACCTCGTCGGGCGGGCACCCATGGACCGCGGCTTCTGCGCGTGCGAGTATGGAAAAGATGTCCAGGGAGCGGTCTTTCACGCTCTCCGGAATCCCAGATGCCGATATGATTTCACGTATATCGGCATAGCTTCTTTCCGGGGAACTTGAGTCTTCAATGGCGAACGATATGGTCGCCGCCGAGATGCCGTTGTCAAGGACGCGCGAGGCAGTCATTATATCAGCGCCATGCTCCTCTTTCAGATCGAGCCTGGAGAGGATGTCGTTCAGGTATTGCACCGGGCATCCCAGATCGACAAGAGAGGAGAGCACCATGTCGCCGCTCGCGCCCCCGGCAGGATCGAAAATGAGTATCGTCATAGTTTGTCTCCGTGCAGTATCATCGCAGCCGCGTAACCGGCGCCGAACCCGTTGTCGATGTTCACGGTGAGCACGCCGGGCGCGCAGCTGTTGAGCATGGTGAGCAGGGCGGCAAGGCCTCCGAAGCTCGCGCCGTAGCCCACGCTCGTGGGCACTGCGATGACCGGGCAGGATGCTATACCGCCGATGATGCTGGGGAGCGCTCCGTCCATTCCGGCAGCCACGATGATCAGGCCCGCGTCATGTATCTTCTGGATGTTGCCGAAAAGCCGGTGTATGCCCGCGACCCCGACGTCGAAGAGCCTGTCCGTCGCGCAACCAAGCGCCTCCGCGGTGAGCGCGGCCTCCTCCGCGACCGGCAGGTCTGCGGTTCCGGCGGTCACGACCAGCGCTCTTCGCGCGGTCGAGGGCACGGGCGCGGGCCCGATCCTGACGAACCGCGCGAGCTCGTTGTAGAACACTTCGTCGAAGCGCGATTCAAGCGCCCGGCTCACCTCTTTACCAGCCCGGGTGGCGATGATGGTCCGGTTGTGCGCCGCAAGGCGTTCGGCGATTTCCACGACCTGGGAAACCGCTTTGCCCTGGCAGAATATGACCTCGGGAAAACCCTTTCTGATCGAGCGATGGCTGTCGACCATCGCGAAACCGATGTCCTCGTAGGGCAGGCGCCTGAGCGATTCCAGCGCCTCCTCGACCGACATGGTGTTATCACGAACCGACTGGAGCAGCTGTTTGATTTTTTCTTTTTCCATTGCTATGGTTTTTTTATTAATTTTGGGAGAATGATAGATTCCTCTAAAATGATGAAATAATTGGCACGGTACACCAGCCCCCTGTCCCCCTGAGGGGGCATGTGCGATGTTATTATTTCAATGAAAAATTATATTTTATCACTATTTTGTAAGTCTCTGTATTGTATAATACAACTTCATTTTAGAACATGACTGCTTTTTATCCCAGGACTTTAAAGTAACTCTTCTCAATATCTATCATAATTTTATGAATTTTGTATTTTTCTATCAATTTCACAATACTTTTTGTGACAACATAAAATCAAGGATGTATCGCTATACGGGATGCTGAAATCATTATTATAATCATTGATAGTATTTCGTTCCCGTGCTCCCTTTAGGGAGCCAGGGGATTTTAGAATTATCACTTACCTGTCAAATACATTCATCAGCCATTGAAGCCTGCCCCTCTCGGATGTTATGGCGGATTCGGGACAGGTCTCCATGCAGCAGAAACACCTGATGCATTTACTGTAATCGTAGCGGGGGATTTTCCCTCCTTTTGCGGCATTGCTTATGGCGCCCGCAGGGCACACCTTCTTGCAGTAGTAGCACAGCACGCAGGATTCGGCATGGGGCACCGGCTTTTCGGTAAACGCGTTTTTTATCGTCCTTGAGGTCAGCGGCCACACGATGCCGCTGAAGGCCTTGTTTTTCGAAGGAACGAAGTCGCGCACCGTCATTTTTTCGAGGTCTTCACCCTTCACGATAATGTCCCTGGCAGAGGTCACCCCGTATCCCCTCCTGAATCCCCCGGCGATGGTGAGGATTCTGTCGATGTCAAGATTGACGAGCCTTGCCGCGACGTGGTCAAGTGCGATGCCGTCTGTCGATGCGAGCACCGCGCCCACCTGTTTTGGCCTGCCCGACGGGCCCGGGCCCTCTCCCTCCATGGCCACGATCGCGTCCATCACGTGCAGGAATCTCTTTTTCTTCTCGAAACCGTGAAGCAGCGCGCCGTACAGGTCGAGCAGGAACCCGGCGAACTCCGGATGCGTGGGCGCCTTCATATGCATCCGTGACTTCCTGAGTCCGGGCATGGCGCCGAAGAGGTTCTTGACCGCGCCCGAGTAATGGGTGAAGCCGTGGGTCTTGAGCTTGGGGATGTTGACGATGACGTCGACGTCGAAGAAATCTGCCGCAATCTCAAGGCTTCGGTATTTTTCCGCATCCGCGAAATGTAACTCCCTCACCCGGTTGATGTCGGCTATCCCGAGGCCGAGCTTTTCGGCGATCTCGAGGTAGCCGTTTTTTTTCATGGTCGATTTGAGAGGAAAAAAGTTGGGGGATTCGATCACTATGATATCGTCGGTGTAGCCCTTGACTGCTTCGGCGACCGCGCGGAAAAATGCCGGGTGAGTGACTACCGCCCTTTCGGGGTCAAAGGGCATGAGCAGGTTCGGCTTCAGGGCGACTTTTTTGCCCCGTAGCGATGACAGGTCAAAACCCGCGAGCCCGATGCTTTTCATGACAGCGGCAGACAGGCTGTCATGGCCGTAATCGGGACACCTGACTAGCGATACGGATGTTTTCATCTTGCGCCGGCCCCCTGACCCCCGGAGGGGGCATGAAGCAGATAATTATTCCGGAGATACATTATCTTTTTCATGTCATGATTTTAACCCCCTCCTTTCCTCCCCCTTGATAAGGGGGAGGTGACTGAGCGAAGCGAAGTCGGCGGGGGTCTGACAGACCCTCGGTGTCTCGGTGTATCTGTGCCCCTGTGACCGTCTTAAATTCATATTGGCCTGAAACCCATACCTTATGAAACCAAAACAAGAATTGCAATTCATTTTTTTCAGGCAACATCTATGGAAGAAAACAATCCGCATGTCATTTAGCGCTTGCATTGTGGCTGCCGTTGTTTTATACTTTCCGTTAAGTCTGATGGCAGGGCGTTACGGAAAAGAGGTACCCATGCTCAAAATCGTCGATGAGATCATGAATTTGATCCGGAAAAACACGGGAAAACCCAAGGGTTATACCTCGCCCAGGATCGAGCGCGCGGTCAAGCCGCTCACCGAACTTTCCGGCACGCTCACTTCCCTGCCCAGGGGCGGGTATCTTGCTGACACCGCCGCCGGTTACATCCAGTTCGGCTCGCCTCCCGAAACAATCAAGGACACCATGCGCCTGCCCGGCGGCGTTCCCGATATTTTCGTACTATCAAACGACATGTTCGACTGGATCAAGGGGATCAGCATCGCCGAAATAGAGTTTCCCATTTACTATAATTTTTTCATCAAGAAAAAGAAGACATTCATCATATGCTCGAGGGAGCAGTTTTCCCGGATGAAGCGGGTCTTGCAGGAGGCGGTTTTCGGGCCACAGAGCTTCGATATATCCATCGACTACGACCCGCTGGTCGACCGCAAGAAGATACCGGACATCCAGAGCGAGATGAATTTTTTCAGGAACAACCTGAAATTTTCCGACATCGTCGGGTTCGGGCTCTTCGACAAGGGCAGGTTCACGATCAGGGGGGTGACCGTCGAAAAGGAGGAGTCCGGGAGCTTCGCGCTTTACCAGGACGACGAGGAGTTCTGCCGCGTGCCGGGAACCATTGAGTACAAGCCCGCGTACCTTATCGGCGAGCGTTCTCCCGAGCCGTACCGTCCGCCGCTGTTCGGCGTGACCTGCCTTGGCCCCAGCCACGGCTTCGACGCTGAGGAAAACACATCCGGGTACATCATCTGGCTGAACCACCAGGGGATCATGGTCGACCCGCCCGTGAACTCAACCGAGTGGCTCGAGGACTCGAACGTGAGCCCGAAATTCATCGACAGCATCATACTCACGCACTGCCACGCAGACCATGACGCGGGCACGTTCCAGAAGATACTCGAGGAGGGCAGGGTCACGGTGTACTCGACCGAGACCGTGATGATGAGCTTTCTGCGCAAGTATTCGGCGCTTTCCGCCATGCCGGTGACCTACCTGATGAAGCTTTTCAATTTCCACCCGGTCAGGGTCGGCGAGCCGGTCTTCATACACGGCGGCCGCTTCGACATGTTCTACACCCTGCATTCCATCCCCACCATGGGGTTCAGGATGGCGTTCCAGGACCAGACTTTCGTGTATTCATCCGACCACAACAACGATCCGCGCGTCCACCGCGAGCTGCTCGACACGGGCCGTATAACGCGCGAGCGCTACGAGGAATTCTGCAGCTTCCCCTGGGATTCGAACGTGATTTACCACGAGGCCGGCATCCCGCCTCTTCATACGCCGGTAAGCTACCTGAACCGGCTATCGCCCGAGATCCAGAAAAAGACTGTCGTGTACCACATAGCGAAGAAGGACTTTCCCGAAAAGACCGGGCTGTCGCTGGCGAAGTTCGGGATCGAGAACACCCTGTACTTCAACGCCAGGACGCCGCGCTTCGAGAAGGCATACCAGATACTGGGCATGCTCAAGAGCATGGATTTTTTCCGGGAACTGCCGATCAGCAAGGCGCAGGAGTTCATCGACATCATCGAGGAGGAGCGCTACCGAAAAGGTTCCGTGATAATTAAAAGGGGCACGCCCGGCGACAAATTCTACATCATCTACTACGGCAACGTGTCGGTCGACAGCGGCGGCCTTGAGGAGCGCAAGATCTACGGCACCTACGACTATTTCGGCGAGGTGGCCATCATAACCGAACAGGAGCGCATGGCCGACGTCGTTGCCGAAACGGACGTGGTGGTTTTCACCATAACAAGGGACAAGTTCCTGAACTTCATCAAGGGCACCGAGTACGAAAGGACCCTCCACCGTCTGGTGAAGATCAGGAGCAGCGAGACATGGAACCTTCTTTCGACGAGCGATTTTTTCAGGTACTGTTCTTCTTCGCAGAAGACCTGGCTCGAGTCGATGTTCATGCCCATGGAAAAGAAAAAGGGCGGCACCCTTTTACGGGAGGGCGATCCGATCGATTTCATTTATATTATCCGGGACGGGGAGATAGAAGTCACTTCCGGGGGAAAACCGGTATGCGCCCTTTCGCGCGGGGATTTCATCGGCTCACTGAAAAACGTCCATGACAACGAGCCCTCGTCCATGACCTACATTCATCGCGGCCCGGTTTCCCTTTTCGCCATCAAGCAGGAGGACATTGCACGGTTTATCGAATCCAACCCGGGGCTTCTCATGAAGATCACCAGCATGTCTGAGAACATGTGCAGAAAATAGTGAATGTCAATTGATTAAATCCGGCCGGGCCGGTTTTTAGCCCTCCCAAAGAGGGTGTTAAAAAACCTTGTTTCAAAAAAATTTAATCCGCTTGTTTGCAGTACATGGAGCATTCGCTTCGCCTTTATACGTACAGCCACACATCCTTTGTTTGTTTTTAATTTAGTACATTGAAAAAAAATATTAATGACTTGACAAAATCAATTTGATCTGTGTAATGATCAGATTTTTTTTATTTTATGCTCCCCGATGGAGCCTGACAGGAATCATGCCATGAAAAAAAATGTTATATCAATGCTGAAGATTTTTTTCCGCTTCATGTTTCTTGCGGCCATGCTGCCCATGCTGGCCATTATTTTATCATGCGATATTAGTTCCGATGAATCGAAAAGACCAAATGGATCAGCAATAATTGCAGATCATACGGTGGTGGATAGATATGATGATATCCCTGCCGAATATATGGCCGAAGTAAAAAGGATGCTGGTGGATATAGTAGGTGAATCACATTCAGGGGCATACCGTAATGGCCCGGAACTGCTTGAATTGTATGACAATCGCTTTCAGGTAACAACCTTTTCAGGAACCCCGCCGGCCGCATCATCTGATTATCTGCGTATAGGACGACATGCCAGCGTTGGTGAATCAATATGGTATGCTAACGCCGCAAGCAGAGATCAGTTGAAGAACGCTATTGCCACCAGACACAATGCCGGGAATCCCTATCATGTCTTGGGATTCGGCTGGTGTTGGGATATGACATGGACGAACGGCCCAAGTGGCGATCGTGACCCTGTATATGATGTTCGATGGGCTGGATCATCCGATGGCGGGCCGGAAGCAAACCTGATATGGGGCCTTGATGCCGATGATTACAGTCTGACCGGCAACACCGTATGTATGGACACCTATCTCAATGCAACACAGGAGTATATCGATTACTGTACTGCAAATAACTATGACTGTAAGGTGATATTTACCACCGGCCCCGTGGATGGAAATAGCGGTTCCGAGAATGGATACCAGCGTGAAATCAAGCATGATTATATTCGGGCGTTTGTTCAGGCAGATTCCTCACGCATACTTTTCGATTATGCTGACATTCTGTGTTGGAACGACGATGGAGAGCAGAACATATCCACAT
>JAKLIV010000098.1 GCA_022709405.1 Spirochaetota bacterium
TTTAAAATTGAGGTGGTGCGCTTTCCCCGGATCGAGCCTGTAATCGGGATCGATATACTTTTTATCGAAATATACGTTTTCCGGGTTGAACGGCACAAGGTCATATACATACGACACTTCGAGGGAAGCGTATTTCAATCCCGATGAGGAGATGTTTATCTTGCCCGAGGGGAAATGGCCGCCGTCCTTGTTCCAGATATAGAGGAGCCCCGGCTCAATTTTCATGTACTCGATGAGTTTGAACCCCCAGAGGAATTCGCTCGAGAGATAGACGTCATCGGGGGCCGTCGAATAGTTGTAGTACCGCGCCGAGGCGTCGACCCTGAACTTGTTCGCCGCCGACCATATGTATTCCCAGCCGACGCCGCCGCCGAGCTGGTAGAAATCGCTCTTGTCCACGTCCGACGACTGGGCCGAGACAAGCCGGTGAACATACTGCCCTCCGCCGAAACTGAAATCCCAGCGGGAGGGCGTCGGCTTGTATTCGTTCTTGAGGTTCACGAAGACCTTGTCGGTCTCCTCCCTGCTGAAAAATCCGTTGTCGAACATGCCGTGCGAATCGTTCTGGACCTCGAGCTGAGGGATGATTTTCCAGGTGTCGATAACATCGATGATGCCGGTGAACCCGATCTCGCCCTCGTAGAAGCTTGAATTCTGGAAGTCGAAATCATTGGACCTGCGAAGGCCCGCATTGAGCTGATAAGAGAATTTTCTGAAATCCTGCGCCAGATAGAACGACGTGAGAACGTTGTTGTACATGCCATACAGGATGGTGCCGTCGATGTTGGCGTTGAAGAACTTCTTTTTTATCATGTCCTTCAGGTCGTCGGGAGACTGGGGCTTGTCGCCGATTGCCGGCTGCGCTTCTGCGGCGGACGCATCTTTATCGGCAATCTGCCCGGTCCCCTGGGCGCCCTCGCTCAGGCCAGGTTTCTGCTGGGCGGCGAGCGGTAAAGCAAAGACAGCCGCGGCGACAAAGGCAAGGCACACTAATGGTATTTCAGATATTTTTCCGATCATATGAACCCGGTGATATAAAAGACTCATTTTTACGTCTTGCGGGAAGGAATCAAGTAGAAAAAAACGGCCGCTATAAAAAAAGACTTTGCAGAGTGTGCCGGCGAACAATCGGAAACAGTACCTGGAAAGGAAATTACTGGCCCTCTCTTTTCACCGCATGTCCGCATTTCCTGCATTTATAGATTTCCTGGGGAACGCCGCAGTCCGCGTAAACCGTCAGCGTGTATCCGCATGAACAACGATAACTGTACGACTTGATATGATATTCTTTCATACTATTTTCCGAAAGACCGGATACCACATTATCGGCAGACGGGACAGGCGCGATCAGATAAAAAACAGAAAAGGGGCCTCTTAAAAGAGCGCCCCTTCGCATGCGTCAGATGGATTTATCCGCTACCTGAGCTCGGCGGCCTTGTCGGTCTTTTCCCAGACAAAGCCCTGGTCCTCCCTCCCGAAATGCCCGTAATTCGTCGTGGCCCTGAAGATGGGCCTGTAAAGATCGAGGGTGCGGATTATGCCCGCAGGTTTCATGTCGAAGACCTTTTTCACTCTTTTCGAAATTTCATCCTCGGATACGGTTCCGGTGCCGAACGTGTCGATCATGACCGAGACCGGATCGGCGACCCCGATGGCGTAGGCGAGCTGCACCTCACAGCGGTAGGCGAGCCCCGCAGCCACGATGTTCTTGGCTATATACCGGGCCATGTATGCCGCCGACCTGTCGACCTTGGAAGGATCTTTCCCCGAGAAGGCCCCGCCGCCGTGGCGACCCATGCCGCCATAAGTATCGACGATAATTTTTCTGCCGGTAAGCCCGGTGTCGCCATGGGGCCCCCCCACGACGAAACGCCCGGTTGGATTGACGTAGATTTTCGTGTTCTTGTCGATGAATTCCTTCGGGACCACATTGACGATGACGCTGTCATACATCGCTTCGGATATTTTCTTCAGCTCCACCTCGGGAGAATGCTGGGTTGAAATGACTATGGCGTCTACTCTTTTCGGTTTTCCGTCGGCATACTGGATGGTTACCTGGGATTTCGAATCCGGTCTTACAAACGGCACTTCGCCGCTTCTGCGGACGTCGGCGAGGCGCTTGACCAGCTTATGGGCGAGAAGGATGGGCATCGGCATCAGCTCGTCGGTTTCCTTGACGGCATATCCGAACATCATGCCCTGGTCGCCTGCGCCCTGTTCGGCATGGAGCCCCTGCCCCTCAGTGACGCCCTGCGAGATATCGGGCGACTGGGTATGGACAAAAACGTCGACCTGACATGATTTGGAGTCAAAACCTATCTCCGGGTCGGTGTATCCGATGTCATTGGCCACCATTCTTGCGACTTTTTCGTAATCGACAGAGGCGGATGAGGTGATTTCCCCTGACAGTACTATCCTGTTTGTCGTGGCGAGGGTCTCGATCGCTACCCTGGATCTTTTATCTCCCTTGATATGCTCGTCGAGAACGGCGTCAGAAATCTGGTCGCATACCTTGTCGGGATGGCCTTCAGAAACCGATTCCGAAGTGAAAATGTAATCCTTTAATGCCATGTTTATTCTCCTTTTTGTCACTTATTTCCAGTGGATGCATTCCGCGGGACAATTGTCGATGACATCCTGAATGCGCCTGGTGTCGGCCCCGGAGTCGTTGTGAACCCTGCTGAAACCCTCGCGGGTTATTTCAAATACTTCCGGAAGCCTGTCTGCGCACAGCTCGCACCCGGTGCATTCCGCGGTATCGATAAATATTTCACGCGCCATTGTCTGGACTTTTAATCAGCCGTGACAGATCACTTCTCTGTTTTTTGCTGATTCTGGTTTTGAGTGTTCTCTTCTGAACCGGCCTGATTGGGCAGTTTGGCTTCGGTCTTGACTGTTTCGTCGGCCTGCAGGACTTTTTTCTCGAGGGAAGACGATATTTTTGTTTCAAGAACCGAAAGGCCCAGAGACCCGAGAAGGAAAATTGCGACCATTATGGCGGTCGCTTTGGTGATTACGTCGGCGGTCGAGGAACCGAAGGCAGACTGGCTCGATCCGCCGAGTATGCCCATCCCGGCGCTTTTGTCGGACTGCAGTAAAATTATAATAATAAGCAAAACGCACAATATAAGAAAAAGGACCGTTGATATCGATAATAAAATACTCATCACACCCTCGTCAGTATCATCAAAATGAAAATGCACGCAATCGCACACGCCCTAGCTTCAAGCATGTTCTTTTGTACCTTGATATATCAGACGTTAATAATGTCAAGAAAAGAATCTGCTTTAAGGCTGGCGCCGCCCACAAGAAATCCATCGATGTTTTCCATGGCGTAAAGCCCTGCGACATTGTCGGGCTTGACCGATCCCCCGTAGAGTATGGGAATCGAGGCGGATATCGTCCCGCCGTAAAGTCCGGTCAGGACATCCCTTATATAGATATGGACCTCTTCGGCGATTTCCGGGGTTGCGACCTTGCCGGTCCCGATCGCCCAAACAGGCTCATAGGCAATGACGGTTTTTTTCATCATGTCGGCCGTGATCCCATTCAGGGCCTTTTCCGTCTGTTTCTTGATTACTGCGTTGGTTACGCCTTTTTCGCGCTCTTCCAGAAGCTCCCCGACGCAGACGACCGGCTCCAGGCCGTTCTCGTGTGCGGCCTTTACCTTGCGGTTAACCGAATCGTCTGTTTCACCGAACACATGACGCCGCTCCGAGTGCCCGATGAGAATATAGCGGCACCCGCAATCACGCACCATTGACGGGGATATCTCCCCGGTAAAAGCGCCCTCTTTCTCGTAATGCATGTTCTGGATTCCGACCGCGACGGCCGATCCTCCACACTTCGCTGCAAGCTCCCGGGCGTACACTGCCGGGGGAAAAATCACCACCTCCCGGCCTTCTTTCAGCGTTTTCGTTCCGTTGACCAGCTCGTCGACGAGGCCTGCGGCCTCCTTCCCTGTTTTGAACATCTTCCAGTTGCCGGCAAAAATTTCTCTTCTTCCCATTAAAACCTCATAGACTTTGATTGATATGGTCGACATGACCGGTTTGACGACCGGAACCTGTTCTTCAGGGCGTCAAACCTGAATTTTTCACTTCATGATGTACTGGATCAGATCCACGACCCTTACCGAATAGCCCCATTCGTTGTCGTACCAGCTGAGCACCTTGACCATATTGCCGCCCACGACGGTCGTGGAATCGGCGTCGATTATCGAAGAATGGTTGTTCCCCAGGAAATCCACCGAGACGAGGAGCTCATCACAGTACTGAAGGATTCCCTTCAGTTTTCCTTCAGCCGCTTTTTTCAGCGCGGCATTGACTTCCTCTGCCGTTACCTGCTTTTTGACCAGGCAGCAGAAATCGACGAGAGACACATCCGGGGTCGGGACCCTCACCGCAAGGCCGTCGAGTTTCCCCTTGAGCTCCGGGATGACGAGCGTTACAGCCTTTGCAGCCCCGGTGGTCGTCGGTATCATCGAAAGCGCCGCGGCACGCGCCCGCCTCAGGTCCGAATGAGGGAGATCCAGTATTCGCTGGTCATTGGTGTAGGAATGGATCGTCGTCATCAGGCCCTTTTCAACGCCGAACTCGTCGTTGAGCACCTTGACGACCGGCGCCAGGCAGTTTGTCGTGCACGATGCGTTCGAAATGATATGGTGCTCGTTCTTGTTGTATTTGTCCTCGTTCACGCCCATGACGACGGTGATGTCTTCGTTTTTGCCCGGAGCGGATATTATGACCTTTTTCGCCCCTGCTTCGATGTGGGCCATGGTTTTCGCCTTGTCCCTGAAAACCCCGGTCGATTCAACGACCACCTCGACGCCGTCGGCCTTCCAGGGTATCTGCTTCGGGTCCTTCTCGGAGTGAACCCTTATCTCCCTGCCGTTCACGATGATCGCATTTTCCCTGGTTGAAATCGAACCCTTGAATATGCCGAAAACCGAATCATATTTCAACAGATGAGCAAGGGTCTTCGCGTCGGTCAGATCGTTGATGCTGACGATTTCGATATCGCCGTATTTATCGGGGTTCAATAATATCGCGCGGGTGACGTTTCTTCCTATCCTGCCAAAGCCGTTAATGCCTATTTTAATCCCCATATATCCCTCCAGAAGTCTATTTATAGTTTATTTAATGGACTTGCCGCATATCTCATCTTTGATGGGGTGCAAGAGGCGAATCCCCTTATTATGCCCCCGCAGGGAACTTCCCGAACGCGGGACGGGAGTTTCGCGACAAGTCAACATCCAATTGAATATTTAATATCCAATATAGATTATTTTAGCAGAACTCACATTTGTCAAGTAAATCAGCTGATATTATCCATAGTAATCCCTGCAACGGCCTTTGCCAGAAAAGACCCCAGCGCTTCGTTGAAAAGCTCCTTATGATCAAAATGGGGAATGTGCCCTTCGCAGTCGAATTCGATATACCGGGCTCCGGGTATCCTGTCTGCGAGAAACGAAGTAATATGAGGAGGAACGACTCTGTCTTTCCTGTTGGCGATGACCAGTACCGGGACGCTGATACCGGGCAGCACGCATGAATAATCCATAGATTTGCATATTTCCAGGTCGCGCCTGACCGTTATCCGCTCCTGCTCGCCGAACCCGATCTTTGCGAACGAGGAAAGAAGTGCGGCGTTCTGACTGAATGTCGCATTTATAAAATAATCGATGAAAAAATCCACATCCCTTTCCAGCATGTCGAAAAGCTCCCGTGCTACCGGAAGAACCGCCCCTGCCGAAATAAGCACCATCGCGAGCAGGCCGTCAATCCTCGACTGCAGATCGAGGCACACCCCGCCGCCCATTGAATGGCCGATCAGCACGCACGCGCCGACCGATTCGCGCTTCAGAACATCCAGCACCGAAGAAACGTATTCCTCTATCCCGGGGGCCGCTTTCCACGCCGACTTGCCGTGACCGGGCAGGTCCACCGCAATAACGCGGAAATTTCTGCCGAAAACCCTGAGCTGGTTGTGGAAAAGCTTCGAGTCTCCGCCCAATCCATGGACAAAGACGAGCGTGACCGCTCCGGGCATCTCGTTACAGCGGTATGCCACCGTCCCTTCCGGCGTTTCCGCTGTTTTCATCATTATTCTCATTGTATCGCGCTTACCTCGATTCATGCATGTACAGAATCATATAAATGAAACATTGCGGTTGATCATCCGATCGGCAGCCTTCCGGAATCGGTGACGGAATGGAATCACTGAAAAAACATATCAAAGATATTAGTCAACTGAAAATTGAAAACGGCAAAAAATTAGACGCGAAAATACATGACACGATAGGCATGTGTCAGTGGCTCAAACAGACGATGAAGCTGGATATCAGAACATAGCAGGAAAAACTTTCCGTCCGACAAGACCGCCGTGAAGAAATCAGGCAAACAAATCAGCCGCAGCGAAAAATCGAGAGAATCCGGTCATGAGAGAATACCGGTTTACCATGGATATGCCGGGTACTGAACCGCGGCATATCCACCGGCCGGCATCAATGGTGCTCCATCATGCTGGTTGCAGGAGGATAGATGCCTTTTTTTCTACGGTAAATCGCTATGCCGAAGCGGATGCATCCGCAAATGCAGACGAAACCCGCGATTAAAGCGGCGATGTAGATGAAATTATGAACAAGTACATGGTATTCGCGGATCCAGTTCGATAAAAAAAGGTCCATTGCCATAAAAAAC
Source organism: Spirochaetota bacterium (assembly GCA_022709405.1). Taxonomy (GTDB): domain Bacteria; phylum Spirochaetota; class UBA4802; order UBA4802; family UBA5550; genus JAKLIV01. The sequence goes on from JAKLIV010000098.1 coordinate 6,702, forward strand.
CACCCCTGAATATGGATTATAACATTAAATATTGTATAAAACGAAACCGTAATATTCTGTCAATTGTAAAATGACCGGATTCGGGATTATTTTGGCAAATAATCGGCGCGTCTGCGAAAAAACGGGCCCTCGAATACTCATATCCTGAGACCGAGTTCAGCTCCGAAACGGGCCGGACTGCCGTCATCGTTAAGGTGGACAATAACGAAAAGACGGTCCCGGGCCCGCGAAAGCGCGACATACATGAGCCGCCTCTCCTCCTCTATATCGGTCGACCTGTCGGGGATGACCAGGTCAGAGACTCCGGCAACGATCACTGTGTCGAATTCGAGGCCCTTGGATCCGTGCATGGTCATGTAAACGGCCCCTGCATGGGCCCCGTTTGCCGATCCGGTTTCCCTTTCCAGGAGGGCCACCTGGCGGTTGTTCCTGGCCAGAACAGCGACCGATCCGTATCCGGCATAATCTCCCAGGAGACGTCGAATCCGCCCGATTTCCTCATCCCTGTCCCTTACCGCAATGATCCTGGCCAGGCCGCCTTTCCCCCGGTGGGAAATGATCCTCTTGACGCTCCTGTGCCTGTTCTTCCTTATGAATCCGGAAGACAGGGCAACAATCTCCTTTTTCGAACGGTAATTGACCCTCAGCACATGGATCGTCGCATTGCTGAAAAATCTGCGAAAATTGAGCATATATCCCACCCGGGCGTTTCTGAATCCGTAAATCGACTGCCAGTCGTCGCCGACTGCGAAGAAGTTTCCACCGGATGAGCCGATGAGAAGCCTGATCAGATTGAAATTCGACTGCGACGTGTCCTGAAATTCGTCCACAAGAACATGCGAAAACCGATTGGTCAGGATTTCCCCGAAGCGCCGGTCCTTCTCGATCATCCGCGGGATCATATCCAGCATGTCGTCGAAATCGATCAAGCATTTGACAATCTTGTGCTCCCGATACAGTTGTGCGACATCATCCGATATCCTCCCCATGTCAAGCGACTCGAGCCTGTCCCTGCTCTTTCGGCCGAGCTTGCCGTAGTTCATGAGGATATCGGCCGCGATGTCCGCCGGCATCCCCTTGAATCTGGCGAGATTGCCGCAGACATAGTCGCGGTAAAAATCATGCCTGGAGGATTCATCCGCAACTTTCGGAGGGCCCGTGAAGCCGTATTCCCGTGCAAACGTTTCCCGGAATTCCCTGATGACGGAATAACAGAAAGAATGGAAAGTCCCGGCGTGTATTTGAAGACCGGCGCCGGGAACATCACGGCCTATTCTCTCCCTCAGCTCTTCTGCGGCCTTTTTACTGAAAGTGAGAAGCAGAATTTTCTCGGGCGGAACTCCGCCGTATTTGATGAGGCTCTTGACCTTTTCGACCAGAACGGTCGTTTTCCCGGTTCCCGCCCCTGCGACGACAAGACTGATTCCGCCGTCGGAACGCGAGGCCCTGTATTGTTCCCTGTTGAGCATGGTTGTTCTCCGGATTGAATTGTTCCGGTAGTAATACGAACGGCGGGGCGGAAAAAAGAAATTTTTTTCTGGTTACGCTATATTTTCCTGATAAAATCGATCAATCTGCCCTTGATCTCGATTTCCTCTCCGGTGTCCTGAAACGACTGCACATACCTGACCAGCATCTTCATCAATTCAGGATCTGCAGTCAGCTTTTTCGGATGGACATTCGATTGAACGCTCCCCTCGGCAGGGCCGCTACTGTTCGAATTCTGCTGGATGAAAAGATCGCTCTGCGCTTCCATGTTTTTTCTCCATGCTTTACGGACATTTTCACTATTAATTATCGAGAAAAAGCAGGGAAAAAATAACGTCCGAATCCCCGGGATCACCGGTATACGGCGGAGATATCGGCCTGGGATGAGAGCTTCGCAAGCCAGTAAGGGTCTTTTTTTCTTTCCATGAGAGAATAAACGCAGCCGCAATAATCCTGACGGTAAAAACCGTATTCCCGCGACAATTCGAGGGAGCGCTTGTACCCGTTGTTCTTTTTAAAGTCCGCCTTGAGGAACTCTATGCCGTAAATATCCTGAAGCTGTTCGCCGATGCGGTTGATGACCGCGGCGTCTTTGTGGGGGCTGATGCTCAGGACCGTGGCCACGATGTCGTATCCTTCGAGAGAGGCCTTTTTAAATGTCTCCCGGAGCCTGAACATGAAACACGCGGCGCACCGCGGGGAGCGTTCGCCCATGAACCGGTGTTCCTTGACCTCTTTTACCCATTCACGTATGTCATAGGATCCCTGAATAAGGGGCATTCCGGCCGTTTTTGCGAATCGTTCGAGTTCGCCGAACCGTCTCCGGTACTCGTTCTGCGGCGATATATTGGGGTTGTAATAATACGAGGTGACATTGAAATCTTTGTTCAATAATTCAAAAACTGCGCTCGAACACGGAGCGCAGCATGTATGCATCAAAAGGGACTTCAAGGAATTACGGTATCACTCTAAATATTTATGCATAAACGACGCAAGGGCCGCCTCTTCAGAGGGATTCACCTTGCTGTCAAGCCATATCAACAGTCTTCTCCGTATGCTGTTGTTCCTGCAGTATTCATGATGCAGCACATACCGCGTGATATTGAACTTGACTGATTCGAAAATCTTTTCGGCAAGGCACAGGTTCTGAGGATTGGGGCCGATTATCTCGCTGATTTTGGCAATAATTTCATGCTTGTCGATTTCGCGCAATTCTTCAAGACACCGCAAATCCAGAACCGAATTGCAGAGATGCACATCTTCTCTCCGCTCCAAAAAAGAAGCTTTCTCGCCGATGCTTCTCTTCATTGAGTTTCCTCCCCTCTTTTAATCCAGTACTCAATCAATCATTCCCGGCCGCTGAGGACACAAAAAATGATACTCGAGCAGGATCGTTAACACTCATTCAAAAACAAAAAACCATTAAGCTCCAACAGTTTTAGTTACAGTTTATTGAAATTAATTACCAACGTCAACAGGACGGGCCCTTTTTTTCATGATGTTGCGGGATACTTTAACCTTGAGAAGGCTTGTTTTACGAAAAAAACGTGAATGGTCTGATTTGATCTGGCCCGGCGGGGTGCTCACATAATTTTAAACACGAGTACAACTACATCTGATGAGGGAGATGAAATACCCATGAACGATTCATAGTCGTTCTTGATCAATTCTGCGATCTCGGACGCCTGGCGGACCCTGTTGCCGCTTATAATGCCCCTCAAACGCAGAACGGAATATTCTTCACCTTTCTGATTTTTAGAACTGATGAGAGTCTTTGAATAAAGAACGCCGATATCCCCCTTGAGAAGGTTGGTACGACCGATTCCGTAGCTTGCGGTGATATCGTAGCCCAGCGGTATTCCTTCGGTATCCAGCGTGTCGAAATTGTTTTTTTCGACCCTGAAAACCTCAAGGGCGGGATACCCTGCATTGCTGTACATAAGCTTCATGGTCTTGAAATCGTAATAAAGGTAATAAGCGGTCACCAGCCCGCCCTTGCCGCCGGTATACTCGTATATGACCCTGTTCATTTTTTGGATGACGGTATAGGTGGAAGGCGCTTCGTTGATGCATGATTGGAACGCCGAACGGAGAAGCACCGCATAGAGAGAACTTGCCACTCCCACGCCGGATATGTCCGACACGATCAGTCCGACACCCTGGTTGCCGGGTCTTATGAAATCGAAATAATCCGTCCCCTCCTCGTATTTGGGAACCACGAACGCTCCGAATGTCACGGGCTTGAGGTTCGGAAGCGCAGCCGGCATCGTTGAGTTAAGAATCGAATCGGCAAGATCCAGGGTGCGCGATATGAACTGCTCTTTGATCGCCTTTTTATAAGTCAGTGCGGTGGATATAAAATCGTTGCTCTTGCTCTGGAAATATGCCAGTTTCTCAAGCTCGCTCGGCTGAAACCCAGCCAGAGACTCCTTTTCTCCCAGGCACAGAAGCCCAAGCACCCTGCGCTCGTGATAGATGGGAAGTATGAGCTGAACCTGGTTCTTATGATAAAAAGCGAGAATTTCATCCCTGATATCCTCGAAATACCTGTCATCAATGTATATGCGGTTGATATAAAGATAGTCCTGGTTCCTGACAAACCAGCGGATCAATGACGAAGTCCTCTCGACCGGTTCAAGCTTGAAATCCTCATTATTCCCCTTGCGATACATCAGTTCGTACCTGCGGGTTTCATCGTTCATCATTATAAAAAAGGCATGTTTCAGGAACAGGCTTTCACGAAGGAGGTCAACTGTCTGCTCAATGACCCTGGACAGCTCTTTTACGTCTTCGATGTTTCTGATGAAATCGTCCACGATATTTTCAAAGGCGTACTGCTTTCTCCTGAAGCCGCGGTCAATTACCGGCTGGACATAGTATGAAAACAGAATGAATGTGATGACTATCATGGCCGATGATATGAAATATGGCAAATCTTTGAAAATCCCCAGGCCGGTTCCGGAAACATAGACGATGCCGAACAGCGGGAATATTATTGCCGTAGAAATCATCGCGTACATGGTGGTCTTATGGATAGCGGTCCTGATATCCATCAGGTTATAGGCTATAACGCTGTAAAACAATGAAAAAGTAAAAAAGAACGAAGCGATGGAGGGTCCGATTACATATAGGCGGGATAATCCGAAAAATCTCGGTAGTATGATTGAACAAATCGCGGCCATGACTATGGACAGGGAGCCGCCAACGAAAAGATACCTCATCTGGAGCTTGTATATCTCGACCTTCTCTCTGAAATATTTGCGGATAAAATTAATGGTTCCCGCCAGAAGGTATGCAAGAACGACAACCGCATAAATTGTATAGAATGTCTCGAAATCCCGGACAATGAGGCCATCCTTGAAATAGGCCCTGGTTATGGAAAGATCGGTGAATCCGGCAATCCCTCCGACTATCAGCCCGGGAGAGATACATAGCAATGTCACATATAATGGCAGCTTTTTTTCCCTTTTCGGGAAAACCAGAGACATCGGCAAATTCATGGTGAAGAAAAATGACGTTGAAAACTGGGTTATTCGGTTGACCCTGGTAAGATCAAGGTAATCAGGGAACGCATAGCTCAGAAACATCGTGAAGAGAATCCCGAATCCGCCCATTGCCATGAAAGCATAATACCGGTTTACCTGGTCTTTCCAGTCTTTAATCAATACGAAAGAGACCATCGTTAAGATGAAAAGTGAAGACAACAACGACGATATTATGCTTATATAATCCATTTTACCGGCCGTGATTTTCCATGAATGTCGGTGATAAAAATCATTGACTTAAAATAAATATCAACAATAGACTCAACAAATACATCAAGAAATACCATGATTCTAATACTTTGGGGAAAATAATGGCTTTGACAAGAAAAAAATACATTGTCGATAAAAAATTTCAATACGGACTTTCCATCAGGGCCATCATTCTTCCTCTCGTCTCGGTACTCGCAGTATGTGCGGTGCTTTTATACTACGCAGACTCCACGAAAATAATCGTTACTGAAAGCGACGGATTCATCGATGAAATCGTTACCAACCAGGACGCGATGATCGATATGTTTTTAAGCACACCCGCCCTGCAGAAGATGGACAATCCGGTAATAAAGGAAGGTCACCACAACTTTACCGACAACATAGGAAAACTGAAAAAAATCAAGGACAACAGCCGACTGATCACAAAAAACAGCACCATAGTGCTTTATGTGCTTATAGCCCTAACGGTAATCCAGTCAATTGTCATTTTCCTCCTGTTCATCGTGGTTTCGCACCGCATATCAGGTCCCATTCAGGTGATGTCGAGGCACCTCGACGAATTCAAGAAAGGCAACGTGCCGGTCATGAGGCCATTGAGAAAAAAAGACGAATTGCGGGATTTCTACGAAAAACTGTGCGCTACATTAAAATACCTACATGAACAAAAGAAGACTGATAACTGAGCATACCGCGCTTGCCGTCGTCGACATGCAGAATTACTATCTCCTGAAGGAGTCGTCATACTGTCGCTACTTCAACAGCCTCCAGCACGGCTGCCTTGATTATATCATAAACCGCTGTTTCAACCTCGTACTGCCAAACATAAAAAAAATCATCGGTTTCTTTGAGGAAAACGGTCTGCCGGTATTTTATCTGCGCCTATGCAGCGCCAGGGCCGACAGGAGCGATCTCCATCGTTTCTTCAAGGAGACCAACCAGAACGGCGTTGAAAAGGGCTTTAAGGACATTTACCCGCTGCAGGGATCCGAAATGGCTGAAATACACGATGAGATTAAACCCGATAAAGGCGCCATTATTATCGACAAAACAACCTACAGCCCTTTCACTTCAACGAGGATCAAAACAATTCTCCTCGAACTGAGCGTGAACCAGATCGTTTTCACCGGCCTTGCCACAAGCCAGTGCGTTGAGACGACGGCCAGGGATGCTTCAGATCACGGATTTTCGGTAATTCATATCGAAGACGCCCAGGCGGATTACGAAGAGCTGGCGCATATATCCTCACTATACAGCTCCAAGGGGGTATGCGGAGGCTTAATAATGAGCACTGAAGAATTGCTCAGTTCAGCTTCGAAATAAAAGCGGTAATGAAACGCACTGTAGTTATTCTTTATATACCCTGAACCTGATTGCTCTCGAGGGATTTCCATTCGTTTCGGCATCCATATACGCTTTATTGGAGAGAGTCCCGACTTCTTCAATAAAATTCGACGAAGTCCCGCTTTCTCCCCGTACAAATGCATACGAAACCTTTCTGAAGCCGAGTTCCTTCCTCAGCCGCTTAAAAGATCCGCCCGAAACTTCGCCCTCGATATAAAGATCGGTTACCTTCAGTATCTTCGCGTTGTTGCGGGAGATGATATCGACGACTTTGCTGGTATCGTTTGCGGGCGCGACACTTAAAGATGAGGACGCAATCCTGGACGTATGCCTGCCGCCCTGCCAGTAGCTGTTAAGGCCGAACGCCAGAATGAAAACAACTGCCGCCGCAACTGCCGGCATTATCTTAAAAAATGATTTTTTTCTTTTACGTGAAAGATATTCTTTCACCACCGATCCGGAAAGGTCCGCCCGAAGCCGATCGTTTTTTCTGATCCCCGCAAAAAGCTTCATCATCTCCTGGAGCCTGGCATATTCCCTCCTGCACTGATCGCATGATTGAATATGATCGAGGATGGAGTTTTTTTCTTCTTCTGTCGCAATATCATTGTCCATGAGCTGCGACATTTTCTGAAACATGATATGCTTTCCGTTCATATCAAACCCCTTTCATATAAACGATTTTTCAGCAGTTCCCTTCCGCGGTGTATCCTAACTTTCACATTGGAGAGATTGATGCCCAGCGTATCGGAAATATCGTTGTAGGAAAGTCCGTCAATATCCCTTAAAATCAAAATATCCCTGTAGTCATCCGGCAGATTCTGTATCTCTTCTTTCATTATCCTGAGAGAATCGTTCATTATAACTTCATCTTCAGGCCGCTCCCTCTCATCCGGATACTGTATATCGTATTCGTCTTCGTCCCTGGATGAATTCATGGAGACAAGGCTGAAACGGTTCTGTTTTTTCCGGTAGTTCTTACAGTAATTGATCATTATACTGTACAGCCACGTCGAAAACTTCGACTCGCCCCGGAAAGATTTTAAAGCTTCTATCGCCATGATAAAAATATCCTGGGTGATATCAAGGGCTTCGTCGTAATTGTTGAATTTTGAATAAACATAGCGGAATACCATGTCCTGGTATTTTTTGATGATGGGTGTAAACGCCTCAATATCACCGGCAAGCACCTTTTCAATATTTTTTATGTCTTCAGTATTTGACATGATCGGTTATCGCGTGTTACAGGTTAGCCATTAATTTTTACAAAACGCCTTTTCCCAACTTTCAGGATTCCTTTGACCGGTGAATTCAGCTCAAAATCCTCACCGACGATCTTCTCGCCGTTGAAGGAGACCCCGCCGCCCTGAACCAGGCGCCTTCCCTCGCCGTTGGACTTTGCCATGCCGGTAAGAACCAGGAGTTTAACGATCCAGATCTTACCCGATTCGTACTCGTCTTCGGACAGGGAGTACCCTTCGATTTCGTCAGGAATGTCTTTTTTAACGAAAATTTTATTGAACTCCTGGGCCGCCTTCTCCGCGGTATCGCGGTCATAAAACTGCGCACAGATTTCCTTGCCCAGCCTGACCTTCACGTCCTTTGGATGAACGGAGCCGTCTCTGATCCCCGAGCGCATGGCCTCTACCTCGTCCATGGGAATATCCGTTACCATTTCATAATATGTAAACATCAGATCATCGGAAATCGACATGACCTTTCCGAAAATCTCCTTGGGGGGTTCGTTAATGCCGATATAGTTGTTCAGAGACTTGCTCATCTTCTGCTCTCCGTCAAGACCGACCAGCAGCGGAACAGTCATGATCACTTGAGGCTCCTGGCCGTATTCCCTCTGGAGATCCCTTCCTACAAGCAGGTTGAATTTCTGGTCGGTACCCCCTAATTCGATATCGGCCTTCAACATCACCGAATCGTATCCCTGGACAAGCGGATACATGAACTCAAGTATCGATATCGGCACTCCGGATTTATAACGCTTTTCAAAATCGTCCCTCTCGAGCATCCGGGCGACATTATACTTTGCCGTTAGACCGAGAACATCTGAAAAGGTCATCGATGCGCACCAGTTCGAATTGAACCTGACGTCGGTTTTCTCCCTGTCCAGAATTTTGAATACCTGCTTCTTGTATGTTTCGGCATTTTCCAGTACTTCCTCTCTGGTCAGCCTTTTCCGGGTCGTCGACCTGCCCGAGGGGTCTCCGATCATGCCGGTAAAATCGCCGATGAGGAATACTACCGTATGCCCCATGTCCTGAAAATGCTTCATCTTGCGCAGAAGGACTGTATGGCCCAAATGTATATCAGGCGCAGAAGGATCGAAGCCGGATTTCACGATCAGAGGCCTGTTTTCCCTTTCGGATTTTTCGATTTTTTTGTGAAACTCTTCAAGGGGGATAATTTCCTCAGTTCCCCTCTTCAACAGATCTATGTTATTCTTAATCATCACGACCCTCGTGAAAAAATATTTATTGAAATCATGCTGAGATGCCGGCTGTGGCAATGCTGCTCCAGGCAATCAGTGCTTGTCTTTTTCCCCATCGTCACCGTCCGTTTCGCGGCCGTTTTCCTCATCTGAATATTCTGAAAGCTCGTCAATATCGAAATCCGGGCCGAACTCCTGTATATAATAATACTGGGCTATTACGCCCAGAAGCTCGTTACGCGCGTCCTCGGCCTGCTGCTCTTCTG
>JAKLIV010000099.1 GCA_022709405.1 Spirochaetota bacterium
AAGAGAGGAAGAAAGAGGCCCACATACGCAAGATGGAGGAGGCGCTGGTGAGCCTTCTCGGCACCAAGGTCGAGATCAAGCACGCCGGCACCAGGGGAAGGATCGAGATCAGCTATTATTCCCTCGAGGACTTCGAGCGGATACTTGACCTGCTCAGGTGATCCCCGTCATTCCGTTGCGATGCGGAACATCTCGACCCGGTCGGATTCGGTATCGAGCACCGCGACGGAATATTCGTCGGAGCTGTAAAGCGACCCGGGGTTGATGATTCTCGTCCTGCCCGAAGTGTAGTTCTCAAAGAAGTGGGTGTGGCCCTTGATGATATAGTCGTATTTGCCCGACGCGACCGCATCCCTGAACATCGGCACATTGTTCCCGTGAAAAAGGATGAACCTCTTTCCGTCGGCCTCGAACTCGCAGTATTCCTCGATGCAGCCGAATCCGAGAACCCCCGCCGCCCTGTTCAGCTCCTCAACGTCGATGTCCCCGTTGCCCAGGACGAATCTGCAGTCGAAGCCCCTGAACAGCTCCAGCATCTTCGGTGACGTGAGGTCGCCGGCGTGGACGACCAACCCCGCTCCCTGCTCCCTGAATAATTCGAGCGCCCTGCGGGTGATATCCAGGTTGTTATGCGTGTCGGATATGATTCCAATTTTCACGGCGATATCCCGCGTTCCGATTCTCCGGTTCGCCCTCTTTCAGCCGAGGCGCGACCCTACGGGGATCCTATCGTCTATTATAACAAGGATCGGGTCGGATTTCTTGTCTTTTTTCGCGGCGAGAAGCATGCCGTGCGATTCGATGTTGAAGATTCTGGCCGGTTTCAGGTTCGCCACGAGCAGGATTTTTTTCCCGACCAGTTCCTGGGGCGAATACTGCTTTGCGATACCGGCAGCGATGACCCTGGTGTCCAGGCCGCTGTCGACCACGAGCTTCAGGAGCTTCTCGGAGCCTTCGACCTTTTCGGCTTCCTTCACCTGGGCCACCCTGATGTCGATTTTACCGAACTCGGTGATGTCGACCATGAGCCCTTCGTCGGCCGGTTTCTGCGCCGGTTTTTTTTCTTCCTTCGCCGCGGGCTTTTTGGTCTCATCCTCCTTTTCCAGGCGGGGGAAGAGTATCCCGGTGTCTCCGAGCTGTGCGCCGTCGTCGAGGTTCTTCAGCGTGAGCAGGTCCTCGATTTTTTTCGACTTGCCCGCGGCGCCTAACGCGGCGATGACCGGGCCGGATTTTTCTATCAGCACCGGCGACAGGAGCACGGCTATGCCGTAAAGGCATTCGAGGATGTTTCGCATGACCGATGAGAGCGATCCGGTGTCGCCCTCCTTGGCGAGCTGCCAGGGCTTGGTCTCGTCGATGTATTTGTTCAGCGACCGGATAAATTCCCACAGTTTTTCCAGGCCCACGCTCGACTGGAAGGAGAGCACGCCGGCGATGTATCCGTCGGCCGCGATTTTAAACCCGGCCGCGATGTCTTCGCGTCCCGCGGGCTTTTCGGGCACGAAGGGCGGCACCGCGCCGTTGAAGAATTTTTTGGCCATGTTCAATGTCCGGTTGATCAGGTTGCCCAGGTCGTTCGCGAGGTCATAGTTGATGCGGTTCACGACTACGGTTTCGCTGAACTTCGCGTCGTGGCCGAAGGTCATTTCCCTGAGAAAGAAGTACCGTATCTGATCGTTGCCGTATTTTCCGATGAGCGCGCCCGGTGTGACGACGTTCCCCAGGCTTTTCGACATCTTCGACTCCTCCATGTTCCAATAGCCGTGCACGTTGAGGTTCCGGTATGGCTCGATGCCCGCGGATTTCAGCATGGTCGGCCAGAAAATTCCGTGCGGTTTCACGATGTCTTTGGCGATGATGTGCTGGGCGGACGGCCAGTATTTCCTGAAATTTTCGCCGTCAGGATAGCCGAGCGCGCTGACATAGTTGATCAGAGCGTCGAACCACACGTAGGTCACGTAGTTCGAGTCGAAGGGCAGTGTAACTCCCCAGGTGAGCCTGGATTTCGGGCGGGAGATACAGAGGTCTTCGAGGGCCTCGCCCTTGAGCATGGCCAGCACCTCGTTCTTGTACCGTTCTGGCCTGATGAAATCGGGATTTTTCCCGATATGGTCGATGAGCCAGTCCTGGTACTTGCTCATCTTGAAGAAATAGTTTTTTTCCTCGATGTACTGGAGCTTGACGTTGTGGTCAGGACACTTGCCGTCGACCATTTCCTTTTCGGTGAAGAACCGCTCGCAGCCCACGCAGTAGTGCCCGCCGTAGCTCCCGAAATAGATATCGCCCTTATCGTATACTTTCTGGAGTATTTCTGACACGACCTTCGTGTGGCGCTCTTCTGACGTCCTGATGAAGTCGCTGAACCCGATGCCGATCTCGGTCCATGTCTTCTTGAATATTGCGCTGTAGCGCTCGGCGTATTCCTGGGGCGACGTGTTGTGTTTTTCCGCGGCCTGGTTGATCTTGTCTCCGTGCTCGTCGGTCCCGGTGAGAAAAAACGAGTCATAGCCGAGCATTTCGTGGAAACGCTTCATGAAATCCGCCAGTATGGTCGTGTACGCATGGCCGATATGGGGTTCGGCGTTGACGTAGTAGATCGGTGTCGTCACGTAGAATCTTTTGTCCATTTTTTCCTCTCTGGATTTTTCCGGGCCGTCAGTTCAGCGACGGCAGGCTGTCGTCCTCGGTGTTTTCTTCCTCGGCCTTCGACAGCCTCTGTAAAATGTCCTCGCTCAGCGTATATGCGTCGCCCTTTCTCACCAGGTCGTGCTTTGAAACCTGGATGTACCTGTCCCGCAGCCTTATCTGCAGGGTCTCGCGCAGGGTGTCCACGCCGCAGACCGTGTATACGGTTTCGCCGACGGTGATCGACGTTCCGGGAAGCGGCATGTTCCTGTTCAGGTCCTTGTACGTCTCGTATTCGTAGGAGAGGCAGCAGAGGAGCCTTCCGCACATTCCCGAAATTTTCAGGGAATTGAGGTTCAGGTTCTGCTCCTTGGCCATCTTGATCGAGACCGGGTCGAAGTCCTGGGACTGGTGCACGCAGCAGAGCTGTTTGCCGCAGGGGCCGTATCCGCCCACCAGGCGCGCCTCGTCCCTGACGCCTATTTGCCTCATCTCGATGCGCGTCCTGAATATCGAGGCGAGCTCCCTGACGAGCTCCCTGAAGTCTATCCTGTTGTCGGCAACGAAATAGAATATGATCTTTGTCTTGTCGAAGAGACATTTGACCGAAATCAGCTTCATCTCCAGGTTCTTTGACTTCGCCTTTTCCTTGCATTTTTCGAAGGCCTTTTTCTCGATAGCCTCGATCTCTGCGATCTGGGCGAGGTCGTTTTCGTCGGCTATTCTCAGGAGCTTGCCCTTGACTTCGGACGCAGGGATTCTGCCGTACGAGGGGCATTTCATCACGTTGCCGATGTCCACGCCGTGTTCGGTTTCGACGATTCCCAGGGAGTTCTGAGCCAGAAAGAGGTTGTTTGTATCGACGAAGTAAATCTGGTAGCTGTTTCTCAGTTTTACCGCTGATATTTCCATTTTTGTATCCTGCTTCTTTTTGCTTCTTTAATATAAAATCGATGCGATTTCCGGGGCCGAATTCTCATCCATCCGGTCAATGTAGTAGAGCATGCCTTTGAGGGAAATCTTCACGTTGAGATTATTGGAAAGCCCCTTTTTCAAGGCAAGTAGTATTTTAATAAATTTTCGGGCCTTTACCTGGTCGTTCATCCGGATCCTTTCTGGGAGCTTCGCGCGGGTCGCTTTCCCCATGGATTCGAAGAGCAGCAGACGGTAAATGTTGATCAGCACCGCCGCGAGCCTGTCTGCGCCGATCTCCTTGACGATCGGCCCGGGGTCCGCGACGAGAAACGAGCCGGTGTTGAAATAGTCCGAAATCCGCGCCGCGAGGTCGATCACCCTGCCCATGATTTCCGGGTTGACGACTATGCCGGCGATCTCCATGGATCCGCCCGCGATCTCGGCGGCGGTGTCCGGGTCCATTTCCGGGGGGCATGATCCTTTTATCGATTCGCGCACGTCTTCGATCGAGAGCGGGTTGAACGGTATCGCGGTGCAGCGTGACAGAATCGTCGGCAGCACGCGCGACCTGTTCGATGCGGTCATGATGATATGGGTGTTCTCCTGGGGCTCCTCGATCGATTTGAGCAGCGCGTTCTGGCCCTCGGTCGAAATCGTGTCCGCGCCGTCGATAATGACCCCCATGCTCTGGTGCAGAGGCTTGCGCGACAGCCTCTCGATGAGCCAGCGGATGCTGCCGGGCTCCTTTTTTTCAGGGTTTCCCAGGGGGATTCTGCCCTTCTCGTCGGGATATATCTCGATCAGGTCCGGGAACGTCTTTTTCCGCACCTGCATGCAGTTCCGGCACGCCATGCACGGCTTTGACTCCCCGGCGCAGAACATGGCGGCGAAAAAATGCCGCGCGATCAGGGCCTTGCCCACGCCCGACATGCCCGTGAAAAGCATGGCCTGTGGGACCATTCCTCTTTCAAGCATCCTGGACAGAAGGGCGAGCTGGTGCCGGTGGCCGTTGATTCCATCGAAATTCATGGTGTGCTATCAGTATACAAGGTCGAGAATGAGGCCGCGGATCTCTTCGATAGATTTCATGAGGTCAAAGGCCTTGTTGGACGTCGTGACTGCTTCCTTTATTTCCATGAGCCTGCGGTTGATGTCCTCCACGATCCTCATCTCGAGGCCGTAGCGCCTGGTGGGCTTCATGGTTTTTACGGTGAAACCCTGACGAGATATCTCGCCCAGGATTTTCTGCACCAGGCTTTTATATCTCGACATTTCGTACAGTGACTGTGAATCGAGGAATTTCTTTTCCTGGTCAGCCAGGTCTTCGAGCATGCCGTCGATGGTGTCCTGGAACTCGTGCGATACGGTCTGGACCAGCTGGGCAGAAAACGCCTTCCCGGTTTTGCCGACCGGGGAAGCCTCGCGGCCCTTGCCGGACCGGGCCTTTTCGCCTTTAATTCCTGTGGGCCTGATTTTTATCATCGTGTTGCGCCTTCTGACGGCTCCTCCAGGTTTTCTCAGCGCTCAGCAGGCCGGTCCGCCGCCTGCGGTGAGGCCGGTCCCTTGTTGATGGTGCAGTTGCCTTCGAAAATGACCCCGTCTTCCATGATGAGGCTCGGGGTGATGATGTTGCCCTTAATCTTGCCGGTCGAGAGAAAGATGACCCGCTCTTTCGCGAATATATTGCCCTTGACCGTGCCGCCGACCACGATGAGGCGCGCCTTGATGTCGGTGGTCGCCTCGCCCGACTGGCCGATGAGCACTTTACCGTCGGTCTCGATCGTTCCCTGGAATTTTCCGTCGATGCGCAGGAGGCCGTTGATCTTGAACTCGCCCTTGAATTCGGACCCCTCGCCGATGATGCTGTTGACTATATTGTCTTCGTTCTGCTTGGTCTTTACTGTCATGGTACCTGTTTTCCGGTATGAGAATCGGCCGCTGGAAATCAAACCCGCGCTTTATATCCGTGCGCCTGTAACTGGCATGATGTATATTCGGGCGGGTTTTTCAAGTCATTTTTATGCCCCGGGGGATGTTTGGGGATGGGGATGAGGGGATGAGGGAATGTGAGGATTTATCGGTCGAGGGGCTGTTGCGGGTTCATTGATTATTGAGACTTGGTAATCATCCTACACCCCGGCCCGCTCGATCAGCGCAAGCAGGTACTTCGACCTGAACTGCTCGCTCGCCATGAACCTCTTTGCCGGCGGTAATTTCAGCACCGCGCCCAGGACCGCGGCCATGGCGCGGTGACTCAAGGTGACCTGGTTGTCGAAGATGAGGTTCGCGAGCTTGCCGCGCTCGATCGCCATGAGCACGACGCGGTGCACGGAGTTCACGGGCGTGATCACCCGCTCCTTTCTCGGTGCAAGCCTGAGCGCGCCGGTATTGCATCCCCTGAGGCACACGCCGCACCCGAGGCACTGGCCTTCGTCGAGCTTCGCCTTCTTGCGCGCCGGCTTGTGCGGGTCGCACGCGCTCACGAGCGTCATGGCCTCGACCGGGCACAGCGTGACGCACTTGCCGCAGCCGCTGCATTTCTCCGCTTCGATTTCGGGAATGAAGTTGGTCGTGTGCACCGGGTCCAGGAACCCGAACCTG
Organism: Spirochaetota bacterium; assembly: GCA_022709405.1. Classification (GTDB taxonomy): domain Bacteria; phylum Spirochaetota; class UBA4802; order UBA4802; family UBA5550; genus JAKLIV01. The sequence goes on from JAKLIV010000099.1 coordinate 6,142, forward strand.
CGCGCCGCGATGAGCGCCTCGCAGCAGCATCCGCAGCAGTTGCATATGAACGCCGGGCGCTCCTGCACGTTCTCTCCGAACTGCACGAGGTTGTGGTCGCGCGCGAGCTGCAGCACGTCGAGCCCCTCGGCCGCGTCGACCTGGCGCGCTATGCCGTGCCTGATGAGCGACTCGGCCGGGCCGTTGAAGGTGAGGCAGATGTCCATGGGCGCGCCGCAGTTCTTGCCGACGTGCTGCATCTTGTGTCGGCAGTAGCACACGCCGACGCCGATATGGGACGCGGTCTTCACCACCTCCGAAGCGCGCTCGTAGTCGAGAACATGAAGGGCGTTCTCGTTGGTCAGCACCTCCTCGTTTACGAACACCCGGCCGAGCTGGGTGTCGCCTTCGGTGAACAGGCACTTGATGAAATCCTCCTCGACGTTCATGTATTGGTAGAACAGCTCCGATAGTGACTTCTGGTCGATGTCGTTGCGGTAATGCATGAGCGAGAACTCGAAAAAGCCGGCCATTGGGGGCGGCAGGATGTAGGTCTTTTCGCCGTTTTCGACATAGTCGAGAAGCAGTCCTCTCTCGGCCAGGCCGTCGAGAACCTTTACGGCCTCGCCGGTTTCCATCCTCCAGATCACGGCTGCACGCTTGCCGGTGAACGGTTTTATCGGCAGAAGGGACACGAGGCCGGCCTCTCTTTCGGAAAAAAGTACTTTCAGGATCTGGAACAGGAGGTCGGACGGGGGGGCTCCCTGGGGGAACCGGTTCAGCCGACGTGATAACAGCTTGTAGCTGTCTGCCTTTATGGTTTTGCCGTGTGCCATGTCTTTTTCCCGCGCATTGACAGAAAAAATAGGGGGCCGGTATAATGAACCGACGGATTCGACATTAGACATGAATCCGGGAATAAATCAAGCCATAAACCGAAAATAGTCGCTTGCTCTGAGCAATACTCCCTTCGGAACAACAATCGATTGCTCAGAGCAAAAATGAAGTATTATAAACCGTCTCCGGGAGCGGCGAACGTTGTAAGCCGGGGGGCTCCTGGCCCCAAAAAATGATTGTATAAATACGCTGCCGGGAACTATAATAGTTTTCAAACTGCACGACTTCGATCCTTTTTACGCGAGGGATATATGAATAAAATGCTCCTTGCCGCTCTCATTATCGTGGCCGGTTGTTCTTCCGGCTCAGACGCGCCATGCCCGTGCTCAAAGCCCGACGCCGCCTGCCTCCAGCCGTGCGGCCGCGAATCCGCACCCGGGAGCTGCATCGGCCGCGTCCTGCCAGACATCAGGCTTGACGCTTTTTACAACGGCAGATTCGTCAAGGTCAGCCCGCGTCAGTATTCCCGTAAATGGGTGATACTGTTTTTCTATCCGGCGGATTTCACCTTCGTCTGCCCGACCGAGCTCAAGGAGCTCGCCGATTATTACAATGAATTCACTGCGATGGGCGCCGAGATCCTCAGCGTGAGCACGGATTCGGTGTACGTTCATCGCGCATGGAAGTCGTCGAACAAGGACCTCGGGGGCGTGCGGTATCCCATGCTGTCCGACCGGACAGGAGCGCTTTCCCGGATGCTCGGCGTGTATGACGGCGCGCAGGGCTGCGCCGACAGGGCGACGTTCCTGGCTGACCCGGATGGGAGGATCGTGGCCTGCGAGTTTCACCATGAGTCGATCGGCCGCAGCGCGGACGAGCTTCTCAGAAAGCTTGCTGCCGCCCAGGCAGTGAGGGAAGGGTCGGGCGGGTACTGCCCGGCAGGATGGAAGGCTGGGCAGGAAATCATCCATCCTGAACAGTGACATTGCATCAGAATTCACGATGGCAGGAGGGAGCATATGAAAAAATATGTTTTTATCATACCTGTGGCTTTATTCGCGGTGCTGATCGGGTCGCCCGCTACCCCGGCAAAGACCCCGGTGATCGTGCATTTTTTCGAGAGCGCCGTGTGCCCTTCATGCGCCAGGGCGAGGGCGTTTCTGGATGATTTCGCGCCTAAAAACGGCGTGACCGTCAGGACGTATGAAGTGCGCAACAGGAGCGACGCCGTCGACGCCGGAAACCAGGCGAATATAAACAGGCTCAATGCCATGCTCGCCGATATCGACCGCAGAAACGGCCGCCAGCCGTTCATCTATGACGACACCATGAGGGCGTATCCCTTCATCGCGTACAAGGGCGTTCCCCATTACGAGAAGAGGATTTCTGCGAGCACCGTTCTCAAGAAGCCGCTGCCGGTTCCGGTGTTCATAATCGGCGACAGGGCCGTTGCCGGGTTCCAGAAAAACCTTATCATGCGTTTCGTTGAGCAGGAAAAAAAGAAGTAAAACTTTATTTGACAAATATTTCGATATTGATTGAATATCATCCTGATAATTTCCGCAGCATGAGGAGAAACACATGAGAAACGCCATAGCCCTGGTCGCGGCCCTTTCGCTTGCCGCAACTTCCTGCAGCCTGTTCAAGACCAAGCTCAAGGTCGAAGAAGTCGTCGCTGAAAAGGTCAAGATCGAGGAAACAACGAATCCGGCCAAAAAGCACCTTATCCTGAACGATCTTCAGAAAAGGCGCGTGGTCCTCAATGACGTGGTGGTGAAAAAGATCACCGGGTCCACCAACATCGATTACGATTTCTGCATAATCGCAGATGTCACGGTCGGAGACAAAAAGATCGAGTGCCATATTTATACGAAAAACGTCTACAAGATATCGAATCTCAAGGAAGGGGTTTCGCATGTCAGTGTGATCGGGGATTTCAGGCGGTTCTTCACCATGCTCGACGATTACTACACCAAGATCGAGATAGTCCAGGCCAAAGTGACTCCGCTTGAATCCGCTGAAGGCGATAAGTCCGAAGTCAAGGGTAAAGGCGACGGTCAGGCCGACAAGAACGACGCAAACCGGCAGGGAGGAACCAAGCGGTGAGTGATTCATATATACAGAAACTTTTCGCCGACAGGATCGGCGGAAGCAGGTTCGGTAAAGAGGAGAAAATCTATAAATTCGAGCTGATAAAAAGGGCGAAGCGCGCCGCCTTGAAGGAGCATCCCGGGACCGAGCTCATCGATCTGGGTGTTGGCGAGCCCGACGAGAAGGCTTTTGACGTGGTCATCAAGGCTCTGCAGGACGAGGCCGGCAGGCATGAAAACAGGGGCTACTCCGACAACGGCATCGAGGAATTCAAGATTGCCGCTTCGCGCTACCTCAAAAAAGTCTACGGTGTCGACGGTATCGATCCCGAAAAGGAGGTGCTTCATTCGATCGGTTCGAAACCGGCGCTGGCCATGCTTCCTTCGGCTTTCATCAATCCCGGAGACGTAACCATCATGACCGCGCCGGGTTATCCGGTGCTCGGGACGCATACCTCCTGGTATAACGGAGAGGTGTACACGATCAAGCTCAAAAAGGAAAAGAACTTCCTCGTCGATTTCGCCGATATACCGTCTGACGTGGCGAAGCGGGCGAAGATACTGCTCCTGAACTATCCGAACAATCCGACCGGCGCAGTGGCGGACGAGGCCTTTTACCGCGAGGCCATTGAGTTTGCGAGGACGAACAGCCTGATCATCGTTCAGGACGCGGCATATGCGGCGCTTACCTATGACCGGCCTCCCTTTTCATTCCTTGGCGTGCCCGGGGCCAAGGAGGTGGGTGTCGAGATCCACTCGCTTTCGAAGGCTTTCAACATGACCGGGTGGAGGATGGCCTTTATCGCGGGCAACGAGCTGATTGTGAAGGCTTTCGGCAACGTGAAGGACAACTTCGACTCGGGCCAGTTCAAGGCGATTCAGAAGGCTTCGATCGTGGCGCTCGATCATCCCGAAATCACCGACGCAATCAAGGAAAAATACCGGCGCAGGCTGAAGGCCCTGGTTGAAATCCTCAACCAGACCGGGTTCAAGGCCGAGGTGCCAGGCGGGACATTCTATCTCTATACTGAAATTCCAAAGGGAGTTAAGGGCGGTCCCAGATTCGCCAGCGCAGAGGATTTTTCCCAGTTTCTGATCAGGGAAAAACTCATCTCGTCCGTCCCATGGGACGATGCCGGACATTTCGTCAGGTTTTCAGCGACCTTTGAGGCGAAGGGGCGGGACGATGAAGCGAGAATACTCGGGGAAATCAAGTCGAGGCTGAACACGGTGAAGTTCGAGTTTTAGTGCGGGTAATGATATGAAAAAACCGGTTAAAATCATTCTAACTGTGGTCGCGGTCGTTGTCGCGGCCGCCGTGGCCGGGTTCCTGTACTACAGGAACCAGCTGGTCTCATACCAAGCCGATCTTTCGGGCAAGGTGTTCGCGGATGTGATCATCGAGAGAGACGAGCACGGCGTTCCCCGGATCGAAGTTTCATCCGAACATGATATGTTCGCGGCGCTCGGATATGTTCACGCCCAGGACCGTTTCGTGTACATGGAATATTTCAGGTCGATTGCCCGTTCGCAGCTGAGCAAACTCATAGGCGCTAAAGGTGAAAGTCTCGACCGCCTTTCGAGAATAATCGGTTTTCGACGCAGGGCCGAGCGCATCCTGGCCGAAACCGGGCCGCGTGAACGCCTGTTCCTCGACGCTTACGTCAGGGGAGTGGATATCATACAGAAGGCGTCGCTTTATAAAAATTCGCTCGACGATCCGTGGGATCCCGCAGACGTGATCGCGATATTGCTGGTCAAGGAATGGTCGCAGGCCTTTCTGGGCAACAAAGAGATGATCTTCCAGCTTTCCGATGATACCAGGGGGGCCGAATATCCGTTTCTTGCCGAGATAATCCCCAGGGAATATACGTCTTTTTACGCAGACGAAGAAAAGAAGGGCGTCGCCCTGCTGCGCGACCTCAGAAAACTCGTGAGATCGCGCATCGGGACGTTTAACCGCGGTTTTGCGGTCTATGTTCCGGACCATATAACCAGCGATGGCCGGGCGCTGTCGGCGTATAGCTACGAGGACGGGCTTGGCGTATATCCCGGATGGTATCCCGTATGCATATCGATTAAAGGCAGAAAAATCATGGCGGTGACCCATGCCGGCCTGCCGTTCCTGTTTTCCGGGCAGCATGACGCTTTTTCATTTTATGGTTTCTCGCTCAACTGCGACACCCAGGATTTTCTCGTCGAAAAGGTGAAAACCGAAGACCGGCAGGTGAAATACCTTTCTGCCGCCGGCTGGAAAAATTTCATCGAAGTGAGGGACCCCGGATCGGACGCGGAAAAGATCGCGGAAAACCGCCCTGTTTGGGAAACCGAGAGCGGGCCCGTCCTGAACGATATATTCGTCAGCGAGCCCTACAAAAATTTCGTGGTGACCGTCAAGTCCTTTTTCCCGGGAGCCGATTACGTCCGCTCTCTGTTTGAGGTCCCCTTTGCTAAGACCGTACCCGACGCCGTAAAAAACATCAAGGGTATTAATTCCTATCCCAAGGCATATCTTTTCGCCGATGAATACGGTTCGGTGACCGCTTATTCGGGCAGGGTGCCGATCACCTCTCCGGGGAACACGGTGTTTAAAAAGAATACGGCCGCTTACTGGAATGGTTTCGCCGACTGCACCGCCGTTACGACGGAAAAAATCCGCAGCGCTGCCGTGGGAACGGATTTCATGGCCGATATTCCGCCTGTTCTTCGGGGAAACCTTCGAGTCGATGAGTTCAGGCTCGAGAATCTGATGAAGCTTCTCTCTTCAGCTACCGAGATCTCCCGGGCTGATCTCGAAAAAATCATGAATGACGATCATTCGGTTCATGCCGCAAAATTCACGCCCCTGTTCCTTCTCATGCTCGAAAACATGCCGGTCACCTCTGCGAGGCTGATGAGGATTTATTTCAGCGACTGGAAATTCGACATGGATACCGACCTCGTGGCGCCGACCCTTTTCCACAAGCTCCTTCACACGTTTATATACTCGACTCTTAAGGATGACATCAGGAACGATATCGATACAGTCATGGAGAACTACGTCTATCTTCTCCCGAATTTTTTGAACGTGGTCGCCCAGAGCGCTTCTCCATGCTTCGATGACCGCGATACCTACGCCATTGAAAACAGGGAAGCCATCTTCGACCGTTCGTTTCTCGATGCGATGAGGGACCTCAACAGAAAGCATGGCCCGGTAATGGATGAATGGAGATGGGGATCTTTCCATCGCGGGCATTTCAACATTCCTTTCACCGAGAAATCGCTGATAAGCAGGATGATATACAAGATCGGCGACCGGCCCATTCCCGGCGGCAACTCGAGCGTCGTTTTCAGCTCGACGGGCATGGACCTGAAACCTCTCGGCCGCACTTCGCTGACGGGAGTGTTTCATCCGGAAGATGCTGTTTTCACCATGAATTGTTCGTATTCGATTAATCCCATGTCGAGGTTTTATTACGGCAAAATGGACATGGTCAGAACCGAAAAGTTCTCCGATATAAAGGGAAAGTACCTGACAAGGATCGTACCTGTGCGGTGACGGGCGGAAAGGCCTGAAATCCGGCCCGGCAGACCAGCATTGCTGCTCCTGTATGGTTGTCATACCTCTTTCTGCGACGCGCGTTATGTAAAATTTCGTTGACAGGGTGCCCCCTTTATACAAGGAGTTATTTTGTTATTTTTTTTACCATATACACTTATAAAGAGGTGTTGAGATGTTCAATAAAGAATATGAAGCAATGCCCGTCGACAAACTCAAGAAGCTCCAGTATGAAAGGCTCAAATGGTCGCTCACCCACGCGTATAACAACAATCCCTTTTACAAGAAAAAGTTCGATGCAGCGGGTTTTCATCCCGATAAATTCAAGTCCCTCGCCGACATGAAGCATGTACCCTTTCTGTACAAGCAGGACATGCGGGACAACTACCCCTTCGGCCTTTTCGCCGTGCCCATGAGCAAAGTAGTGCGTGTCCATTCTTCATCAGGCACGACCGGCAACGCCACGGTCGTGGGATACACCAAAAACGATGTCGGCGTGTTCGCCGAGGTCGTGGCCCGGAGCCTCGCGGCTTACGGCGCCACCGAAAACGACGTGGTGCAGGTCGCATACGGTTACGGCCTTTTTACCGGAGGGCTTGGCCTTCATTACGGAGCGGAAAAGCTCGGCGCCATGACTGTGCCCATTTCGGGCGGCAACACCGAACGCCAGCTCATGCTCATCAAGGATTTCGGCACCACCATCATGGCGTGCACGCCCTCGTACATGCTGAATATCGCAGATTACATTGAAAAGAAAAGGCCGGATTACAACATGCGGGCGACCAGGCTCAGGGCGGGCGTACTCGGCGCCGAGCCCTGGTCGGAGAACATGAGAAAGGAGATCGAATCGCGTCTCGGCATCGAGGCTTTCGATATATACGGGCTCAGCGAGGTCATCGGTCCGGGTGTTTCTACCGAATGCTCTGAGAAGTCGGGCCTGCACGTGTTCGAGGACCATTTCTATGTCGAGATAATCGATCCGGAGACCGGCGAGATACTGCCCGAAGGGGAGAAGGGCGAGATCGTGTATACGTCGCTGACCAAGGAGGCGTTCCCGACCATACGCTACCGGTCGAAAGACATCACGAGGCTGTACCGCGACAGCTGCAAGTGCGGCAGGACCCTGATAAAAATGGAGAAGGTGACCGGGAGGTCCGACGACATGATGATAATCCGCGGCGTCAACGTTTTCCCGTCGCAGATAGAATCGGTTCTCATGGAAATCGAAGGCACCGAGCCGCATTACCAGATCATCCTCGACAGAAAGGCCGCTCTTGACGACATCGAGGTCAAAGTCGAGGTCAACGAGAAGCTGTTCTCGGACGAGGTCAAGGTCCTCAACGATCTCTCGAAGCGGATCGGCGATAGAATGCGGAGCGCTCTGGGGATATCCGCCAAAATAACCCTGGTGGAGCCCATGACCATCCCCAGGAGCGAAGGCAAGGCCGTAAGGGTCATAGACAAGAGGAAAATTTAGGGAGCCGGTTTTCGATGCCCCGGAAAGGGCAGCGGAACAGACCGCCCGTTCAATAAAACCTATCGAGGAGAGAAGCCATGAACGTAACCCAGCTTTCAGTATTCATCGAAAACAAGCCCGGTCATCTTCAGAATGTGCTGAAGATTCTCGGTGAAAAGAATATCAACATCGTCACCCTGACGATAGCCGAAACGTCGGATTTCGGGATTCTGCGGATGATCGTCAACGATCCCGAGGGAGGCGTGCGCGCGCTCAGGGAAAGCCATGTGACATGCTCGACCAACGATGTGCTCGCCGTGGAGATCGACGACAAGCCGGGATCCCTGTACAAGGCCATCGATACGTTCGCGCGCCGCAAGCTCAACATCGAATACATGTACGCCTTCACCGAAAAGCGCGGCGACAAGGCCGTCATGATATTCAGGTTCGACGATATAGACGCGGCCAAGAAGGCCATGACCGAGGAAGGCTACAGCATCGTCAGCAAAATCGACATCATGGGAGCCTGATTCATGGAAAAGAAGGTATTACTCGGCAATGAAGCCATAGCCCGCGGAGCGTACGAGGCAGGCTGCCATGTCGCGGCAGCTTATCCCGGCACGCCGAGCACCGAAATTCTCGAAACGATGGCAAGGGACTATCCTGTCATCAGGTCGCAGTGGTCTCCGAACGAAAAGGTCGCGCTCGAGGTCGCCGCCGGCGCCTCGGTCGCCGGCGCAAGGGCCCTCGCGGCCATGAAGCACGTCGGCCTCAACGTCGCGGCCGACCCGCTGTTCACCTTTTCATATACCGGCGTCAACGGCGGGTTCGTGATCATCAACGCCGACGACCCCGGCGCGTGGAGCTCGCAGAACGAGCAGGACAACAGGCACCTGGCCCGCGCGGCCAAGGTCCCCATGCTCGAGCCGGCCGACCCGGCCGAGTGCAAGGAATTCACGAAGCTCGCGTTCGAGCTGTCCGAAAAATACGACCGCCCGGTGATCGTCAGGATCACCACCAGGATCGCGCATTCCCAGGGACTCGTCGAGATCGGCGAGAGAAAGGACGTTCCGGTGAAACCTGCGCCCAGGGACCCGAAAAAATACGTCATGCTGCCGGCGCACGCGCGGCCGCGCCATAAATTCATAGAGGAGCAGCACCTCAGGATCAAAGAGTATTCCAACACCTCCGGACTCAACCGGATCGAGTGGGGAAACAGGAAACGAGGCATAATCACCGACGGGGTCGCCTACCAGTACGTCAAGGAGACCTGCCCCGGGGATTCAGTCTTGAAAATAGGAATGGTATGGCCGATGCCCGACGACGTGATCCGCGAGTTCGCCGCAGGCGTCGAGAATCTCTACGTGGTCGAGGAGATCGACCCATTTATCGAGGAATATGTCAAATCGCTGGGAATAAAGGCAATCGGCAAGGAAATCATCCCCCTGTGCGGAGAGCTGACTCCCGAAATCGTCGATGCAGCCCTGAACGGGAAGCAGTTCCCGCCCGCGCTGCCCGACTACAACACCGAGATCCCCGCGCGTCCCCCGGGACTGTGCAAGGGATGCCCGCACGGCTTCGTCTTCACCGTGCTCAAGAAGCTCGACCTCATCGTGAACGGCGATATCGGCTGCTACACTCTCGCCGCGCTGCCTCCGTATTCGGCCATGCACACGCAGGGCTGCATGGGGGCGAGCATCGGGATGCACCTCGGCTTCGAGAAGGCCCACGGCCCCGAAATGGCGGCAAAGACCGTGGCGGTGATCGGGGACTCGACTTTC